>NZ_JBDNGD010000550.1:0-4749 GCF_041689495.1 Halomonas sp. | reverse complement strand
CTCGTCAATCTGGGCAAGGAGCCCGATCTGGCTCGTGCTCACCGCTGGCAGGCGGAGCTGGTCGAGGCGCTGGATCGTCTCGACCTGCCGGCGTGGCGTATCAGCCAGGTGATCAGCGACCATAACGACTGGCTCTATCGTCGGGCCATCGACCTCTCCCTCAACGAGATGCAGGGCCATGGCTGGGGCCCCCCGCCCGTGGCCTGGTGCGTGTTGACGATGGGGTCCGTGGCTCGCCACGAGAGCCTGATGGCACCCGACCAGGACAATGCCATGATCATTGCCGACTACCCCGACAGTCGGCATACCGAGATCGACGGCTATTTCCAGGCGCTGGGCGAGCGTTTCGCGAACCGGCTGGACGAGGCCGGCATCCCCTTGTGCCAGGGTCAGGTGATGGCGCGCTGGCCGATGTGGCGCAAGCGTCTCGGCGAATGGACCGAACAGCTGACAATCTGGACCCGGGGTCGTCAGGTCAAGCGTGTCCAGCAGGCCAATATCCTCCTCGATTTCCATCCCGTACATGGTGATGCCAGTCTCGCCGCGGCCCTGTCGGAGACCGTGACCCGCCTGGTAACCAAGGCGTCGCTGTTCCTGGACGAGATGGGAGCGCTCCTGGAGGAGCTCCCGGTGGCCCTGGATCGCTTCGGGCGTCTCGCCGGCAATCGTGACGGGGCCCCCCACGACAGAGCGATCGACCTCAAGCACCAGGGTGTCCTGCCGCTGGTCAATGCCGTACGTCTGCTGGCTCTCCGTCAAGGCATCACGCCGCCGGATACCCATTCGCGCCTGACGGCCCGGGTGATGTGCGAGGCGCTTCAGGCAGAGCGGGCGCGTGGGCTGCACAAGGCCCTGGAACGCTTGCAGGAGCTGTTGCTCGACGAGCAGCGTCGGGCCCTGCAGGAAGGACGGACACCGGATGGCTGGGTGGATATCGATCGCCTGGGAGAAGACCAGACCCTGATGTTACGCCATGATCTCCAGCAGATCCGTGGGCTGATGCGACACGCCAGAAAAGCGTAGGTCCCTTGCGCCGAGGTGGCATGGGCAGGTAGGGGTGCGCTGTCGCTTACTGGGCTTGCAAGGCGTGCTTCTTGTTCTTCATTCCGCTGGCGCCTCGGGCAGTTCCATCACCAGGCAGGCGCCGCCCAGGTGGAGGGCGTCTTCCACCCAGAGCCGCCCGCCCAGGTGAGAGACGATGCCTCGGCTGATCGGCAACCCCAGACCACTCCCCTTGGGGCGGCCGCGTGTCTCGCCGCCACTGTGCTTGATCTGGTGAAACTTCTCGAACACCCGCTCGCGTTCCCCTTCGGCGATGCCTGGGCCGTTGTCTTCCACTGCCAGACGGAAGTGGTCCTTGTGGCGTTCCAGGCGCACCAATACCCGCGGGTCGTCGTCATCGGTGAACTTGCCGGCATTGTCGACCAGATTGATGATGACCTGTTCGAGGCGATCCGGGTCGCCGACGACCCAGGCCGAGTCCAGGGAGATGTCCACCTTCAGGTCAACGCCGCGATTCTCCTGAAGCCGATGCACGGCATCCAGGCTGTGACGGGCCAGGGTCACCAGGTCCAGGCGCTGGAGATTAAGGGTCAAGCGGCCGCTCTCCAGCCGGGCGAGGTCGAGGATCTCCTCGATCAACCGCGAGAGTCGCTGGCTCTCATGTACCACGACATCGAGGAAATGCAGGCGCTTCTCCTCGGGCAGGTCCTGGCTGTCGTGGAGGATCTCCGCGAAGGCACGGATCGAGGTCAGGGGGGTTCGCAACTCGTGGCTGACCATGGCGACGAACTCGTCCTTGAGCCGGTCGAGTTCCCTGAGGCGCTCATTGGCGCTGCGGAGTTCCTCGCTGGCGCGCGCCAGTTCATTGGATTTCTGTTCCAGTCGGCGATTGACTTCCAGGGTTTCCGAGGTGGTATCCAGGATGCTGAGTATCGCATCCAGATCGAGGGCCTCGCCGCGTACCACCGAGTTGACCAGCACCCGTGCCGAGGCGCTGCCCAGTGCCCCGGCCAGGGCCTGCTCGGCCCGGGAGATCAGCTCGGGGGGAGCGGGAAGGTCATCCTCGCTTGTGTCGGGACTGGAAAAGACCCTGGCAGTGGCATTGGCGCCCAGGTAACGGTCAAGCAGCAGGCGTAACTCGCCGCGCGTGGTCTGACCCTGCCATAGCGAGGTCTCCATCAGGCCGGGATGCATGGCCTCGGTGAACAGGGCCGCCTGGGTCTGTTCGAGGGGGCTCTGTCGGGAGAACAGCGAGATACCCACCAGCAGCCCGATATTGGCCACCAGGCTCCACAGCAGGGAGTGAGTGTAGATATCCCATCCCTCGAGTCCCAGCATCGCATAGGGTCGCAACCAGGTGATTCCCCAGGGGCCCTGATCAAGGAAGCCGGCATCCAGCCAGCCCGATTGGGCGAAGCCGGGCAGCAGCAGGGTCCAGGCCCATATCAGGAAGCCTGCGATCAGCCCCAGGGCGGCCCCCTTGCGGTTGGCCCCACGCCAGTACATGCCGATCAGCGCATGGTAGAGATAGCCGAGAAGGAGAATCAGCAGGATGGCGACGCGCCGGATACCCAGCAGCCAGCCGGCGAGTTCCCCTCGCGAGCCCAGCTGGAGAAGTCGAGCGCGCAGCAGCAAGGGCATGACCAACTGGTTGCTGACCATGGTCGAGAGCGCGAGGGTCTCAACGATCACCATGCTGGTGGCCGCCGAGAGACCGCCGATGAAGACCAGCAGCGGCAGCCCGTCGAGGCCGGCCGACAGGGGCAGGGTCAACACGAAGCTGTCGGGGTTGCTGCTGGTGTCACCGAGCAGCATTCCCGCCATGGCGATGGGGATCACGAAGATATTGATCGCCAGCAGGTAGAGCGGGAAGAGCCAGCTGGCGCGCTTGAGGTGTCGCTCGTCGACGTTCTCGACGACCAGTACCTGAAACTGCCGCGGCAGTTTCAGGAAGGCCAGGAAGGCCAGCAGCAGGGTCCCCACCCAGCCCACGGCCCCACCGGGGACCGCCTCGAGGCTGAGGGCGCCCGCCAGTTCGGGTGTCGCGGCCACCCGGGAAAAGAGATCCCCCGGGCCGTTGAACAGCACGAAGACGGTGAAGATCCCCACGGCCATGAAGGCCACCAGCTTGACCATGGACTCGAAGGCAATGGCCGCCACCATGCCCTCGTGTCGCTCGCTGGCATCCAGGTGGCGGGTCCCGAAGAGGATGATGAAGACAGCCAGCACCAGGGCGACCCAGAACGACTTGTCATTCCAGAAGCTCTCGTCCACCAGGCTCATTCCCGCCGCTTCCGGATAGTTCACCAGCACGGCATGACTCAGGGTGATGGCCTTGAGCTGCAGGGCGATATAGGGGGTGATGCCGATCAGCGCGATCAGGGCGACCAGGGCCCCCAGGCTGGAGCTCTTTCCATAGCGGGCGCTGATGAAGTCGGCGATGGAGGTGATGCGCTGGGCACTGGCGATCCGCACCATCTTGCGGATCAGCAGGGGGGCCATGAGCATGGCCAGGGTCGGGCCCAGGTAGATCAGCAGGAAACTGGGGCCGCTGTTGGCGGCGCGCCCCACACTGCCGTAGAAGGTCCAGGCGGTACAGTAGACGGCGATGGAGAGGGCATAGACCGTCGGTGAGCCGATCAGCGAACGCCCCTGCTCGGCGCGGCGATCCCCCCAGGCAGCGATCACGAACAACAGCCCGAGATAGCCGAAGGCAATGCCGAGTACCGCCATTTCGCTCCTCATCGGCCACCTATTTCCCGTTACGGCGTTCCATGAGCCAGGCGGCAAGCGCGATCACCAGGGCCCAGGCGAGGAACAGGTAGAGGGGAAGTCGGGAGAGCCCGGCGTCATGCCCACGGTCCATCATCAGGATCAGGGGCGGCGAGAACAGCACCAGTGCCAGCAGGATCAGGGCGATCAGGCGCTCCTTGATGCGCGGCGTGGTCATGCGCTGGCATCCGCCTTGTCGAAGGCCCAGGCCTGCAGGGCCAGGGCGTCATGCAGGGTGGTGATGCCGCGGGCCTCCAGCCGCGGGAGAAGTGCCAGCCAGAGCTCGGCGGTCACCCGGGCATCACCCAGGGCGGTGTGTCGGGCCCCGGGCGGAATCGTCAACCCGTAGCGATCGGCCAGGGTATCGAGGTCATGTCCGTCGATCGCCTCGTCCAGTGCCCGGGAGAGCAGGAGGGTATCGAGTACCGGCATGTCGAAGGTGACGCCACCCCCCGGGGGGTGGATCGCCAGCAGGTCGAAGGCGGCGTTGTGGGCCAGGATCACCGCATTGCCGATATAGTCGCGGAAGCGCGGGAGGGTCACCTGGAGAGGGGGGCCCGGCCACGTCACTGTCGGTGAGACCATGGATGGCCGTGCTGGCTGGCGGAATGGGCCGCCCCGGATCGACCCGCACGTCGAAGGTTTCACTGGCCAGCAGGCGATTGTTTACCACGCGACAGGCCCCGATGCTGATGACGGTGTCGCCCCGGCGCAGTTCCAGGCCGGTGGTTTCGGTATCGAAGGAAACCACCTCGAGGCAGCGCAGCGCACAGTTGGCCAGTGCCTCATCGGGTGCCGGCAGGTCGGCGATGCCGAAATCATGGAACTCGGGGCGTGGCGGTGTTTTCGGGCGAGGTGCACCGACGCGCTCGATGGCGGGCAGCGGCAGGCGCAGTCGGGCATGTTTGCCGTCGGCGTCGGCCAGGCTCCAGGCATCGCTGGCATGCTGCCGCAGTACATCCGCCACCTTCGGGT
>NZ_JBDNGD010000549.1:0-3371 GCF_041689495.1 Halomonas sp. | reverse complement strand
TCTATGTTTGAGGGTTCCGAGAGTGTTCGCTTGATTTGATTTTGTATATGCATTCCCAAAGCATGCGTTAGTCAATGCATTTTGTCCAGTTGCTGCTTGTGGGTAAAAGGCAGCGCTAGGCTCTACGGAAAAGCCCGCTCTACCATCCACCGCGCTATCGAAGCGGGCCGCTTGTCATGCAGTATTCGAGGCGATGGCGTCCGCGTTCTCGACCTGTCCGAACTCATCCGTCTATGGGGCGAACCGCCCAACGCACCGCCCCAGGCGCAACAGAACGCAACGTCTGACGAACCGGACACGCAACAGGCCATGTTGCAGGAGTTGCGAGCCATGCGCCGGGAGTTGGTGGCACTGAGGGAGGAGGTCCACCAGCTTCGCACCCTACCCCCGCCGGATCGCCCAGAGAGGCCGCAGGAGCCACGCGAGGCCGATACCCCTACACGGGCCCACGGGTAGCGACTTCCGCAGCCTGGTGGATGCCCTGCGAAAGTCTGAGTAGCCCAGCCGATAGTCACCTACCCGGTCAGGGCCAGGTCTTGGTGTCGCTAGAGGTTGGGAGAGGAGTGTCTACCTGCCACTCCGAGGCAAGGCGCTGACCCTCGGTGACCTGCTCTCGGGAAAGTTGTTTGAGGCTGATGTCGCGGTTCTTGATAGCTATGGCATTGCCTTGCACCGCCGCGAGGTTCTGAAGAATGTAGGACATTACGCGATCCTGTCGGACTCCTTGGCCGTTATAGTAGAGGAGACCGAAATTGTTCTGGGCCTCGGCATCCCCCTGCTCGGCGGCGCGACGGCACCAAGGTCGGCTTCGATGTCGAGCTCACCCGCGCCATCAGTGACGCGGTGAGCGTGCCGGTGATCGCCTCCGGCGGCGTCGGCACCCTCGACCACCTGGTCGAGAGTGTGACCCAGGGGGGCGCCGCCGCGGTACTGGCCGCCAGCATCTTCCACTTCGGTGAATACAGCATTCCCGACGCCAAGCGCTACATGGCCGACCGCGGCATCGAGATGCGGCTGTAGCAGGATACCCGGAAAAACCATCCCCGCCGGCCACTCCGCCGTCACTCCGGTGTGGCCGGCATCATCGCCCCCTCTTCCCCGCACTTGTAAGCAATACGCCGCCGATGCGACCAATGGGATGAATGCTCAGCTCACGCAGCTCGTCGAGAACATTCCTGACTCGATGCGCTGGCGGAATAGCGAGCCACTCACTCGACCGAAGGCCGTGGCCGCTGATGCGGATGCGGCCAGGAGGAAACGACGATGCAAAACCACAGCCCGAAGATACCGGTGTTTCTTGCCGCCTTGCTGTTTGCGACCGGGGCGTCGGCCGCCGGCCCGGACAAGAGCGGCCCCCTGATCAACAAGGCGGTGATCCAGCAGGAGGCCGGCAAGACCGTCTACTGGGTGCTGCCCGGCCCCAGAAAGTTGAGCAAGGAGGTATTCGGCACGCCGGACGACCCTCAGCGGACCCTACAGCCGATCCTCGCCAAGGTGGACAAGCCGCCGATCCGCGAGTTGCTCGAGAAGCTGCCGATTCTGGTAGCGGCGCCGGCGAAGGCACGCAAGACCAATGAGGCGGGCACCGAGTACACCGTGTTCGCGCAGCCGACGCCATTCAGCGATAAGGCCCGGCCCCTGCCCCCGGATCAGAGCGGCTATTTCAAGACCACCCTGCTGGATCGGGTGGCCGAGGACCAGCCCGGCAAGCCGGGCGACACACCCGACGAGGTGCAACTGGAAACCTGGTTCCACGACCCGGCGGGCAACAAGTACCGACTGGAGTTCGATCACGTGGTCCAGCCGCCCTTCCCCGGCTATAACACCCAGGGCGGCGTGTTCATCGACGGTTGGCTACACGGCACCACCGGCACCGGCTCGCCGCTGATGCCCAAGGAGTACACCCGCGGTGCCTGGTGGGGGGTCGTCCACTTGTATATCAACGGCGAGCAGGTGGACACCAAGGTCGCCCACTTGATGACCACCGAGGTCGTACGCAAGCGCGATTACTCGCTGGCGCTGGATGAGGAAATGCCGCTCGCTCCCAGCGAGCGCCACATTCCCAGCCAGGACCATCACACCCACCTGATCGTGCTGCCGATCAAGCCCACGCCGCAGGGGCCGGTCTTCGAGCCGGTGAAGACTGCCTTTGAGCTACCCAACGGCAAGAAACAGCCCTTTATCCACGTGATGTTCGAGGAGGACAACATCCTAGAATGGAAGTTGAACATGCAGCCCGGGAGCGAATGACAGCAACCGCCCGGCGGCCGTGGCAGACCGCCGGACATTTTCTGCCCTATGGCATGCCAACCGCCTGCAGGCAGCCAGGCTAACCATACCTTTTCTATGACATAGGGTTTCTCGCGACAGGTCTGGAGGACCGCACATGATTCGCATCGGATACCACGCCAGGACCTTGGCTGGGATTGCCGCGCTATGCTGGACTGTGGCGCTTATTCTGATCCCGACCACGACATTGGCAGCACAGCCACAACAGGCCCAGATTACAATCGAGGCACAGCGCGGATTCAAGTTCCACCCCGCACAGATCGAAGTTCCAGTAGGTAGCGAGGTGGTGCTTACCCTGAAGAACACGGCCGTGATGGGGCATAACCTGCATATCCCTAAACTGGGGGTGATGACCAAGACCATCACCCAAGGGGAAAGCGATACCGTACGCTTCACCGTCGAGAAGGCCGGAACCTATGTCTTCCGTTGCGAAGTACCGGGCCATGCACAAGCAGGTATGACCGGCAAGATCAAGGTTCAGTGAGACTCAGCCCGAGATTGCTCACACCACCGTTGCGCCCCAGCCGCCGTTCTCACCGCTCCAGGGTGGCGCGCACCTCGGGCGCCGGCAGCGGCCACGCCTCGGCATGAGGCCGGTCATGGCAAGGCAGAAGGGGCCGCGTGGCCGACCGGCGGCGCCGCGGGCCAGAAGGTGACGGGCGTTACTCGAAGGTGGCGCAGACGTCCGACTGCGCGCCGGGGTCGTGGCTTTCCACGTGGGTGACCGCCTCACTGGCCGGCTCCAGCGTCACGCGCCACTGGTGGTCATTCTCCATGGGATCGCAGCTGCCCTCGCTGCCGCCGCCGAAGTTGGAATCGATCCAGTAGTGGACCTCGGAGCCATTGCCGTCTTGTAGGGCGCCGGGGAAGTCGAAGGCGAAGGCCGGGTCGCCGTCAGCGGAGACGCTGCCGGACTCCTCGGCCACCACCTCGCCGGACTCGGCGTCGACCACGGCCGCCTGGATCGCCTGGCCGCCGTGGGGGCCGCCGAAGCTGGCGTCGCCCTTGAAGGTCAGGTCATGGCCGTCGCTGGCCAGGGCCAGGGGCGCGGCGAACAGCAGGGAAAGCAGCATCCACCGATG
>NZ_JBDNGD010000548.1:0-1976 GCF_041689495.1 Halomonas sp. | reverse complement strand
TAGAGCGCCTCGGCGCGGTCCTGGGTGACCAGCAGGGCATTGTAATGAGCCAGTGGATTGTCCCGGGCACCGTCACTGCCCTGCCAGGTGGCCTCCAGCAGGGTGTGCCGCAGTGCCGTGTCGCGGGAGACGGCCTGGGCGATCTCTCTTGCCAGGTCGTCGTGGGGACGCTTCCAGCGGCGACCTAAGGGCATGACGATGATCCGCAACCATCGACCCAGGGCACGACTGGGCAGGTTGTCGAGGAACTCATCCAGGGCCTGCTCGGCACGCTGCAAGAGGAAACGGCAGCTGTAATGCAGCAACGCCGCTTCGCCGTCGACCCGGCCGCCCTCCTGCCATTGCTTGAGCACCATGGAAGCCAGGTAGAGATTGGACAGCATGTCGGCCAGGCGCGCGGAAATCATCTCCCGTTGCTTGAGGCTGGCGCCGAGACTCGCCAAGGCGGCATCGGCACAGAGGCCGAAGCCCGCGGAGAGTCGCGAGATATCCCTGGCATAGGGCGCGGCGATCGCGTCGAAGGGCACGTCGGGCTTGCCGATCCCCAGTCCCTGGGTCAGGGCGCGGGCGGCGTTACCCAGGATCAACCCAGCATGGCCGAAGACGGCTCGCTCGAAGGAGGCCAGATCATCGGTCTCCTTGGCGGCCAGTTCCTCGAGCACGTAGGGGTGGCAACGAATCGCCCCCTGGCTGAAGATCATCAGGTTGCGGGTCATGATGTTGGCGCCTTCGACGGTGATGGCCACCGGGTTGGCGCTGTAGCCGATCCCCAGGTAGTTGCTCGGGCCCAGCGTCACCGCCTTGCCGCCGTGAATATCCATGGCATCGCCGAGTGCCTGACGCTGGAACTCGGTGAGCTGACTCTTGAGGATCGCCGAGGGCACCGCCGGCTTCTCCCCGCGGTCGATGGTGTTGGCGGTCTGATAGACCGCCGCCCGCGAGATATAGCAGAGACCGGCAATGCGGGCCAGGGGCTCCTGGATGCCTTCCATCTCGGCCACCGGCAGGTTGAACTGGCGGCGTATGCGGGCGAAGCCACCACTCCAGCCCAGTGCGTAGCGGGCGGCGCCGGCGGCGCCGGAGGGCAGGGTGATGCAACGACCGATGGACAGGCACTCCACCAGCATCCGCCAGCCCTGGCCGACCATCTCGCGGCCGCCGATCAGGGTGTCGAGTGGCACGAAGACGCCCTTGCCCTTGATCGGCCCGTTCATAAAGGGACAGCCGATGGGGTGGTGACGGCGGCCGATTTCCACGCCCTCGGTATCCCGGGGAATCAGCGCCAAGGTAATGCCGCGGTCGGTCTCGTCACCCAGCAGGTTGTCAGGATCGAAGAGGCGGAAGGCCAATCCGATCACCGTGGCGATGGGTGCCAGAGTGATCCAGCGTTTCTCGAAGTTGAGCCGCAGGCCGAGCACCTCCTCGCCGTTTATCTGTTGCTGGCAGACCACCCCGGTGTCGGGAATGGCGGTGGCGTCGCTGCCGGCGCGGGGGCCGGTTAGACCGAAGCAGGGGATCTCGCGGCCATCGGCAAGGCGTGGCAGGTAGTGGTCCTTCTGCTGCTCGGTGCCGTACTTGAGCAGTAGCTCACCGGGACCCAAGGAGTTGGGCACGCCCACGGTGACCATCAGGGTCTCACTGAGTGACAGCTTCTGCAGCACCATGGACTGCGCCTTGGCAGAGAACCCGAGGCCACCGTAGTCCCTGGGGATGATCATGCCGAAGAAACGTTCCGCCTTGAGGTAATCCCAGAGTTCCTGGGGAAGGTCGGCACGTTCACGGGCGATTTCCCAGGCATTGCACATGCCGGCGGCCACGCTGCACTGGTGGTCGATGAAATCCTGTTCTTCACTCGTCAATCCTTCATCCGTCATGGCAAGCAATGTCTGCCAGTCGGGTCGTCCGGTGAACAACTCCCCGTCCCAGGCCACGGTCCCTGCTTCCAGGGCGATGCGCTCGGTCTCCGAGACCCTGGG
>NZ_JBDNGD010000547.1:0-1011 GCF_041689495.1 Halomonas sp. | reverse complement strand
CGCAAGGCGCTACCACGCATCGCCCTTCGTAGCGACCCAGAGCTCCTATCGGCCGTCGAAACCCTTGGCCATACGGATAGCAGCGTTGAAGAGGCCCTGGGACGCTACGACGTTGCGAAGCAGACCGCGCTTCACTATCTGCTGTGGGGCCGAAAGGGTGGCTTGGTGGGCGTTGAGAGCCTCGAGCAGTCGCTGCAGAAGTGGCGCGCGAATTCCAGTGTAGCGGCGGATGCAGCGGAGGTAGCCGCCTGGCGGCGGGCGCATCAGCGGATACCGTTAAAGCTGATCGAAGATCTGCCGTTCGACTGTGGGTTGCTGCTGCATGGCGCCTACGGTACTGCGGAGATAAAGGCAGCCCTGGGCTTGGCGAGCTTGGACAAGCCGGGGCCGACCGGCCAGGGAAGGCTGAATGCCAAGCATCTTAATGCCTATGTTCATCTGGTGACCTTCCAAAAGGATGAGCGGGACTTCTCTCCAACCACTCTTTATCGAGACTACCCCATCAGCCGAACGCTGCTGCACTGGGAAAGCCAGTCCACCGTAACGCAGGCAAGTCCTACCGGGCAGAACTATCTTCATTTCCGCGAACGCGGCTATACCATTCTGTTCTTCGCCCGATTGACCAAGCGCATCGAGGGTGAGACGGCGCCATTTATTTTCCTGGGTCCGGCTAAGGCGCTGAAGAGTTATGAAGGAGATCGCCAGATCGCCATGACATGGGAGCTGGCGTATTCGATGCCCGCCGAGCTTTTCGAGGAGGCGCGGCCGGCATAGCCTACCGACCGTCACCTCTTCCAGCGACACTCCTTCAACAGCTCAAGTACCTGATTCTCGAAGGCGGAATAGGAATCGACGAAGATCACATGCAAGCGCCCGGCGGCGAGTTCCTTGGCTTCGTTGAATGCCATCCTGTGGGTTCCATGCTGGGTGGTCGTCCGGAGAGTCGGGGTGTTGTATCATCGGAGTCGATCACAACCTCATATCGGCCAGTTGAGGCGCTATATTGAGGTG
>NZ_JBDNGD010000546.1:0-1410 GCF_041689495.1 Halomonas sp. | reverse complement strand
TTCTGCATCGGCAAATAGCCGTGTCCTATTCCTCCACCCACCAGCCACTGCTGTAGCGGCTTGTCGAACCCAGCACGGGGATGATCGAATCCATGGCGGCCGACAGGCGCTGCTCAAGTCTCCAGGGCGGGTTCACCACCAGCATGCCACTCCCGTACATGCCGTGCTCCCCTGAGTCAGGATCATGAAGAACCAGTTCACTGCGCCAGATCTTGCGCGGGCCGTCATCTCGCAGTGATTCCAGCAATACCCGATGGCGACCCGCCGGCAACAAGGGATACCAGACCAGCACGAGCCCATGGCGAACCTTGCGCATGGCCGACAGAACGGCATCCGCCACCTCGGCATATTCGGTCTTGCGTTCATAGCTGGGATCGATGAGGACGCAGAGCCGTGGCGTCGCCACCGGCAATCGTTGTCGTAGTCCCTGGAGCCCATCCCCATGAATGTGTCGCACATTATCCGGCAGCGGCAGGCCTGCCAGATGGTCATGCTCGCCGGGATGCAACTCGAAGAGCATCAACCTATCCTGGGACCGCAAGCGATTGGCCAGCCACCAGGGGGAACCCGGGTATTGGTCAAGACACTTCCCTTCGGCCGATGGTGCGCCGGACTGCGCCTCCTCCAGGGCGCCAAGCCAGGCGTGGAGCAAGGGATCCCGGATAAGGGTCTCCCTTGACCGCCACAGCGGCATCACGCCGTTGCGGTACTCCTGCAACTTGTCGGATGCCTCGGCCGATAGGCGATAGAGGCCCCGACCGGCATGGGTATCAACGAAGGTGACAGGCGAATCCTTGCGCAAGAGGTGATCCACGACGGCAAAGAGCGTCAGGTGCTTGTGAACATCGGCAAAATTGCCGGCATGGTAGGCATGCTGGTAGGAAAGCATGGTCGATATCCGTGAATCGGCAAGGAAAAGGGCCCGCCACACCAAGGTGGGGGCCCTTTTTATCAGTAAAACCCAGCCATCAGTAAAACCCGGCCTGGGTCCGCTGAATCGGGTTATTGCTGAAACTGCGACTCGATCGGTGTCAGGGTGATCTCGACACGACGGTTCTGGGCACGGCCCTGTTCGTTCGCGTTGCTGGCGACCGGCTGGCTCTGCCCATAGCCCGCCATGTTGAGACGAGACCAGGAAACTCCGCTCTGTGCCAGGTAATTACCCACGGATTCAGCCCGGCGCTCGGAGAGGGTCTGGTTGTAGGAGGCATTACCGGTACTGTCGGTATGTCCGGCGATGTTCACCCGGGTGTCGGGATACTGCTGGAGGATCTGGGCGACATTGTTGAGGGCACTGCGGGCACTGTTGGTCAGTTCGCTGGAATCGAAACCGAAGGTCACGCTGCTCGGCATGTTGAGAACGATATCGTCTCCACGACGATCGACCTGGATGCCCGTGCCCTGGGTGCT
>NZ_JBDNGD010000545.1:0-1817 GCF_041689495.1 Halomonas sp. | reverse complement strand
TCGTTCATGGTGTCCTCGTATCCATCAGAGGTCACCAGTCTGGCCGACACTAATCAGCTTAAGAAGATGGGGTTGCTGGAGCGCTTACGATAGGGGTTGGTGCGCACGAATACCAGGACGGCGCTGGTCACACTATCCTGGCGGCGAAGTCTCTCGCCTTCCCTTTTGCGTCACGCCTCTCCTGGCCAAGGATGGCCGGTATCCGTCCGGTACCTGTAGTAGAACTCCTGACCTATTGTTCGATCTGCTAAGCAAACGAGATAGCCAGTCGAGCCCCCCGGGGGGGTCATTCGCCTGTCAGGAGCTTGGCGATGGTGCCCATCGGCAGAAACATGCGCAGCGGCTGGGAAGGTAGCGGCTGAAAGCCAAAGCCGGCGTACAGCCGCTGCCGTCGTGCCACCGACTTGGGGTTGCCACAGTCAAGGATGTCCAGCAGCACCATGGCGGTGCCGACCCGCTGTGAGGCCTGATAGGCCCCACCCAGGGCATCGACCAGCAGTCGACTGCCGATACCCTGACCCTGGACCGTCTCGGCCACGCCGATCATGCCAATGAACGCCGCGGGCAGGCTGCCATCGGCCAGGGCAATGCGCTGGAAGCGCTTGGGCAGGTCGCCGCCCTGCACGCTATGCGCGTTGATCGAGTAGAACCCCAGGATCTCCTCTCGCCGCTGTTGTGGGTCCACCATCACGAAGACTCTGGCCGTGCCGCCTTTCATCAAGCGGCTGGCCGTCTCTTGCAGGTAGCGGTCCACCTGGGGGACACCCGACGAAAAAGCCGCTCGATTGTGTTTGGCCTTATCGAGCGGCTCGATGACAACGGGAGAGGACATCAGTGCTTCACCACCGTCTCCCTGTGGTGGGCGAAGGCGGCCCGCAGCTGGTCGGTCGGTGCCGGCGGGTTTTCCAGGGCGTCGAAGAAGGCGCGATGGTCGTCGGCGGTCAGCCGGGTCACCTCGTGGGCCTGGATGGTCTCCAGGGCACGCTCATAGGCCGCGGCCAGCACGAAGGAGGACATGTCTTGGCCGGAAAGCGCTGCTGCGCGCTCGATCGCCTGCTTGATGCGCGGTGCAGTACGGAAGGCGAAGCGTTCGGTATTGCGCTCATGGCCGTTGCTCGCGTCGTCGTGGGGGAATGCAGTCAGCATAGTGGCCTCCTTGGCGTCGAGGGCTTAGCTCTGATGCTCGGCGCCGGATGATAGGGGATAAGCCTAGTGTACGCCTATTGTGAGTACGATGTCACAGTGAAGTGACAGCATGCGGTGGCATCGGTGGGGTCTCACGCTGGCAGCGACATGGCGTGAAATCCGGGTGCGGCGCGCACTGTCGCACCCGTGTGGTAGGCGCGCACTGTCGCACCCATGTGATAGAGAGATACGCCTCGGCATGGCAGGGTCATGAAGACCGGATGATAGGCAAGAGAAGCGCCATAATCTTGCTTCTTCCTGGCTTCCAGGGCCAGTTCCAGGGAGCGGCAACGCCTCTTTCTCGGGGATCACTCGGGCTTATTGAACGGCAGCCCGAGTGCTCCTCGGCTTGCTGTCCGCGCTTGCGATCCGATTTCTCAGCCTCCAGAGCCTCCAGGCGGGCCGCGAGGGCTTCGACCCGCACCTTGGCCTTGGTGCCGGCCTGTTCGGCCTCCTGACGCTGCATCTCCACGCCAGCCAGGCGCTCGCGGTACTCGTCATGCTGTTCGACCAAGGCCTGGCGGTGCGCCTGGGCGTCGTCGCGGCGGGCCTCCAACTCCTTCGTGTCGTGCAAGTTGCTGGCGTAGGTTATGCGCGACCAAGAATTTTTCTAACAATGCTGGCGAGACGCG
>NZ_JBDNGD010000544.1:0-4214 GCF_041689495.1 Halomonas sp. | reverse complement strand
TGGCCGCAGATTGCCGCGCTCGAGGACAAGTTCGACAAGGGCATATCCGCCGCTGTAGCAAAGCGCACCGGTGAGGCAGCCAAGCCGCCAAGCGCCAAGAAGGCCGCCATTTTCAGCCGGCGCACCCAACAGCCATACCACGCCCCAGAGCACGCCAGCAGCGCCGTTGACGCCCTGGCGGCCAGCCTGTCAGAGCATGGCCGCGTTGACATGCCCTACATGGCGTCTCTGTACGGCAAGACCGAGGCCAAGGTTGCCGAGGAGCTGGAAGGCAGGATCTTCGAGGAAACCCCCGGGAGCTGGGTCGAGCGCGACGCTTTCCTGAGCGGCAACGTGAAGCACAAGCTATCCCTGGCCGATCGGCTGGCCAAGGAAATGCCGAGGTTCCAGCGCAACGTGGAGGCGCTGCGTGAGGTACAGCCAGAGGATATCGAGGCAGTAGACATCAGTGTGAAGACTGGCGCGCACTGGATGCCCGTCGAGGACATGACAGCCTTCGTCCAGTTCATCATGGACAGCGACAGCGGCGGCGCCTCCTACGCCTCCCCTGTAGCCAAATGGTCAATCAAAGGCAACCCCACTCCAGCGCAGCGCCAGAGATGGGCAACCGAGCGCGTCGATGTCAACAAGCTGATCGAGCACGCGGCGAACCAGACCAATGCCGTGGTCCGCGACAAGCTGGATGACGGTTCAACCCTCGTGAATGAGTCCGCCACCAACGTCGCGGCCGAGCGCATCGCGAAGATCAATACTGAGTTCCGCCGTTGGGTGTGGGCAGACGACGCGCGCCGCGAGCGCCTGGCGCGACTCTACAACGACACTTTCAACACAGACCGGCTCCGTGAGTTCGACGGCGGCCACCTGACGTTCCCGGGCAAGGTCAGCGACGACATCATCAGCCTGCGCCCGCACCAGTCCAACGCCGTGTGGCGCATCGTGCAGTCAGGCAACACGCTACTCGATCAAGTGGTCGGCTCTGGGAAAACCTTTGCCATGGTGGCAGGCGCGATGGAGATGCGCCGCATGGGCCGCGCGCGCAAGCCGATGTTCGTCGTCCCCAACCACCTTGTTGGACAGTGGGCAACGGATTTCCTGAAGCTATACCCGAGCGCCAACATCCTGGCCACCACGAAAAAGGACTTCAAGAAAGGCAATCGCCAGCAGCTATTCGCCCGCATCGCGACCGGGGACTGGGACGCTGTGATCGTTGCACACTCAGCGATCGGCAAAGTCGAGATGGATGCGAAGTTCCAGGAGCAGTTCATCAAGGCGCAGATACGCGACCACGACGCCGCCATCAAGGCAGTCCGCGCGGCGGAAGGGAAGAAGTCGCGCAGCGTGAAGCAGATCGAGAAGCAGAAGGAACGGCTCGAGGAGAAGCTGAAGCGGCTGTTCGACGCGGACAACAAAGACGACAACCTGACGTTCAGCGAGCTGGGTGTCGATGCGCTGTTCCTCGACGAAGCGCACGAGTTCAAGAACCTCGGGTTCGCTACCTCGCTGACCAACGTGGCGGGGCTTGGCAACCCAACGGGTAGCCAGAAAGCCAGCGATATGTTCATGAAGGTGCGGTATCTCAACGAAGTGACCGGCGGCAACGTCATCTATGCCACCGGGACGCCGATCAGCAACACCATGGCAGAGATGTACACCATCCAGCGGTATCTGGACTATGACGCCTTGCAAGACCAGGGGATCGCCCACTTCGACGCCTGGGCGCGCATGTACGGATCCATAGAGTCGGACTGGGAGATGAGCCCATCCGGCACCTACAAGATGAAAACGCGATTCTCCAAGTTCGTGAACATGCCAGAGCTGATGCAGCGCTACCTGTCATTCAGCGATGTCATCACCCAGGCCGACATCAAGCGGCAACTGGCCGCACAAGGTAAGCGACTGCCGATACCCAAGATCGCAGGCGGCAAGCCCAACAACGTGGTGGTTGAGCGCAGCGACGACCAGGCCAACTATATCGGGGTGGCGAAGAAAGACCAGAACGGTAACGAGGTCTACCCGTCCGGCAGCCTGATCTACCGGGCCGAGCATTTACCGAAAAAGCCGGAGAAGGGCGCCGACAACATGCTCAAGATCATGTCCGACGCGCGCAAGGCCGCGCTCGACATGCGCCTGATCGACGCCAGCTATCCCGACAACCCCGGCAGCAAGATCCACGAGTCCGCCGATCGCATTAAATTCATTCATGACAAGTGGGACGCCGACAAGGGCACCCAACTGGTATTCATCGACCTATCCACCCCCAAGGGCGCCAAGGCCAAGGAGGCCGCGCGCATCCGCGATTTGGTGGAAAGGGCCGAGCAGGGCGACGAAGCCGCCAACGAGCAGCTCGACAAGATGAGCCCCGACGAGTTGGCCGCCCTGGATGGCGACTTCAGCGTCTATGATGACCTGAAGCAGAAGCTCATCGACCGAGGCATCCCCGAGGCCGAGATTGCTTTCATCCACGACGCTAACACCGAATTGCAGAAGGAGGAGCTGTTTGGCAAGGTGCGCAGCGGGCGAGTGCGAGTGATGTTTGGCTCCACGCCCAAGATGGGCGCCGGCATGAACGTGCAGGACCGGCTGGTAGCCCTGCACCACATGGACGCCCCCTGGCGCCCCAGCGACATGGAGCAGCGCGAGGGCCGCATCATCCGCCAGGGCAACCTGTTCGACACGCCGCCCACCGCTGAAGACCCAAACCCGCTATACCGGAACAACTTCGAGGTAGAGATCCTGCGCTATGCCACCAAGCGGACGCTCGACTCGAGCATGTGGCAGACCATTGAAACCAAGGCCCGGTTTATCGAGCAGGTGCGCAAGGGCAACACCACCCAGCGCGAGATCGAGGACGTGTCAGGCGAGGCCAGCAACGCCGCCGAGATGAAGGCGGCCAGTTCCGGCAACCCGCTGATCCTCGAGGAGATGGACCTGCGCCAGAAGGTGCGGAAGATGTCGCAGCTTGAGGAGGAGCACAACCGCGACCAGTTCCGCATCCGCGACAAGGTGCGGCAGATCACGAAGCGCGTCGAGGACTTGAAGCCGCGCGTGAAGCGACTCACCACCGATGCCAAGACCGCCGAGGCAATTCCGGACAAGGGCTTCACCGTGACCGTGAACGGGACGACGCTCACCGAGCACAAGAAGGCTGGGCAGGAGATCATCGCCGCGGCCGCCAAGATGGCGGAATCAGGCACCGATACCCAATCGGTAGGCAGCTACCACGCCTTCACGCTGCGCCTGGATAACGTCAGCGGGAGCCAGTTCGTGCTGACCCTGGAAGGCGAAAGCGAGCACCAGCTTGAGATTGCCGACATATCCAAGGCCGACCCGACCGGACTGGCGCGCCGTATTGCCAATATGGCGAAAGGACTGCCGGACGATGCCAAGAGCGCGCACAAGCAACTGAAGCTGGCCCAGGAGCAGATCCCCCAGCTTGAGGAGCAGATCACCGACTGGCCCCAGGCCGAGGAACTGGCAAAGCTCAAGTCTCGCCATGCCCTAGTGATCGACCAACTGAAGCCAAAGCAGAGCCAGAAGCGAGAGGGCGAGGGGCAGAACGAGAACGATGTCAGTTCCATGGCCTCGCCGCATGATGCCCCCATGCCTCGGTGGCGCCCCACCTACCGGATGCTGGGAGTGAGCCCACGCCGACCAGCGTCGGGCACCATCGAAGTGGGCGCGCGTACTGTCAAGCTGAAGCCCGAGGACACCCCGACCCGGCGCGAGGGAATCCGCGTCATGGTGATCGACACCATCGGGCCGCGGCTGTATCAAGGCAAGGTCAAGGGCAAGTCACGGCTGGGTTTCTACCGTCGCTCCAACAGCGAGGTAAGAATCGCGAACTTCGATGATGTCGAGGTCATGGCCCACGAGCTGGCCCACTACCTGGACATGCACTACACGCACAAGGAGCGATTCACGCGCGCCTATCGTGACGCTGGCTATCGCCAGGAGGTCGAGGCGCTTTCCTACACCAGCAAGGAGAAGCTCAAGACCAAGGAAGGCTTTGCCGAGTTCGTGCGCCTGTGGTTGACGCAGTACAGCGAGGCCAAGACCCGGGCCCCTCTCTTCACGCAGAAGTTTGAGCAGGTGCTTGCCAACGACAAGCCGCTGCGCAAGAAGATGATCAGGATGCAGGAGGAGATGCACCGCTGGTACGGACAAGGCGACCTGGCCCAAGCCTACGCCGTGACATCGGGAAACAAGTATACCCC
>NZ_JBDNGD010000543.1:0-2025 GCF_041689495.1 Halomonas sp. | reverse complement strand
TAGTTCACCAGGGCGGAGAAGCCGTCCTTGAGGCCGTCCCAGATGTGCCAGATGAAGGGCCGGTTCTGGAACAGCTTATAGTGCTGGGCGAAGAACTTGTCGCGCAGCCAGCTCTCCAGGTCCTTGCCGGCGTGGTCGACGTTTTCCAGCAGCTTGGTGCGGGTGCTGGCGGACCACTGGTCGCCATAGGCGTCGGCCAGCAGCACCTCCAGGCGATCCACGGCGCGGCGCTCGCCGCGCACGGCGGGCAGGCAGACGATGCCGTCGCGGTCGGCATGGCCCAGCAGCGTCTCGCAGCGGTTGACCCACTCGCGCTGCTCCTCGGCCAGCTCCATCTCCGGGTCCAGCTCCGCCAGCCAGCGGCAGCCCAGCAGCCGGGCCACGGCGACCTGCAGCACGGTATCGTCGGTGCGCAGCGGGCCGTGGGCAGTCCATTTGGCCTCCTCGTCCCAGATTACTGACCCGCAGGGGTGGCCGTGGAAGATCCATTGGGTGGGGTCGTCGGTGTAGGGTTCGGGTAGTCCGTGGGGATACTGTTCTTCCGCGACTTTGGACCAATAATCGAGATCGAAGGGGACTTTACCCAAAGTTGCATTTGTGACCTTTAGGCTTTGGTCAATGCGACGGACAGCTTCGCTGTATTCGGGTGAGGAGCAGAAGCACCATATTGCAGGGAGGCAGCTGAGGGTGTGAGGAACTAAGGTGGCACAGTTCATATCCCAAGGACTACCTGAGTTTATAGTGGGAGACAATGAGCTCATCTGCCTTACAGATATTCCATGACTTTCCCAAGCAGCTTGCCCCTGAATCCTGGCCGCATCAGAAGATGCTAGGTAGCCTTCTCCATTTTCCCAAAGAAACACTTGGTTGCGACCTGAATAATGAAATGGCTCATCTCCTGTTGATTGAAATGTCCTCCACTCATTTTGAATGCTATTTGTTTCCCAAAAGAAGAAAATGAAACTCGGGTTATCGCCTGTAGTGATGCCTTGGTATGAGGTTGCGTATGCCGATAGTAAATCAATTTTAGACGCTTCGTCCAGAGATATTCGAGCATCTGGATTTTCTAGCTGCTTTATTTGCTCCACGCTCTTCACTTCATTCTCCGATAACCCTGTTGCTTTCTGAGCTGTAGGACGTGGCTCAGAAACATCGACTCCCCTCAGCCAGTTTCCCTGATCATCAGAGTGCAGCAGATCCGTTGACTGCCCCGTGCCAATGCCTCGACTAATATTGATCAAAATCGCCTTGACCACTTCGCCGCTAATGGTCTCAAAGGCCCCAGGCCCCAACCGAGCAATCAGATGCCAGCGATCATTATTGAGCAGCTTTTCCCGAAATTTCTTATAGCTGGTTAAGAACAACCAATTCTGCGGCAGCACATTACTGGTGGTGCCGCCTTCCACGCAAAGCTCCAGGCAGCGATCGAGGAATACTGTCGCCAGATCATTCTTGGCCGCCGGATAGTAGTCGGCGCAGAACTCTTGCAGCTTGATATGCTGCTTGGCGCGTGAGAGGTAAGGTACATTGGTAATCACCCAGTGGTAGCGATCCCCCAGTAGTGTGGCGGCCTTGGCCAGGCCCTGGGCGGTCACGGCTGTTTCGCGTTGCTCGTCGCTGCTCTTCTGGCCGTTCTCCTGACTATTTTCCTGGGCAAGCGCCTGGTTCAGCGCCTCGGAAAGCTCTCCCCACTGGGCGATCTTGGCCGCGCTGGTGCGGGTGGGGTCGAGCAGGCTGCCGAGGATAGGGGCATCCTTGAAGCTGTCGTAGAGCCAGTCCAGGGCGATAGTCAGGTTCTTCTTGCCCAGCCCCAGCGCCTTCCACTCCTCCTTGGCCACGCTGATCGGCAGGCCGGAGCAGGCCAGGTGCAGTTCAGGCAGCGGGCGATAGCCGCCCGCCCCGGGGTAGCGCCAGGCGGTCAGCGCCAGGGCGAAGGCCGCCAGCTCCACGCAGCGCTGGTCGATCTCCAGGCCGTGCAGGTTGTCGCGTAGCACCGCATCCATGGCGTCACGGGCGCTGAGGCCC
>NZ_JBDNGD010000542.1:0-1157 GCF_041689495.1 Halomonas sp. | reverse complement strand
GGTGGGGCCCTGCCCTGCGACTGACCCGCGGCCAATGAGGCTCGCGTGCTCACTGAATAACGACGGAGGAGTCACGACGTGGATCTGACAGCAAGTCTGCAAGGGCTGGTCGGCGGCGTGCTGATCGGCCTCTCGGCCACCTGGCTGATGGCGTCCCTGGGTCGCATCGCCGGGATCAGCGGCATCATCGGTAACCTGATCACGCAGCGACCCAAGGGCGATAGCGCCTGGCGTCTGGCCTTTGTGCTCGGCCTGGTCAGCGGCCCGGTGGTGCTGATGCTGCTGGGCGGCGGCCTGGGCGATTCGACGTTCAGCCTCGGCAATGTAGTCGGCAGCCCCGGCGAGGTCGTCGGCCAGCCCGCCGGCGGTGTCGTGCTGATGCTGGTGGCCGGCCTGCTGGTGGGCGTGGGGACCAGCCTGGGTAGCGGTTGTACCAGCGGCCATGGGGTCTGCGGTCTGGCACGGCTGTCGCCGCGCTCCCTGGTGGCCACCCTGACCTTCCTGGCGGCCGCCATCATCACCGTCTTCGTGGTTCGCCACGTACTGGGAGGTGGGGCATGAAGACCGTTCACCTCAAGACCCTGGCGGGGTATATCGCCGGCCTGGTCTTTGGTCTCGGACTGGCCATCTCCGGCATGACCGATCCCGCCCGGGTGCTGGGCTTCCTGGATGTCGCCGGTGCCTGGGACCCGACCCTGATGTTTGTGCTGGGTGGCGCCGTGGTGACCAACTTCATTGGCTACCGGCTGGTGCTGCGTCGCAAGGCACCGCTCTACGGCAATGCCTTCCAGCTTCCCACCCGCCAGGATCTGGACGCTCGGCTGATCGGCGGCGCCACCCTGTTCGGCATCGGCTGGGGGCTCTCCGGCTACTGCCCGGGCCCGGCCTTCGCCTCCATCGCCGGGCTCACCGGCCCTCTGGTCGCGATGCTGGTGGCGATGGTTGCCGGCTGGTTCCTGGCGAGGCAATTTCCCGCCAAGGCGTGAATCGATGGCCCTCATCCCTCAGGGTGCCGGGCCACCCATCAACTCGATGAACGCTGCCTCATCGGGCATGCCCTGGATGCGGTCCAGCTCGTCCTCGACACGGAAGACCGTGGTCGGGGTGGCGAAGAAGCCCAGCGATTCGAAGAGCTGGTTGTTGGAGTAGACCTGCTC
>NZ_JBDNGD010000541.1:0-2793 GCF_041689495.1 Halomonas sp. | reverse complement strand
GTAATTGCTCAGGTCCCATCCTGCGTTGTGGTCACGCGGAGCTTGGGATCAGCGGCAGGCCATCGAGTGTGAGACGGATGGCGTCGATGGCTCGGATTGATCGTCTGCGGGCGGTTTCGACGACGGACCTGATGTTGGCGTAGAGGGCGGCGCCCCATTCGCTACGGAAGCCGTTGGTGATCTTGCGGTAGACGGCGCAGGGGCGCAGCGCCCGCTCCGAGCCGTTGTTCGTGGCTGAGAGATCACGATTCCGGACGAAGACGAAGAGGTGGCGGCGGGTCTTTTTGATGACCTTCATGAGCTTGGCTCCGGCCGGATGGGTCGGCGCCAGGGCCATGATGCGGTCGAGCCGGCGATCAAGGTCGGCCTCGTAGGTCTTGAGCGTGCCGTCGGTCAGCCTGGCGCGTCGTCGTCCGATGGCGCAGGCCCGCTTGAGCAGGCCTTTCAGGCTCGGCGCGAAGACGGCCTCGCCCGCATCGATGGCGTATTGCACGTCGCGGATCAGATGGGCGAGACAGACTTGTTGCTCTCGCCTGGCCCAGCCCATCTGGCCGCCATAGCGGTCGGAGATCCAGTAATCCGGCCGACTGATCCCGAGAAAGCTCTCCACCACCGCCTTGGAGCGGTGCTTGTCGGCAACGAAGACCGCGCTGTCGCCGTGATGGAATACCCAGAGCCACCAGTTCGCCTTGCCGACCCGCACACCGGTTTCGTCGGAGGCGATCACCGTGCCGGCGAGGAGCCGCGCCTTGATGCGCTCTGTCCCCGCCGAGAATGGCCTGGCGCTCGCGCCGAGGATGTTGACCAGCGCACCCTCGCTGATCTCCAGCCCGAACAGGTCCGCCATCACCGCGCGCAGCCGCGCCAGCGGGATGGCCTGGACCGAGCGCAGATAGATGACGAAGGCGCGCAGGTTCGGCCCGAACGGCGATCCCGGCTCCATCCCCACCGGCGGTGCGGCCTTGAAGCGTTTGGAGCAGCAGGGACAGACGCCGCCATGCAGCGATACGCGCGTCACGTCCGGCTCGATCCTGGGGATTTCGACGCGGTCGTATTCCTCGCAGACGATCTGCGCCATGCCGGACACATCGGCCCCGCAGCTCTTGCATGTCGTCGCCAGGACCTCGCGCTTCGAGCTGGGGTTGGGGTGCAGCGCACGATGCGCGCCCCGATGCGGCCTGGCCTTCGCCTTCGGCTCCGAGGAAACGGTCGGCTTCTGGCCTTTCGACGGCGGCACGCTGGAATTGTCGGGCGTCTTCGGCGGCAGGCCGAGCCTGGCCTCGAGTTCGGCGACCCGCCCCGCCAGCGCTGCATTCTCCGCGACAAGCGCCTCGTTGCGCGCAGCCAGCGCCTCGATCCGCGCCATGAGCGCGGCAACCAATGCGTCTTTGTCGGGAAAATCAGAAGCCTGGGTCACCTTTGCGTTGACTCACATCCGCCAGTCCGACGCAATCGAAAATGCATCGATCCTGCGCCCGGGCGGACCCCTCAAACCGAAGGGACTGAGCAATTACATATCCAGTTCCACATTCATCGCAGTGAAGAATTAAAGCCACGCGAAATCTGGGATTGTTGGAAGGGTAAATTGAACCGCCCCGGGTTTACCGGAGAGTAAAACTCTCAAAAGGTGAGCCTCATGACAGACAAGAAACACACCCCGAGTTACACGGCCGAGTTCCGCGCGCGCGGCGTTCGGCTTTTCCGCGAACATCGATCTGATTATAGCAGCGACAGTGCCGCCTACCGGGCGATTGCCTCGAAGCTGGGCTGTTCGTCCTTCAGTCTGCGAGACTGGTGTCGGCGCGCCGCCCGTGATGCGAGTGAGTTGTCCGGGCCGACGAGCGAGGAGAAGGCACGGATCAAGGCCCTGGAGCGTGAGAACCGTGAACTCAGGCAAGCCAACGAGATCCTGAAGAAGGCGTCAGCGTATTTCGCTCAGGCGGAGCTCGACCGCCCGTTCCGGACATGACGGCATTCATCGACACGCATCACGATGCCTTCGGGGTCGAGCCGATCTGCCGTGTACTGGCGATCGCCCCATCGACATATTATGCATGCAGGGCAATTGCCCTCGACCCCGATCTGGCTTCGGATCGAGCGAAGCGGGACGCGCGGGACAGCGCAGAGATCAAACGTGTTTTTGATGCAAGTCGCGGGCGCTACGGTGCCCGCAAGATCTGGCATCAGCTGCGCCGAGAGGGAAAGGATATCGCCCGCTGCACGGTCGAACGGCTCATGAAGGCGCTGGATTTACGAGGCGTCGTGCGTGGCAAGAAGAGAACGACCATTCCGGACCCCGCCCAGCCATGCCCGGACGACAAGGTGAACCGGGAGTTTACAGCATCCACACCGAACCAGCTTTGGGTCTCCGACTTCACGTATGTCTCCAGCTGGGCCGGCATGGTCTATGTGGCGTTCGTGATCGACGTTTTCGCCCGCAGGATCGTCGGCTGGCGGGTCTCGTCCTCCATGACGACCAGCTTCGTGCTCGATGCGCTGAACCAGGCGATCTGTCAGCGCTGCCCGGATGAGCAGGAGCAACTGATCCACCATTCGGATCGCGGCAGCCAATACCTGTCGATCCGCTATACCGAGCGGCTGGAGGAGGCCGGGATCGATCCGTCCGTGGGCAGTGTCGGTGACAGCTACGATAACGCCCTGGCTGAAAGCATCATCGGATTGTTCAAGACGGAGGTCATCAACTTCCTCGGCCCTTGGAAATCCGTCAGCCAGGTCGAATGGGAAACCCTCAAATGGGTCAGCTGGTATAACTCAGAGCGGCTGCACAGCGCC
>NZ_JBDNGD010000540.1:0-3192 GCF_041689495.1 Halomonas sp. | reverse complement strand
TCCTGGGCAAGCTGCGCGACAGGGGTGCCATCGACATCGACCACCAACGCCTGGAAATCATCGACGAGCAGATGCTCCAGGATGTCCTGCTGGGCGATGAGTAATATCCCTCTCATCAGATGGCAGATGGCCAGCTCCCGCACCCCGTCGTTATTCGCGATATCCTCGAGACGCCAGGCTTGACCACCTGGCGCCATAGGGCCTCTACTACCGCTTGGCAGGATCATTCCATTCCGACGCCGATGCCCCTAGCATCGCAAAGATGATCGCGAGCCCCGGAGAGAACCGAGCCCTTGACCGAGCAGGCCACCACCCATGACGTCTTCCGTCGCCTGGCCGACAGCCTGTCGTTGGCAGTGGACGCGGATTTCTTTCCCCGCCTGGTAGCGTCGCTCGGCGATATCCTCGAAGTCGATCACGTCCTGGTATCACGGGTCGACAGCACCGGCACCCAGGCCAGCACCCTGGCGTTATGGTCACGGGGTCACCTGCTCGACAACATCGACTACCCCCTGGAGGGGACTCCCTGTGAGCGGATCGTCGGGCAGGAGATCTGTCATTTCTCCAGGCAGGTCTGCCAACGGTTTCCGCATGATCCGATTCTCGTGGAGCTCGCTGTCGAAGCCTATATCGGCGTCCCCATGGATACCCCCGATGGTCGCCCCTTGGGGCTGGTCGCGGTCATGCATGGAGACACCATTAGGATGTCGGACCAGGTCGCCGAGATACTGCGCATCACCGCCGCCCGAGCCGGTGCCGAACTGGCAAGGCGCGAGGCCGAACAGCAAAGCCATGCCCAGCTGCTGGGGACCAACCGCGCACTGACACTACTCAGTCGATGCAACGAGACATTGATCCATGCCGAGGATGAACAGACATTGCTCGACGCCATCTGCACAATGGCGGTGGAGATCGGGGGCTACCGCATGGCCTGGGTCGGCTTCGCTCAACAGGATGCCGATCGGCGCATCCTGCCCAGGGCCTCTGCCGGCGCCGCTCGGCAGTATCTCGAACACATCGAGCTCAGCTGGTCGGAACATCAGACCAGTGGCCAGGGTCCGGCCGGCAGCGCGATACGCAGCGGTAAGCCGGTCGTCATCCTGGATATCCTTGCGGACGCCGGCTTCGTCCCCTGGCGGCATCAGGCAATCGACTGCGGGTTTCGTGGCGTCATCTGTCTGCCCCTAAAGCAGGGGGAACGGGTATTCGGCCTGCTCGTCCTCTACCAGGGCAATGTCATTCCGGTCAGCGATGAAGAGCTCCGGCTGCTCCGCGACCTGGCCGATGACCTGGCCTTCGGCATCACCACCCTGCGCGGTCGCCTGGAACAGAAGCGCCTGCAGCTGGCCGTGATGCAGATTGCCACGGCCGTCTCGGCGCGTACCGGAGAAGAATTCCTCGACAAGCTCACCCATCACATGGCCGCGGCCCTTGAAGCCGATCTGGCCTTCATCGCCCGTCCGGACGAGACGGACCCCGCCAGAGCCAGGACCCTGACCCTGGTCATCGACGGGAAACGCCAGCCCAATTTCAGCTACACCCTGGCGGGATCCCCCTCCGCAAGCGTTCTCTGGGATGAGGAATGCATCGTCCACGACGGTGCCGCTCCGACACTGGCCATCGAGGGGCGCGAGGCCCTCAGCTGGGTGCGAGCCTACGCCGGTCGACGCCTGGATAACGCTGCCGATCAAGCCATCGGCCTGCTCGGGGTGATGTTCCGGAAGCCATTGGAGGACGGGGAACTGGTCAGCCGGGTGCTGCAGATCTTCGCCGCGGGCGTCGCTGCCGAACTGGAACGCCAGCAAGACGAAGCCCGGATCCGGCACCTGGCCTTTAGAGACTCCAATACCGAGCTGCCCAATCGCACGGACTTCATGCACCGGCTCGAGGAGACGCTGTCACGCCACGATACGCCTAGACTGGCCCTGCTGTTACTCGACCTCGACCGCTTCAAGGACATCAACGACACCCAGGGCCATGATATCGGTGACCGCGTGTTGTACGAGGTCGCCCGAGGCTTCCGGTCGGCTCTTCACGAGCGGGAATACCTGGCCCGGCTGGGGGGTGATGAATTCGTGGTGATGCTCCAGGATGCCGATATCTCCTCGGCGACGGCCACCGCCGAACGCCTGCTGGCAACCCTGAAGGAGCCTCTGGCCATCGACCGGCAGTCCTTCGAGCTCGACGTCAGCATCGGGATCGCCTTCTACCCGGATGATGCCAGTAACGCCCGGGAACTGCTCAAGCATACCGATATCGCCATGTATGAAGCCAAGCGGAGCGGTCGGGGATATCGCCTCTTCGAGGCCCGGATGGGCGCCACCCTGGCATCTCGCCTGGTCATGACACGGCGGTTGGCCGAGGCCATCGATCAGGAAGGCCTCACCCTTCACTTCCAGCCCCAGATCGACCTGATGAGCGGTGAGCTGGTCGGTGCCGAGGTACTGTGCCGCTGGCATGACGAGACCTTCGGCGCCATCGGCCCCGCCGATTTCATTCCCCTGGCCGAGGAACGCGGCCTGATCATTCCCCTGGGCAACTGGGTCATCGAAACCACCTGCCGTCAGCTTGCCGCCTGGCAAGCGGCCGGCCGACGGATGCCCGGCCAACTCGCCATCAATGTGGCCTCGCGACAATTCGATGACGAGACCCTTCTCGATATCCTTCGGGATGCCTGTCATCGCCATGGGATCCAGCCAGGGCAACTGGGGCTGGAGCTCACCGAAAGCGGGTTCATGAATGACCCCGACCAGGCCATCGCCATGACCGATGCCCTCAAGGTGGCGGGCTTCGGGCTGTCGATCGACGACTTCGGTACCGGCTACTCGTCCCTGGCCTACCTCAAGCGCTTTGCCACCGATAAGATCAAGATCGACATTTCCTTCATTCGCGACATGCTGGTCGATGACAACGACTATGCCATCGTCACCACCATCATCGCCATGGCCCGAAGCCTCAAGCTCGACACCATCGCCGAGGGAGTCGAGACCGCCGAGCAGGCCCAAGAACTCAAGGCACTGGGCTGTCGGCAGGCGCAGGGCTATCACTTCGGCAGGCCTGTAGACGCCGAGGCCTTCGCCCGCCATTGGCTGACGTGAACCATCGTGAGGAGGAGAGTCCGACTCCCCGCACTCAACGGCAGAATGGCCAGACCTGGTAGAAGCGATCGCAGCGGAACTCGGCTTCACAGGC
>NZ_JBDNGD010000539.1:0-3530 GCF_041689495.1 Halomonas sp. | reverse complement strand
TCCGCCGACTCGAGGAGACCCGATGCTGCACATCTCCAATACCGTGGAACTGGGCGACTGGGAAATCGAGCTCAGCCAGATCCGTGCCCAGGGCGCCGGTGGCCAGAATGTCAACAAGGTCGCCAGCGCCGTCCATCTACGCTTCGACATCCCCCGCTCCAGCCTGCCGCCCTTCTACAAGGAACGGCTGATGGCCCTCTCCGACCAGCGCATCAGCCGCGAGGGCGTGGTGGTCATCAAGGCCCAGCGTTTCCGCACCCTGGAACAGAATCGGGCGGATGCCCTGGAGCGCCTTCGCGAGCTGATTCGCGAGGCAATAAAGCAGCGCAAGGTTCGCAAGCCGACCAGACCGACCCGCGGCTCCCAGCGTCGCCGTGTCGATACCAAGACCCGCAAGGGCAAGACCAAGGCATTGAGAGGCAAGGTCACACCATGACGAAGGCGACATCTCACCGCCCCTCTTCTCCCTGCATCCAGCTGTGCCGCATTGTGCCGGCGTCCCAGGAATGCGAGGGCTGCGGGCGCACCCTGGACGAAATCGCCCGCTGGGGCAGGATGACCGACACCGAGAAGGCATCGGTCTGGCATCGCCTCGAGACTACTTCTCGGGTGACCGATGCCTGAACCTCTTCCATAATATCCCCCTACCTATTCTCGTCAGGAGATCCGAATGTTCCAGATCCGTCATGCAGAGGAGCGAGGGCACGGCAACCACGGCTGGCTCGAGAGCTACCATTCCTTCTCCTTCGCCGACTACCACGATCCGAACCACATGGGCTTCGGCCCGCTGCGGGTGATCAACGAGGACCGCGTCCAGCCCGGCGAGGGATTCGGCACCCACGGCCATCGCGACATGGAGATCATCTCCTATGTGCTCGAGGGTGCCCTGGCCCACAAGGACAGCCTCGGTAACGGTTCGTCCATCCGCCCCGGGGACGTCCAGCGTCTCTCGGCGGGCACCGGCATCACCCACAGCGAGTTCAATGGCTCCGCAGAGGAGCGGGTGCATTTCCTGCAGATCTGGATCCTTCCCGAGCGCGGCGGCCTGACGCCCGACTACGCCGAGCGCACCTTCCCCGAAGCCGAGAAGATGGACCGCCTGCGCCTGGTCGCCTCCCGGGATGGCCGCGATGACGCCCTGGTAATCCATCAGGATGTCGACCTCTACGTGACCCGCCTGAACGCGGGCAGCGTGGTCGAGCATGCCACCCGTGCCGATCGCAAGATCTGGGTTCAGGTGGCGCGCGGGTCGCTGGAGGTCAATGACCAACCCCTCGAGGCGGGTGATGGCATGTCCATCGTCGAGGAGGAAGAGGTCGTGTTGCGGGGCATCGATTCGGCGGAAGCGCTGTTGTTCGACATGGGCTAGCCAGCCGACGCCGCAGGACGACTGCCGAGCATCACCACCCCCGAGCGAGGAAACACCACGATGTCCAACCACCAGAGACCCATGCCCCGCGGCAGGAGAGTCGGCTTCAGGGTGACACTGATCGGCATGATCCTGCTCCTCCTGGCGGCCCTGTCGATTGCCGCGGCGGGTCCCGCCTACCGACTGGGCCTGCTCCCCCTCGGCGATGCCTTCAGCATGTTGCGCTATGGGGCCTTCATCGGGCTGGCCGCCGCCGCGATCGGGCTGGTCGCCATGATCATGGCCGCGATCGCCGGTCGCCTGGGGCGACTCCTGTCAAGCGGGCTGCTGGTTGTCGCCAGCCTCGTCATCGTCGCCGTGCCCTGGCTTCAGGTACAGAAGGCTCAAGGGGTGCCGCCCATCCACGACATCACCACCGATACCCGCGATCCGCCGGCCTTCCAGGCCCTGGTCCCGGCCAGGGAAGCGGCGCCCAATGCCGTGGACTATCCCGGCGAGGCCACCGCCCGGCAACAGGAGGAGGCCTACCCCGAGATCCAGCCGCGCCTGCTGGATGCCCCCCTGGAAAGGGTCCGCGAGGCGGCCCAGGCGGAGATCCTCGAATCCGGCTGGGAACTGGTCGCCGTCACCGATACGATCCTCGAGGCCACCGCCACCACCCTCTGGTTCGGGTTCAAGGACGACGTGGTCGTTCGCCTGACCGACACGCAGGAAGGCGTGCGCGTCGACATGCGCTCCGCCTCGCGGCTCGGCACCAGCGACGTGGGCACCAATGCCGCGCGGATACAGGCCTACCTGGCGGCGTTGGCGCGTCGTCTGGAGAACTAGGCCGCCACATCGCGACGAGTAAAGCCTCGGGTCTATAGCCACTTCTTGCGCCAGAAGACCCACAGCAACCCCGCGCCGATGGCCAGCATCATCAGCAGCAGGACCGGGTACCCATAGCGATAGGTCAGTTCCGGCATATGCGCGAAGTTCATGCCATAGATGCCGGCGAGGAAGGTCAGGGGCACGAAGATGGCGGTGATCACCGTGAGCACCCGCATGGTGATGTTGAGCTGGTGGGAACTGATGGAAATATAGCCATCCACCAGGTCACCGCAGATGTCGTAGTACATCTGGGTCAGGCTGTGCAGGCGCTCGAAGCGCTCGAAGACATCGTTGATGGCGTGCAGGGTGGCACCCTCATGATGATAGAGATGATCGATGCTGTCTGCCCCGGAAGGATGGAGGCTGATCAGGTAGTCGTCACTCAGGAAGAAGGCCATTTGCTGGGGGGTATAGTTCAGCTCCCTGTCGAAGCTCGAGATGCCCCGATAGATGATCAGGGTATGGTGCTCGAACTCCTCGATCTTCGGCGGGTGGCGCTCGCGGTGGGCATCGTCGATGGCCAGGGGGTGGCAATGGAAGGCATCCAGCAATAATACCCGTATCATGGTTCGATCATCCTGTGGCTGGACGCTTTCCTGCACCTTATGACAAGTCATTCAACCTCGGCCTCGAAGGCGGCCTTGAGGCGATAGAACTCGTCGACGATGGCATCCATCTCGGCCGGGTCATACGCCTGGAGGCCGCTGACGACCAGCTTCTTGGAACCGGTACCGGCCGAAGCCCCCCTGTCATGGATGAGGAACTCGAGCAGCACATCGGCCCGCTTGCCGATGACATCGAGGGACGAGCTGGTCAGCTCCAGGCCCGGGGACAAGCCCTCCAGGCTGTCCAGTGAGAACCCCATACTGTCGTAGATCACCAGGGGGCGACGCGGATTGAACATCACCCCCTCCTCTTCCATCAGCGGCTTGAGGTAGTGCGGGAAATTCTTGCCGGAAAAGGCCACATAACAGCGGGTGAAGGCCTCCAGAATCGCTTCATCGTGGGTCGTCTCTCCGCTACGCTCGACCTCCAGGTAGCACTTGCCATCGTCGCCGTTCACACTCAGGCGCCCGTCATCGTGCTCAACGAAGCTCAGCAGGGTCCCGCCGCTTACCATGTTCAGGAAACGGAAACTCATCCGCTGGGAAAGGCCGAACTGCTTCAGCACCAGGGCGAAGAGCAGATCACCGGGCACACAGAAGCGTCGCGCATCCGTGTTGTGGATGGGGTTATAGTCGCCGGCAATATGCTTGGCGAAACGGCTGGCCTGCTCCGCGGAAATACGGAC
>NZ_JBDNGD010000538.1:0-3573 GCF_041689495.1 Halomonas sp. | reverse complement strand
CCCCCCCTGATAGACGGCCCCAGCGGGTGCTTGGCGGGACGCTGACCGGCTACCCCAGGTGCAGCAAGCGCTTGAGGGCCGATCGGTAGCGCGGCGGAGCCGCTTTCCAGGCCAGGGGGAGCAGGGTGAGGGTGCCGAGCGCGAGCACGGTGAGGCCAGCGCGGCGTAGATCGTCGGAGGCGAGTTCGTCGCCGAAATGCGCCAGCAGGAAGCTCGCTGGCATGACGCCGAGCAGAGTGGCGATGGCGAAGCGCCAGGCCTTGAGGGGCGAGAGGCCGGCCGCGTAGCTGACGACATCGAACGACAGGAACGGCATCAGCCGGGTCGCGAAAACCGCGCCCATCAGGGCATTCTGGGAGATGAAGCGATTTAAAAGGCCGGAAGGGGGGCGCACGTCCAACCAGGCCCTCAGTACGTCGTACCCCAGCAGGCGGGCAATGGCGAAGGCGATGAGCGCGCCTGACTCGGCGCCGATGGCGACATAGAGCGTGCCCCAGCCATGGCCATAGGCCGCACCGGCGGCCAGCGCGATCGGGGCGCTGGGGATCGGGCTCATGACAATGGCCATCGTCATCATGCCAATGATCAGTAGCGGGCCGAATGGGCCAAGCCGTATGACCGCCTGCTCGAGGGTGTCGCTGGCCAGCAGGGCATCCAGTATGCCGGAGTGCCACAGCACCAGTGACGTGGCGAGGAAAATGGCAAGCACTGCCATGCCCAGCATGATGCGCCCCCATGCGCCGCGGGAAAGGCGGGCAGGGGGGCTTTCTTGGCTCTTTTGCTGGTTAACCATGCTCCCTTTACCTGTCGTCATCAGAGCGAGGGGCCAGGATCTTGACGCCCTGACCCCTCGACGTTTCATGAGGAGGCGTCCTGATCCAGTATGACGCCAGGGCAGGCTCAGAACCACATCCTCATCCCGGCGGCGCCACTCTTGAGTAGCTGGCGGCGTGATAGGGGAAGCATGGATTGCTTCGCGGCGGCCATGGACGACTCCTTGGCGATGAGAGAGAGGAGCCGATCATGAGGGGGCAAACTGAATTCAGGCTGAACTGCTGGGGGAATTCGTGGGGGCTTCGGTGGTGGGCAACACGATGGTGACGGTCAAGCCACCCGCGCCATTCGCGGCGAAGGTCATGCGCCCCCCATATTGCTTGACCAGGTGCCCAAGGATCGACAGTCCCAGGCCATGGCCGGGGCGCCCTTCGTCGAGTCGGAGCCCTCGTTGGCCCAGTTGGGCGAGATTCTCCTCGGCCACGCCAGGGCCATCATCCTCAATGATCAGTGTCAGAGCCGTCGTTACTGCCAGGCGGCAGTGTACGTCGTGTTGCGCCCATTTCCCGGCATTGTCGAGCACGATGCCCAGCATCTCGGTGAAGTCCTGGCGTTCGACGCTAACCGTGGCCCGCTCGTCCTGCGGTCCGTCGAGGTGAAAGCGCTTTTCGGGGTATAGGGCGCCGAACATCTCGATCAGTCGCTCTGCCTCTTGCCTGATGCAGGTCAGCTGGCCGGCATAGGGGCCGGCGATGCGTGAACGGCGCAGCTCCGAGTCGAGCAGGGACTGAACGTCCTCCAGGCGAGCCAATATCTTCAGGCGGCGATCGCCGTCGATGGGGCGAGAGCCTCGCAGCACCTGGGTGACGGCCGCCAAGGGCGTCTTCAGTGCATGGGAGAGGTTGGCGACGGCGTCCCGCGAGCGTTTGAGGCGTTTGTCCTGCTCGTCCATGAAGCGGTTGAGTTGACCGACCAGGCCATCGAGCTCCGAGGGGGTATCCAGGTGCAGGCGCTCGCGATAACCCGCACGCAATTCATCGAGTTGCCGCTGGAGCCGCGCCAGTGGTGACAGTCCCGCATTCACGGCCAAAAGGTTGAGCAGGATCAGCAGGATCAGCGCCAGGCCCGCGATGCCACCGACCCACCAGTGTAGGGTAGCCAGCCCGGCTTCCACTTCCGCGAAGTCCTCGCCGATCAAGAGGGTGCCGGCGGCGCCATCTTCCAGGGCAAAGGTCTCACGGTAGAGCAGCAGGTGACGGCCCTGCCATTGCACCTTGAAGAGGGTATCGTCCTCGCCCTCCAGATAGGGAGTAAGGGTGGTCAGCCAATCGGGGTGTGATGTGCTGACATTGCCATCCATCCGCAGGACATAGAGGTGATGAAACATCTGCGAGGTCTGGCTGGCCGTATCAAGCCAGGGTTTCACCTGGGATTGTTCCTGACGCAGCCGTTCCAGCGTGTAATGCGTTTCATGGCGCAGACGGTTGCCCAGAAAATCGCGGGCAAGATCGCGCAGCAGGATGCCATGCAGCAGCCAGGTGATACCGACGGCGATCAGTGCCACGCCGCCCAGCCAGATCAATAGGCGAAAGCGCAGGCTGCGACGATCAGCGCGAAGCGAAGACATAGCCCTGGCCGCGACGCGTCTGGATGATGTGCTTGCCCAACCGGCGGCGCAGCCGACCGATATAGACCTCGACCAGGTTCGGGGCGGGGGCGTCCTGCTCCAGCGTATAGAGCTGGTCGAGCAGGCGTAACTTGGAGTGCACGCGATCCGGATGATGCATCAGGTAGCGCAGCAGCCGAAATTCGGTGGCAGTCAGGGAGTGCCAGGTCGCACCATCCGTGCTGACCTTCTGGGTCTGCTCGTCCAGTTGCACCTCATTGACGGTCAACCGCTGGGCCAGGCCGCCAGCCTGCCGTCTCAACAGGGCATGCAAGCGGGCCAGCAGCTCGGCCTCGTGAAAGGGCTTGGTCATGTAATCGTCGGCTCCGCACCGCAGGCCGAGTACCTTGTCTTCCCAGGTGTCCCGTGCTGTCAGCGCCAGAATGGGCAAACGATGACCCTGTTCCCGCCAGCGTCGCAGCAGGTCCAGGCCAGAACCGTCGGGCAGGCCGATATCGAGGATGGCGAGGGCATAATCTTCCGTTGCCATCAACGAGTCGGCCACACGGATGCGTGTGGCCGTATCGACGCTGTAGCCCTCGTCCTGCAATGTCTCTGCCAGGCTCTCGGCCAGCAGGTCATCGTCTTCGACTAGCAACAGCTTCATGCCTTCATCCCTGGAGGTTGATGTCTCCGCTCATGCCTGACGCGTAGTGGCCGGGAATGTTGCAGGCGAATTCGAGCTTATCGGTATCCTGCGGGGCGGTCCACACCAGGGTGGCGGTCTCGCCCGGGTCGATGGTCACGGAGGGCATGCCGTCGCCGTGGCCTCCACCATGATGCTCTCCGGACATGTCATGCCCGCCACCCGATGCCATCTCGATCATCATCTCGCGGTGGTTCGCCTGAGCCTCGGCGTTGCCTATCACGAACTCGTGCTCGAGGTTGCCGGTGTTGGTGATCTCGAACTTCACCGTCTCCCCCGGCTCGATATGGAGATTGCCGGGAGTGAACCACATGTCACCGGCCTCGAAGCTGATGGTGCTGTCCACCTGGACGTCATCTTCACCGCCGTGGTTGCCGCCATGCTCGCCGCCGGCCAGGACCGCGGTAGAGGCGAGGCCCAGGGCCATTGCCAGGAGTGTCTTGCGCAATTTATACCTCCGTTGGAGTCAGTGGGACTGTCCATTTCT
>NZ_JBDNGD010000537.1:0-3278 GCF_041689495.1 Halomonas sp. | reverse complement strand
TAGGCGCTAGGCGCTTCGGGCGAAGCCCTGGCAATAGTAGGCCCGGTAAGCGATAGCGCACCGGGCGTTAGCGGTCAGTGACCTGTCACGCCGGATGGCGCCTTCGGCCTATCCTGCCTACGTGGCTCAGCGCCACAGGCGCAGCCCCGGTATGACCAACAGCCCAGCCAGCAGCCAGGTGGGCCAGCTGCCGGTGCGGGTGAAGGGTGTCAGCCCGCTCATGGCCATGACATCCCCGGTGATGCGGGTGGTCTCGAACTGGGGTGCCACGTCGGTAATCCTGCCCAGAGGATCAATGATGGCGGTCACGCCGTTGCTGGTGGCGCGTGCCACGAAACGGCCATTTTCCAGGGCACGGAGACGCGCCATCTGGAGGTGTTGCAGTGGACCGATGGAAGCACCGAACCAGGTGTCGTTGGAGACCGTGAGCAGCAGCTCGGCATGTCGGGCCCGGTCGGCTACCAGATCGGCATAGATGATCTCGTAGCAGATGGCGTTGCCGATGCTGAGACCCGCCGCCTGGATCGGTGCCTGGTTCTTCGGTCCCGGTGTCATGGCCGGCATGGGCAGGTCGAAGAAGGCGAGGGTACCTTTGAGCAGGGGTTCCAGTGGGAGATACTCGCCGAAGGGCACCAGGTGTGCCTTGCGGTATTCCCCCTCGACGTTACCGAGCCCGATCACGCTGTTGTAGTAGAGGCCTTCCTGCTCGCGTTGCAGGATACCGGTGAGGAGGGCGGTATCGGGGGGAAGATTGGATTGCACACGAGCCAGGATGGGGCCTGCTTGGTCTTCGAACATCGGCAGGGCCGCTTCGGGCCATATGATCAGATCGATATCGTCCGGCAGGTCGCGGGTCAGCTCGCTGTAGGTATTGACTGCCACCCGCTGGCCTTCCGGCGTCCACTTGATCAGCTGGGGAAGGTTTCCCTGTAGCAGGGCAAGGCGTACCGGCTCGCCGGAGGGCGAGGTCCACTGGCTCGGCAGTCCTTGGGGAGCAAGCCACAGGACCACAATGGGTACCATTGCCCACCAGCGTCGATGCAGGAATGCCACGCCCAGGGTGCCGGTGAGCACGGTGATCAGGGACAGCAGGTAGACCCCGCCCACGGGCGCCCAGCCAGCGAGTGGCGAGTCGACATGTGCCGTTCCCAGGAGCAGCCAGGGAAAGCCGGTGAACAGCCAGGTTCGCAACCATTCGCCGATTACCCAGGCCCCCGCGAAGGTGAGAAAGGCCAGGCGTGGTCCACAGAAACGGCGATAGCCCCAGAGGGTAAGCGCATAGAAGAGTGCCAGCCCGGTGACAAACAAGGCGGTGAGAAACAGGGCCAGGAGCACACCGGTATAGCCGTAGTCGTGGATCGACACATAGACCCAGGAGGCACCCGAACCGAAGAGTCCGATTCCATAGCACCAGCCGCGCAGGGCCGCCTGGCTGGGGGTCAGGGCATGGATGTCCTGGTAGACCAGGCCGATGGCGACCGGGCCCAGCCACCATAGCTCGAAGGGCGAGGCGGTGAGCGTGGTGATGGCACCCGCCACCAGGGCCAGGAAGTAACCGAGGTAGCGGTTGGGCGTCAACCCGTGCATGGCGTCTTTAGCGTCCCTGGTCATCGCCATGTCAGGGTCAGTCTTCATCCGTGACATCGCATAACTCTGCTTCCAGCAGACGGATACGGCGGTTGTCGGCATTGAGTACCGTGAAGCTCCACCCCTTGATTTCGGTGTGTTCTCCACGACTGGGCAGATGGCCGAAGCGTTGCATGACAAGGCCACCGAGGGTGTCGAATTCCTCGTCGGAAAAGTCGGTCTCGAAATGCTCGTTGAAGTCTTCGATGGGGGTCAGGGCACGGATGGCGAAGCGTCCTTCGCCGAGTTCCCGGATGTCGTCCTCCTCATCGATATCATGCTCGTCCTCGATGTCACCGACGATCTGTTCCAGGATGTCCTCGATGGTGACGATGCCGGCGGTACCGCCATATTCATCCACGACCACCGCCATGTGGTTGTGGGTGTCGCGAAACTCCTTGAGCAGGCTGTTGAGACGCTTGGATTCGGGCACGAACATGGCCGGACGAATGACTTCCTCCAGCCTGAAGGGGACGCCATTCTCCTTGCCGCGACGCAATAGCGGCAGCAGGTCCTTGGCCAGCAGAAGGCCCTTGACCTCGTCGAGGTTCTCGCCGATGACCGGATAGCGGGAGTGGCCGGTCTCCAGAATTACCGGCAGATATTCCTCCAGGGGCTGGTCGAGGGCGATAGTCGTTACCTGAGAGCGAGGGATAAGCACTTCCCGGACCTGCTGGTCGCTGATCTGAAGGGCGCCTTCGATGATCATCATGGCATCCTGCTCGAGCTTGAGGCGCGAGCCGGCCTGTCGAAAGAATTCCAGCAACTCGTCCCGGGAACTGGGTTCGTCGCTGTCGCTGGAAAGGGCACTGAAAAACTTCTCGAGCCAGGACTTGTTGCCCTGGCTGGTCGATCGGTCTTCGCTCATGCGTCGGGTCTCTCGTCCTCGTGATCGGGTCGTCCCGCTTCATTGCCTGCGGGGGAATCGGCGTCATAGGGGCCCGGGATACCCAGCACCGCCAGTATTTCGCCCTCGAGGGCTTCCATGTCCTCGGCGTCGAGGGTCTCGATGTGGTCATGCCCCAGCAGGTGCAGGGTTCCATGGATCACCATATGAGCGTAGTGAGCCAGGGGCGACTTGTCCTGTTCGAGGGCCTCCTTGATCACCACAGGATGGCAGATGACCAGGTCGCCAAGCAAGGGCAGCTCGATCCCGGGCGGACCCTCGAAGGGGAAGGAGAGCACATTGGTCGGGCGTTCCTTTCCTCGATAGTCACGATTCAGCGTCCGGCTTTCTGTCTCGTCGACGAAACGTATGGTCAGTTCGTGGCGGTGTTCATCGGGATGGCGGTTCAGCACTTGCGACACCCAGGCCTCGAGGTCGGACTGGCCGGGGAGTCCGTCGGCCTCGATGGCAAGCTGGCGGTCGACGAGGAGGGGTCGCATCAGTCCATTCGCTCACTGTCGCTGCGATTTATCCTGTCCAGCCGTTCATGGCGAATGGCCTCGCGTTCCTGGTCACGGACTTCGCGCTTCGCCCTGTCCTTGGCCTCCTGTTCGGCCTCGAAGTGATCGTAGGCCTCGATGATACGTTGCACCAGGGGATGGCGAACCACATCCTTGGCCGCAAAGTGGGTGACGCCGATGCCCGGGGTCTCCCTGAGCACCTCGAGTACCTGGATCAGTCCTGATGTCTGACCGCGGGGCAGGTC
>NZ_JBDNGD010000536.1:0-3242 GCF_041689495.1 Halomonas sp. | reverse complement strand
CTGGCCCTCGAGGATCACGCTGCCGCGCCAGTCGACCACGGTCCCGAAGACATCGAACGCCAGCGCCCTGACATCGGATTGGCTACGAGACCTGGACGACGCCGGCCGCCTCAAAGCTCCCCGGCCAGGGCCTTTTCCACCAGGTCGAGGCGGTCCTGGCCCCAGAAGGGCTGGCCGTCGACGACATACCAGGGCATGCCGAAGCAGCCATCTGCCATGGCCCGTTCACAGGCTTCTTCCAGCCGTTTTTCGGCCTGGTCCGACCCGGCGTCGTTCAGGAGTTTCTGGCCGTCCAGACCGACAGCGTTGGCGATCTCGATCAGGGTGGCGGAGTTCCCTACATTGCGTTCCTCGACCCAGCAGGCGCGCATCACGGCCAGCGAGAACTCGGCGATATCCTCACCTCGGGCCTTGGCCGTCAGGGCCATGCGCGCCGCCGGGCGATCATCCGCAGGGAAGTGCTTCGGCTCGGGATTGAGGGGTACGCCGAGCAGGCCAGGCCAGCGCTTGAGTTCCACCATGCGGTAGGCCTGGCGCTCCGGGGCCCGCTTGGGCAGGGGGAGTCCGCCGGTCTTGGGGAAGATGAGCGCCCCCGACACCGGCACATAGTCGATGGTCGCGCCCTGGCGGGCAGCGATGTCGGCGAGGTGCTGGTGGCCGAGGTAGCTCCATGGCGAGACATGACTGTAGTAGTAGGTGATGACCTTCGACACGATAGTGTCTCCTTGAGGTGTGGGTTCTGTTATCCGCGGTGATGGCGACCCTCTCGGATCAGCGGTAGATGTCCTTGAACTGCTCCCGCAACTGGTTCTTCTGCACCTTGCCCATGGTGTTGCGCGGCAGGGTGTCGACGAAGAAGACCCGCTTGGGCTGCTTGTACTTCGCCAACTGGCCCTGCAGGAAAGCGAGCACCCCGGCCTCGTCGAGATCGGCGCCGGCCTCGGGAACGACCACGGCGGTGACGCCTTCGCCGAAGTCCGGGTGGGTGACGCCGATCACCGCGGACTCGCCGACACCCTCGAGTTCGTCGATGACCTGCTCGACCTCCTTGGGATAGACATTGTAGCCCCCCGAGATCACCAGGTCCTTGTCGCGGCCTACGATGTGAACATAGTCTCGCTCGTCGACCATGGCCAGGTCACCGGTGATGAAGAAGCCGTCCTCGAGGAGTTCCTCGCGGGTCTTCTCGGGCATGCGCCAGTAGCCGATGAAGACATTGGGGCCGCGTACCTGAAGCATGCCGATCTCGCCCGGGGGCACTTCCTCGCCCGTCTCGCGGTCGGTGATGCGGACCACCACCCCTGGCAGCGGGAATCCCACGGTGCCGGCGCGGCGCTCCCCCTCGTAGGGGTTGGAGGTGTTCATGTTGGTCTCGGTCATGCCGTAGCGCTCGAGGATAGCATGGCCGGTCTTCTGCTCGAAAGCCTGGTGGGTCTCGGCGGTCAGCGGGGCCGAGCCGGAGACGAACAGCCGCATGCTGGCGGTGGCCTCCGGCGTCAGGCGCTCATCCTGTACCAGGCGGGTATAGAAGGTGGGCACGCCCATCAGCACCGTGCCGCGGGACATCTCCTCGAAGATGACATCGGCGTCGAACTTCGGCAGGAAACGCATGCTGGCGCCGGCCGTCAGGGTCACGTTGCAGGCGACGAAGAGCCCGTGGGTGTGGAAGATCGGCAGGGCATGGATCAGGCGATCGTTTTCGCTGAAGTGCCAGGTCTCGGCCAGAGTGGCCGCATTGGACCCCAGGTTGCGATGGGTCAGCATGGCGCCCTTGGAGCGGCCGGTGGTGCCCGAGGTGTAGAGGATCGCCGCCAGGTCGCGCTCGCCCAGGGTGACGATGTCCTCACGCGGCCTGGCCTTGCCGGCGGCCTCCATGAGGCTGCCGTCGCGGCGGTTGCCGAGGGTCTCCACCGCCGGGCAGCCGCTCTCTTCGGCGATCTTGCGGGCGTCGTCCAGGGTCGTCGGCCGGCAGACGAAGAGGGCGGGTTCGGCATCGGTCAGGAAGTAGCGGATCTCTTCCCCGGTGTAGCCGGTGTTGAGCGGCAGGTAGACACCGCCGATCTGCAGACAGGCCAGGTAGAGCAGGATCGCCTCCGGGCTCTTGTCGACCTGGACCGCGACTCGGTCCCCCGGGCTCACGCCCAGATCGGTCAATGCGCCAGCGAGGCGCCCAGTGGCGGCTAGTGCCTCGGCATAGGAGTAACCGTGACCCTCGCGGGTGGTGATGAAGTCGGCGTCGCCGCGCTCGTTCATGCGCCGGGCGAAGGTTGCGAAGAGGTTGTGATTCATTTTGTGCTCTCTCCCTTGGCCAGCTTCCTGGCGCGGCGAACGAGGTCGCGGACCTCGCTCGAGCGGGCCACCTTGGCATTGGCGATGTAGTTCTCGTGGTTGCGTTCGATGTCGTCGAGCACATAGAGGTAGTTGACCATCATGCCGGCGGCCTGCTTCAGCCCCTTGCTAGAGACATCCCCGAGCCAGTTGATGCGGTGGAGCTCGGCACCGTTGCCCAGATGGAAGCGGGCCACCGAGTTGAGCGGCAGGCCGCGGGCGTTCTTCTCGTCGACCAGGTAGCGCGCGGCCAACGGCTTGATGACCGCCTTGAGCGCCTTGGCGCGTTCGGGGTCGCGGTGCCACTCGGGGTCTTCCAGCTCGGCGAGGCTCTTGCGTACCGAGTCGGGCAGGCTGTCGTCCTCGCGCCGTTCGGCAAGCCAAGGGCCGAAGCCGGGGACCGGCGAGAGCGTGACGAAGTACTTGAGTTGGGGCAGTTCCTGCTTGAGTTCCTGCACCACTTGCTTGATCAGGAAGTTGCCGAAGGAGATGCCGCGCAGGCCGGTCTGGCAGTTGCTGATGCCGAAGAACGCGGCAGTGTCCGCCGATTCGGGGTCCTCGATCTCGTGGCGCTCGCCCGAGAGGATCGGCTGGATCTTGTTGGGCAGCCCCTTGTGCAGGGCCACCTCGACGAAGATCAACGGCTCGTCGCCGATCGCCGGGTGGAAGAAGCCGAAGCAGCGGCGATCACGGGCATCCAGGCGCCGGCGCAGGTCGTTCCAGTCCTGGATCTCGTGCACCGCTTCGTAACGGATGATCTTCTCGAGGATCGAGGCCGGGGTGTTCCAGTCGATGCGCTTGAGCATCAGAAAGCCACGGTTGAACCAGGAGCCGAAGAGGTGGGCGAAGTCGGCATCGATGGCGGCGAACTCGGGACGGTCCCGTAGCCATGTCAGCATGTCCTGGCGCATGCG
>NZ_JBDNGD010000535.1:0-2796 GCF_041689495.1 Halomonas sp. | reverse complement strand
GTGGCCATGGATGTAGCCGACCAGCTTCGCGATGAGGGTCGCGTGAGCCGTGGATGGCTGGGTGTGATGATTCAGCCCGTATCACGCGACCTGGCGGAATCCTTCGGCATGGACAGCCCCAGCGGTGCCCTGATTGCCGACCTGGATCCCCAGGGTCCGGCGGCTCGTGATGGTCTGCGTGCGGGTGATGTCATCCTCGAGGTCGATGGCCAGGAAGTGGAACGTTCCAGTACCCTTCCACGCTTGATCGGCAACACCAGCCCTGGCAACGAGGTGGAATTGCTGGTGCTGCGTGATGGTAATGAGCGTCGCATCGACGTGACGGTGGGCGACTGGCCGGAAGCCGGGATGCAGGCCACAGGCAGCCCCAACCAGAGCGATAGCCAGGCACTCCTGGGACTCTCGGTCAGTGAATTCGACCCTGCCGAGGCTGAACAGCTGGGTATCGAGGGCGGTGTCCGGATCCGAGAGGTCGATCCCGAGGGTGCCGCGGCGGCGGCGGGTATTCGTCCGGGGGACATCCTGGTCAGCCTGGATCACCAGAGCGTCGAAGGTCCCGACCAGCTGCTCGAGTTGGTGGCCTCCCTGCCCACCGACCGGGCCGTCCCCGTGCGCCTCTTCCGTGATGGCCGTTCCCTGTTCGTGGCGTTGCGCCTCGCCAGCGACTGATCCTGACTTTATCATCTCCCCGACACAGCGACCCGACGGCTTCCACCGTCGGGTCGCTGTTACTGCCGCCTCATGCGGCTACAATAGCGCGCATTCCCGACGGCCCGGCATCCCGGATGCCGACCCGTGGCTCGACCCCCATCAGGCAGAAGCGACTCGATGTCCCAAGACTCCTCCGACAAGCTCAAGCATATCCGTAACTTCTCGATCATCGCGCATATCGATCACGGCAAGTCGACCCTGGCCGACCGCTTGATCCAGGTCTGTGGCGGTCTGACCGAGCGTGGGCTGAAAGAGCAGGTACTCGATTCCATGGACCTAGAGCGCGAGCGCGGCATCACGATCAAGGCCCAGTCTGTGACCCTGGATTACGTGGCCGAGGATGGGCACACCTACCAGCTCAACTTCATCGATACCCCGGGGCATGTCGATTTCTCCTACGAGGTTTCCCGTTCGCTGTATGCCTGTGAGGGGGCCCTGCTGGTCGTGGATGCGGGGCAGGGCGTGGAAGCCCAGTCGGTTGCCAACTGCTATACCGCCATCGAGCAGGGGCTGGAGGTGTTGCCGGTGCTCAACAAGATCGACCTGCCCCAGGCCGATCCGGACAAGGTGGCCCACGAGATCGAGGAAATCATCGGTCTGGATGCCACGGATGCCTGTCAGGTCTCGGCAAAGAACGGGATTGGCATCGAGGCCCTGATTGAACGTCTGGTGCGTGACATTCCCCTCCCCAAGGGTGATCCGGACGCCCCCCTGCAGGCGCTGATCATCGATTCATGGTTCGACAACTATCTGGGTGTCGTTTCCCTGGTCAGGGTCTTCGACGGCACCCTGAAGAAGGGCGAAAAGCTGCGCATCAAGTCCACCGGACGCGACTGGCAGGCCAATGAGGTGGGCATCTTTACCCCGACCCGCAAGGAGACCGGTATCCTGCGTGCCGGGGAGGTCGGTTTCATGGTGGCCGGCATCAAGGACATCCATGGGGCCCCTGTGGGGGACACCATCACCCATGCCAAGACGCCCGATATTCCCCTCCTGCCGGGCTTCAAGAAGGTCAAGCCACAGGTCTATGCCGGCATGTTCCCGGTCAGCGCCGACGACTACGAGGATTTCCGCGACGCACTGGAGAAACTCGCGCTCAATGATGCCTCCCTGGACTATGAACCGGAGAATTCCGATGCGCTGGGCTTCGGCTTCCGGGTTGGCTTCCTCGGCACCCTGCACATGGAAATCGTTCAGGAGCGGCTGGAGCGCGAGTACAATATAGAGCTGATCACCACGGCGCCCACGGTGGTCTACGAACTGGCCATGAACAATGGCGAGATCCGCTATGTGTCCAATCCCTCCAAGCTGCCCGACATGGCTGATGTGGACGAGATGCGCGAACCCATCGTCCGTGCCAGCATGCTGGTCCCTCAGGAGTATGTCGGCAACGTGATTACCGAGTGCGAGCAGCGTCGCGGTACCCAACTGGACATGCAGTTCCTCGGCAGCCAGATCCAGCTCGCCTATGAGCTCCCCATGTCCGAGGTGGTGATGGACTTCTTCGATCGCCTGAAGTCCATCTCCAAGGGATATGCGTCACTGGAATACAACTTCGAGCGTTTTCAGGCCGCCAAGCTGGTGCGCCTGGATGTGCTGATCAACGGCGACAAGGTCGATGCCCTGGCCGTGATCATCCATCGCGACCATGCACACGGCCGCGGTCGTCTGCTGGTCGAGAAGATGAAGGAGCTGATTCCGCGGCAGATGTTCGATGTCGCCATCCAGGCCGCGATCGGCAGCCAGGTGGTGTCGCGCTCCACCGTCAAGGCCCTGCGCAAGAACGTCACCGCCAAGTGCTACGGCGGCGACGTGACCCGCAAGAAGAAACTGCTCGAGAAACAGAAGGCGGGCAAGAAACGCATGAAGCAGGTGGGCCGGGTGGAGATTCCCCAGGACGCCTTCCTCGCCGTGCTCAAAGTGAATGACTAGGGACCTGATTTCATGGATTTTTCCTTTCTACTAGTGGTAGCGGTTGGCGTTACCGGCGTGATCTGGCTGGCCGATCTGCTCTGGTGGCGACCCCTGCGTCGGCAGCGGCTGGCCACTGCCGATGCGGGTACCACCGAGGGGCTTGACGAGCGG
>NZ_JBDNGD010000534.1:0-1120 GCF_041689495.1 Halomonas sp. | reverse complement strand
GGGGGGCCAGTCCGGCGTCTCGCCCGGCACGGATCACCTCGGCATCGGTATTGGGCGTCACCAGCAGGGAGGCTTCCAGGCTCGCCAGACGCTCCACGTCCTTCACCGAGAGCACGGTGCCGGCACCGACCAGGACATCCGCCAGGCAGTGCGCCTTCAGCCGCGCAATGCTCTCCCAGGGATCCGGCGAGTTGAGCGGCACCTCGATCATGCGCAAACCGCTGGCGATCAGCGCATCGGCCACCGCCAGCACCTCATCAGGCCGAATGCCACGCAGGATGGCGACCAGCGGGCACGCCGCCAGGACTTCCTGCAAGGCCCGGGGGTTGTCGTTCATCCCTTCCTCCTCATGACATCCTCGACCCACTTGCCGGAAGACAGCGTCCATCGAAGCGCAGTCTTCACCATTCGGCGACCGAGCCGTCTTCATGGGTCCAGAGCGGATTGCGCCAGCGATGGCCGACCTTGGAACGCTCCTCGACGAAGGCTTCGTCGATCTCCACGCCCAGCCCCGGCCCCTCGGGAATCCGACAATAACCATCCTCGATGGTCAGCGCCGACTTGTCGACCAGGTAGTCGAGGACGTCGTTGTCCTGGTTGTAGTGGATCCCCATGCTCTGTTCCTGAATGAAGGCGTTGTGATTGACCGCATCCACCTGGAGCGAGGCGGCCAGGGCGATCGGGCCCAGCGGACAGTGCGGCGCCAGTGCCACATCGTGGCACGAGGCCAGGCTGGCGATGCGCATGGCCTCGCTGATGCCGCCACAGTGCGAGATATCCGGCTGGATGATATCGACCATGCCATCGGCGAGCAGGTCGCGGAACTGGTAGCGGGTGAAGAGTCGCTCGCCGGTGGCGATGGGATAGCCGAGCCCCCCGGCGATCTGCTTGAGGCAGGGCAGGTGTTCCGGCAGTACGGGCTCCTCCACGAACATCGGGTGGTAGGCCTCGAGCTCGCGGAGCAGCGCCTTGGCCATGGGGCGATGGACCCGACCATGGAAGTCGATGGCGATCCCCACCTCGGGCCCCACCGCCTGACGGGCCTCGGCGACCCGCGCGACCGCCTCGTCGATACACGCATGGGAATCGACGATGGCCATTTCCGCAGTGCCATTCATCT
>NZ_JBDNGD010000533.1:0-1544 GCF_041689495.1 Halomonas sp. | reverse complement strand
GTAACTATTCAGTTCATGCGGCCTGATCGTCTTCAACTGGCCGCATGAAGTCCGGCGTCTGACCCGCGAACAGCTGCTCCAACGCCGCGTGGGCGGAGAGCCCTTGTTTGATGGATGTCGACAGGAAGCTGCGCATTCGACAGAAGATCTCGGCCCCTTCCCAGGCCCGAAAGCAGCCCGAGATCTTCTGCTGGACCTTGGTCATGCGCAGGTCGCGTTCACCCTGGTTGTTAGTGAAGGGCACGGCGGGGTCGTCAAGAAAACGCAGCACGTCGTCCTCGTACGCCTGGAGGCGTTCGAGCAGGTTTCGTGCCTTGCTGCGTTTGACGCGCCCGCGTGTCCCCGGCGGCGGCTTGGCCGGTGGCGGGCACTCGGCTTCGCCCTCCGTCAGGCAGTGACGGTAGCGTTGTCGCCACTGGGCGGCAACGCGGGCAGGCAAGGCGCCTTCCGCCTTGTCGACCGCGTCATTCATGGCCACCAGCAGATCATGCAGCTGCAGCGCCCAGCGCTGCTGCTCCTTTTCCCAGACACCGGTCAGCTCACGCAGGTGATGGGCGTTGCACAGCGCATGCTGGCACTGCGTGTAGCGGTAATAGGGCTTCCAGTGATCGTGTACCAGCACGCCGGTCACGTAGGGCAGGATGCCGATGTCATTCATGGCCTCCTGGCCCCGCTTGGGATGCGGGGCCAGCCAGGTCAGCGTTTCGTTGGAGGCGCTATGCAGCCAGTAGCGCGTGCCGCCCACCTGCATGCCGGTCTCGTCGGCGTGAACGGTGCGGGCCTGTTGGAGGGCCGGCTTGACCCACTGTGCGAAGGGCTCGGCACGCTGGTAGGCCTCCTGGTTGAAGGCAAATAGCGTGGCGGTACTGAGTGACACACCGCACTGTGACTGCAGCAGGTCACGAATACGCGCGTAGGGCAGCAGTTGAAACTGGGAGAGATAGACCGCCTGCGTCTTGAGTCGCGAGCCGTACTGGATCGGCCGCGTCACGCCCTCGGGGAAGGGCGCCACGTAGCGCTTCCCCTGATCATCTTCCAGCACCTCGGCCTGGTATTCCGTGACCACGGCCTGGATGACAATGTCCTGGACCTGGCGTTTCTCGACGTCGACGACGTGATAGGTCTGCCCTTTGGACAGCCGCCGCCGATCCACGCGCAACGGGACGATCTCATCGGGCTCGGCCACCGGCGATAATGTGCTGCCTTCGTGGCCCGGCTGCCCGCCCGGGCGACGCTGGCCCGTGGCCCGTGAACGGCGCTGACGGTGGGGATCTTGCGAGGGCGGCTTGCTGCTGTTGCGGCTGCTGGTGGTCAAGCGGTCGGCCATGAGCTTGACCAGCAGCATCAGCACGTCGATGGCCGCCCGCAGGGAAGGCGAGACCGATGTATCTTCCTTGAGCTGCTGCCGGACCCGCGCCAGGGCGTCTTCGACATTGATATCGCTGATGGTCATGTCACCTGATGAGCCGCACGCCTGATGGACTGACTATGCCAGAGAAAACAGCCCGTTGGCGAGCCGCCTGGGAAATGGGCTGAATAGTTAC
>NZ_JBDNGD010000532.1:0-1016 GCF_041689495.1 Halomonas sp. | reverse complement strand
GGGGTCACACCTGCACGAGAAAGGCCGTGGTATACATGATCACCACACCGGCCGCAACGCCTAGCGCTGAAATTCCAGAGACCGGGGAGTTCCCGCGAGCCACTGCCGTGCGCCGCAGATAGTCCGCGACCTCTACCAGTACCTGCAGGATGGCGCCAACGCCCAGGCCCAGGAACAGCGCCGACCAATGGGGTGCGAAGGCATAGGCACCCAACCAGGTCCCCAGCACCGCTGGCAGGCCGGCCAAGGCGACCAACCCCACCCACACCCAAGCCGGCACGCGCTCCCGCGTCAGGGGCGCGGCGATGGCGACCCCCTCGGTGAGGTTGTGCAGCGTAAAGCCGATCACCAGAAAGGTGCCGAGCGCCCCGGCACCGGCGGCAAAGGCTCCGCCGATGGCGAGGCCCTCACCCAGGTTGTGCAGACCGATACCCAGCGCGATATACCACGCCAGCGCCCTGCCCTCCGGCGGGTGACGATGACGCCGACCGACTGCCATCAGCGCAAGGAAGGCCACCATGGCCGACAGCCACACCAGCCCCTGCCCCTGGAACAGGGAGGCCGCCTGGGCTCCCAACTCGAGGCCCGCCTCAAGGGTATCCACCAGCAGGAAAGCGAGCAGCCCCAGCGTCAGCGCCAGGACAAACTGAAACCCCTGGGGCCCGGCACGCTGAAGTGCCGGTCGCAGGCACAGCCCCAGCGCTACCGGCAGTACACCCACGAACAGGCCCAGCAATCCGTAGCCCGAGAGCTGTCCAGCACCCAGTCGCGGCGTCGCCTCCGCCACCTCGATGGTGTGTCCAAACGTCGTACCGGTGTTGGTGACGAAGGTGATCTCGTGTAGTTCGTCTTCTATCCAGGGATAGGCGATGCGGATCCACGAGGCCTGCCCCCGGGCCAGGGCGCCAGACGGCGTCTGACTAAACCGCCAATAGGCGCCGTCGACCTGCACCTGGCCGATACGCATGGGCTCGGATCCCACCGCGCGCACCTTCAGCGCGATGCCATCGTCGTCG
>NZ_JBDNGD010000531.1:0-3385 GCF_041689495.1 Halomonas sp. | reverse complement strand
TTCACCGGACGCATTAAAGTGCGCCGGTGCGCTTCGCGTTATATGAACATGTTCTGAATGTCTGGCCTTGGCTCCCAACCGGTGTCAGTCGATTCCCGCAATGTCCTGCGTCATGGCAATGAATGAAGGATTCTCCATTGATCTCGTGTCTCGGGTTGAGCCGAGAGATTCGCATTCCTGCCGCCAGCTCAAGGCCTCACTCCCGCTCGTCCCGCGTCGAGCGCAGCAGCACCTGGTCCATGCCGCGGGTGCTCAGTACTCGCTTGAGCGCCGCGAAGAGGTGGGTAGGCAGGGTCACTGCGTAGCGAGGCCGCGGGCGAGGATGCTCCAGGGCGTGGATAAGCTTCGCCACCACGGCGTCGGGGCTCAGCGTGAAAGGGGCCTTGCCCTCCTGGCTGGCCAGCCGCGCCTCCACCTTGCGGTAGGTGTCCGCATGGGCACTGTAGGCGGTATCGATATTCGCCTGGAAGGCACGATAGGCGTTCTCGCGGAAGCGGCTGGTGATGGGACCGGGCTGGATCAGGCTGACGTGGACGCCGCTACCCCGGAGCTCCTGGCGCAGCGTGTCGGTGAGGCCTTCGAGGGCGAACTTGGAACAGACGTAGGCGCCGCGGTAGGGCAGGGCGGCGAACCCCAGCACCGAACTGTTCTGCACGATGCGCCCGTGCCCCTGGGCGCGCATCATTGGCAGCACGCAGGTGGTGAGCTCGTGGGTGCCCAGCAGGTTGGTCTCGAGCTGGGCCTGCAGCACCTCGCGGGTCAGGTCCTCCACCGCGCCGGGCTGGCCGTAGGCGCCGTTGTTGAACAGCGCAGTCACCCGGCCTTCGGTGAGCTCCTGCACGGTGGCCACCGCGGCCTCGATGGAGGCACTGCTGGCCAGGTCCAGCGGCAGGGCCTCGAGGCCTTCTTCGCGGAGCCTGGCCACGTCCGCCTCGGCCCGTGCCGTGGCGAAGACCCGCCAGCCTCGCGCCACCATGGCATGGGCCGCGGCATGGCCGATGCCGCTCGAGCAGCCCGTGATCAGCAGGCTTCGCGCCGAATTCGCTCGGGCATCCGACATTCTCGTCTCCTCTCCGTGCCCCGAAAGGCCAGTGTGTGATGTTGCGTACCCGACGATAGGGCGTGGCGGGCGATTCAGCAACGACGGGGCGTCGGCGCTCCCCAGGCGTGTCGGCTGTGGCCCTCGTCACCCCCGGATCTCGGCGATGACTTCGCCGGTCTCCTCGCTGAGCCCCGTCTCCTGGAAGCCGAGGTTGGCGTAGAAGTCCCGGGCGATCTGGTTGGTGTGCACATAGCAGATCGCGATTCGCTCGAAAGGACCCTGCGCCCTGATCTCGTCCAGCACACACTGCATGGCCCGGTACCCAATACCTTTTCCCTGATGGTGCCGGTCGACCATCAGGCGAAAGATGTTGTAGGCCGGTGGCCGGTCGTCGTGGTCGAACGGCTCATACATGAGGGAGCCGACTACCTCACCGTCGCAATAGATGGCGCGGGGTCGGTAGGTCGAGTGGAGTTTTGACTCGGCAATGGAATACAGATTGTCGGCGACATAGTCGCGCTGGGACGTCGCCACCTCCAGCGAGATGGTGGCGTCGAAGTTCTCTAGTGTGATGTCCTGCAGTGCTACGTCCATCGGGTTCTCATCGACTCGGGGGCAGCAGGTGCCGCCTGACAGAGGCTCGCGGACTGTTCATCCGGGAGCCGGCTTGCCGGTCCCCACGGGGATCCGGATCGGCCCAGAAGATGTCCTGGGTGCCGTTGCTGTGATGGTAGAAGGCGATCACGCTGTTCTCGTTGGCCACTGTGAAGGCTCCGTGCTGTGTGCAAGAAATGGCGATGCGTGTGATGCACCTGGCTAGAGTATAGACAGGGTGCTACAGGTCCGCGCATGAGGTCGAGCAGCCGCTCGACGGCCAGGAACAGCTGGCGGCGCGGCTGGGAACAGCTGGCGGCGCGGCTGGGCGCCCTCGAGCACCCCGTGCTCACCATAGCCTCTGCGCACTGTCGGTACGGGACAAGGTGTGATCTCCCCCGAGGGGCGCATAATGGCTTGGGTGGTCATACCATCAGGCTGGAGATGCCTGTTGCGTATGCTGCGTGCATTGGGGTTGGGGAGGGAGCCATAGTGTATGTGCTGCTGGTTGCTGTACTGATGCTGCGCAGTGAGGCGCCCTGATGAGCAGCACCTGGCGATACCGCCGCCTTGCCCGTCGGCTGTCTGCCTTTGTCCTGAGTCAGCGGAAAGTGGCGCCGGCTCGCTCTGCCGCTACAGCATTTCCCGCGTCGCTTCCATCAGTCGCCCATCGACGGTGCGCTGCACCTTGTCCTCGATCTCGCTGAGCAGCGATTCCACCTTCGGTATGGAGGTGGCCACCACCACGAAGGTCCACTCGCTGGCCTCCAGGCGGTCAAGCTCGCCGCTCTCGCACACCGCCACCGCGGGGTTGCGCCCGAAGCGCTCGTGTAGACCGCCCATGCGCTGGCGCTTCTCCTTGAGGGAGCGGCAGCCGGGCAGCGAGATGTGCAGTGTCAGGACGCCGATATGCATGTTGACTCCTTGGGGCAGGGACTGTCCGTCGTGTCTGAGGAGGTCTGTCATCCGGTCATCAATCCTACCTTCTACGCTGGACGAGTGAGTGCCTGGGTCGCCCTCAGTGGTTTGACACTGGTGCGAGATAAGCGAAGTATTGCCCCGTTACTGATTGGCTCTGTGGCCTGACTTTCTTCAGAAGTTTCTTCTCTTTATGCGCGTCTTTTCCAACCCCGTCGGTTCCGGCTCGCTCTGGTTCGACAACCTCGCCACCGCCGACGGGACCCCCGTGGCCTACGACCCTCAGGCGCGGGCCTTCCTGCCCATGCCGCCCTTCTGCATCAACCGGGAGGTGATCGGCTGCAACTGGATTGCGCCTGAACAGGGTGCCTTCTGCCGGTCCTGCGCCATGACGGCACTGGCGCCGGACCCTTCGATCCCCAATGCCATGCCTAATTGGGCACAGACCGAGGCCGCCAAACGCTGGGCGCTGGACAATCTCGGCCGTTGGCACTGGTTCCGGCCGGAGGATCCCGGCACGCCCCCCGTTTTCCATATGCTCGCCGAGGGCCCGACCCCGGTGCCCATGGGGCATGCTCAGGGAGTGGTGACCATCAGCGTGGCCGAAGTGGACCCGGTTCTGGTCGCCACTCGTCGTGAGGCGCTGGAGGAACCCTACCGCACGATGATCGGCCATATGCGCCACGAGATCGCGCATATGCTGTGGTGGCGGCTCAGCCTGCGCGACGATTTCCTCGACGCCTTCCGTGCCATGTTCGGCGACGAGCGCGCGGATTACCCCGCCGCACTCCAGCGGTACTACCATGACGGCCCACCGCCCGACTGGAGACT
>NZ_JBDNGD010000530.1:0-2309 GCF_041689495.1 Halomonas sp. | reverse complement strand
TGGCGTGGACGTTCCGGGACGGATTGCCGTCGCCGGTTTCCATGGCCATGACGTGGGCCAGGTGATGGCGCCGAAGCTAGCGAGTGTGGTCACGCCACGCGAGGCTATCGGCGAACGGGCGTCCCGCGAGCTGCTGGCGCGTATCCAGGGTGAGGCGCTGGGCCAGTCGGTGATTGATCTCGGTTATCGCATCGAGGTGGGAGAAACGCTGTAGCGGCTAATGCGCTTTACGCCTGCAGGGTCCCTCTTCTGGCAACACCCTTCCGCTACTGCACCGGCGTCTGCTCATGCGCGAAACGCTGCATGATGTCGAGGGTTTCCTGGCTGACGTGGTGTTCCATTCCCTCGGCATCGATACGCGCGGTGTCATCATCCACGCCCAAGGCACGAAGGAATTGCAGGACGATGGCGTGGCGCTTGCTGGATTCCTCGGCCATGGCCTCACCGGCCCGGGTCAGGAACAGCGAACGATAGGGCTTGCTGACGACCAGATCGAGACTCTTCAGCCGGCGCATCATCTTGGCCACGGTGGCCTGGCTGACTCCCATGCGTGTGGCGACATCCGTGGAGCGTGCCTCACCCTGATGCTTCAGCAGGTCACCGATCAACTCCACATAGTCCTCGATGAGCTCGGTCTCATGGGCGTTGCGCACGGCAGCGTACTGCTTGGCATGCTGGGTGGTGGGCGGAAGGGCATCCTCATGGCCGGGATTGTCGGTATTCGGATCGTCGGAGGCGTTGATCATCGGGCGACTATAGTCAACCTCACTTTTATCGGCAACCTCACCAGTGAAGCACACCTCGTCCCTGCTGGCACCCGAAAAGTTAGCCAGGGTTAAGATCTTTGCACTTCACCCTTTCATTGCCTTATTCTTCAATGATTGTTTTCTCTCGAGGATCTCCAGTCTTCCGATCCCCGAGGCCTACCCTGACCATGGGAGTGCACGATGTCCGGCACGCGCGCTATCGCCTCGATCCTTCTCCTGCTGGCCCTGGGCTTCCTGGCCGCGTTACCCGCACAGGCGCAAGAGCGTCTTCAACTGGTGGCGACCACCGGCATGATCGCCGACGTCCTGGGCGAGCTGGGCGGTGATCAGGTGGAGGTTCAGGGGCTGATGGGGTCGGGCACCGACCCCCACCTCTATCGACAGACACGCAACGACGTGACCGCTATGACTCGAGCCGATGCGGTCTTCTGGAACGGTCTTTACCTGGAGGCCCAGCTCGAGGATTTCCTGGCGCGTCTTGCGCAGCGCAAGTCGGTCTTTACCCTGGGGGAGTCCGTCCCCGTGGAGGCGCGCCTGGCCGATGAAGAATATACCGACCAGTACGATCCCCATGTCTGGATGGACCCGGGTCGCTGGCGCCATGTGGTCCTGGCGATCCGCGATGCCCTTGTCGAGTTGGTGCCCGTCCACAAGGCGGCCTTCACCGAGCGTGCCGACGCCTATCTGAGTGAGCTCGATGCCCTGAATGCCTATGCCCATGAGGTCCTGGCGACCCTGCCGGAGGGCAATCGGGTACTGATCACCGCCCATGATGCCTTCGGTTACTTCGGCGATGCCTATGACGTCGAGGTCTTGGGTATCCAGGGATTTTCCACGGACAGCGAGGCGGGACTGGCGCGTATCGAGACCATGGTGGATGTGCTGGTGGAGCGTGATATCGGTGCCATCTTCATCGAGACATCCGTCTCTGACCGCAACATCCGCGCCCTGGTCGAGGGCGCGGCCGCCCGGGGTCATGAGGTACGCATCGCGGGCGAACTCTTCTCTGATGCCATGGGCGAGAGAGGGACCTACGAGGGTACCTGGCTGGGAATGCTGGACCACAATGTCACCCTGATCGCCCGTTCCCTGGGGGGCGAGGTCCCCGAGGGCGGCCGGCTGGGTCGACTGGCGGCGAAAGGGGAGGACGAATGAACCGCAACCCGAGAATCAGTGACGAGATCGCGGACAGTCCTCTGGCGATACAGGGGTTGACGGTGAGTTATGACCATCGTCCGGTGGTGTATTCGGTGGATTTCGTAACCCCGCCCGAGAGCATGACGGCCATCGTCGGGCCCAATGGGGCCGGGAAATCCAGCCTGCTCAAGGCGGTATGGGCATCACCCGACCCCTGACCGGGGATGTCCGGGTCTTCGGTCGCCCTTATACGGAGATGTCGAAACCGTGCTTATCCGGTTGTCACACCCGCCCACTACCGGTAGTATTTTGAGCATCTGCATGAACGTGGGCCGATCATGGCAATCGACGTACTTGAGCGGGACGATCTGCCGTTCCCTCACTCGCTTCCTGAGTTTCAGCGCC
>NZ_JBDNGD010000529.1:0-2064 GCF_041689495.1 Halomonas sp. | reverse complement strand
TGGGCATGAAATGCGAGGGAATTCGCTCGTTTTGAGATTATTGGACACTGAAGATCGCAAATATGCACCATAATGACGCAAGCTATGCCGAGGCAGGCGGTATCAATGGCCTGCGGACGCTAAGTCCGACAGGCTGCTAGGGGTGAACAGCAGGATGCCGCTCAGTAGCATGAGTGCCGGGCCCACGAAGCCGACGGGACTGTCGCCCTGCCCGCCGATAATGATCAGCAGCACGCCGAGGAGCTCGAGGACGATGGCGAAGATGCGAACCGTCATGGGCTGCGTCTCTGTGCGGATGTGAAGACAGTGCAACCTTGTGGCCACCTGGCCTGCAGTCCTCCTAAGGGGCTGTTGCCGGGTGACGGGATGGCGTAGAGTAGCCAGATCACAGTCCTTCGCCCCTTCGTTGGTAAAGGGCTGTTTTCGTTGGCTACCCCATAAGCGTGCAATCAGCGTTGACGTTGTCCAGGAGGTCCCATGACGACGCGTCCCCCCATTATCATCAATCGGCTCGATGCCGAGCGGCTACAGCGGCTCATCGACGTTGCCGACGACAAAAACCTGGTGGTTGCCGATGCCCTCGAAGAGGAGTTGGCACGCGGCGAGATCGTCGATCCGGAGAATGTTCCCGAGGACGTGGTCAGCATGAGCAGCCAGGTGCAGTTCACCGATATTGACCGCGACCGGCAGATCATCCGCACCCTGGTCTATCCCCATGCGCTGAGTACCACCGAGGACGGCATCTCGGTAATGGCGCCGGTAGGGGCGGCCCTGCTGGGGCTGCGCGTCGGCGATACCATCGCCTGGCCGCTGCCAGGGGGACGCGAATCGCGCCTGCGCATCGATGCCATCCTCTGGCAGCCCGAACGGGAAGGCCAGTTTCATCGCTGAGGCCCCGTCCATTCCGGCACCGGAGATATTCGAATGCCGTTTTCCCTCTGGCTCTCCCTGGCCGCGGTCTGCGCCATGGGGGCCATGTCGCCCGGACCGAGCCTGGCCCTGGTGCTGCGCCACACTCTCTTGTCTCCCGCTGGGAAGCCGAGTTCGGCGTGCTGGTGCTCGATACCACCGCCACCGTGGTGTGGAAGATGCTGCGCATGACCGGCCATGGAGGCACCACCACGGTGTTGCCCTTCGCCTGTCAGATCGAGGGTCAGAGCCTGCGTACCGCAGTGGAGGACTACCATTCCTCCGCCGCCCAGCCCTGGCCGGTGGAGGAGGTGTGCCCCAGGATAATCGACGGTCAATCGGTAGGACCGCGAGGCCATGCGGTCTACACGGGCTGGGTCAATGCCAGCGGACATCCCGGTCTCTCCATGCCCGGCATGCCCGACCCGAATGGACTGCCGGATGATGTACAGATCATCGGGATCTCTTCTCCGAAGACAGATTATTGGGCTTGGCGCAAGACTTCGAGGCGGCCGGTCCTGGATGGAAATGGCCAGACTATATTTCGATGTAGCTGATGGGAAAATGGCTTGAGAGGTGCATAAACCGTCTGTCAGCTCGCCCAACTCATGGGAACCCTTTCAACCCAAGCCACGGAAGGAGGCCTTGAACCGAGTGATCAAGCTGCGTCAGCGGAGACATGCGATGATCGTGAAATGGCTCAGGCCTACGCTGGCCATGACAGCCCTGCTCTGGCTGACAGGCTGCGCGATGCTGGCGCCGGCACCCCCGAACGATCAACGCAATGTCTGCGAGATCTTTCGTGAGCAGCCGAGCTGGTATGACCATGCGCGCAGCTCGCAGGAGAAGTGGGGCACGCCCATCTCGACCCAGATGGCCTTCATCCAGCGCGAGTCCTCCTTCCGCAGCCACGTCAAGCCCCCACGCCAGCGTCTGCTGGGGTTCATCCCCTGGACGCGGCCTTCATCGGCCTATGGGTATGCCCAGGCACAGGACCCGGTATGGGGCGAATATGAGGATGAGGCGGGTAGCCTGTTGGCCCGGCGCACGCACATCAAACACGCCACCGATTTCATCGGCTGGTACAACGCTCGCACCCATCGCATGACCGGGGTGTCGCTCCACAACCCCGAGCACCTCTACCTGGCCTATCAC
>NZ_JBDNGD010000528.1:0-1113 GCF_041689495.1 Halomonas sp. | reverse complement strand
TTCATCTGCCGGGCGGTGAGCGAGGTGACGAGGAAGAAGCGGTCGAGCAGCAGATCGCCCTCGCGCTCCTTGACCACCAGCACGACGCGGCGCGGCTCGTCCCAGCTTTGGGCCTGGTATGTCAGTTCATGCGTCCAGAGCCTTGGTTCGCTCGGTCGCCGCCCCGGCGGGCGCTTCATGTGCGGTGCTGCGAGCTTGTCGAGGGCGGGATTTGCGCGCAGGCGCGCGACATGATGGACGCCGCGGTTCTCCAGCCCGTTCAGAAGCGTGGCCGAAGGAAAGCCGGCATCGATGCGCACCATCGTGATTTTGCACAAGCTGGCTTCGGCACGGTCGACCACGTCGAGGATGACATCGAGCGCTCCGTCGGCGGTCCCGACATTGCCGGGGCGCAGACGGGCGTCGAGCATGTCGCCGGTCTCGGCGATGGAAGTGATGAGCGGGTGATAGATGCGGGCTCGATAGTGGCCGTTCCACTTCGCCTTGGGCTGATGCCCGTGGACCTCGACCGGCAGGCTGTCGACATCGAGCGTGATGTGCTCGAACCGCTTGCCGCCGTTCTCGGCCCGTAGGTTCCGCCCGGCCAGTTCCAGCGCGCCCTCCCGGAGCACCTTGAGGTTTGCGGGCTCGGCCAGCATCGCCGTACAGCGCGACATAGTTGGCTGGGAGGCCAGTCCGGGATGCCCCGCGAGCGGCGTCAGCCCGGCGGAGGAACTGACGGCAAGGCGCATGGCCGGATCATGGCGCAGGGCATCGGCATCGTCGTGGTCCTGCCAGCCCTGCGCAGTCATCAGCACCATGGTCCGGAGCAGGGACGGCAGGTCGTGCACGACGTCGGCCCGGCGGCGGTGATCCCTCATCTGCCCGACCATCCACGGTACGATCTCGGTCGCCTCAAGAGCCTCCCGAAGAAGCACCGCGCCGGGATCACCGGTCAGTCGCTCGGAACGGGCTTCAATGCGCAGGGACCGGTTGAACCTTGGCGTGACCGGCTCTAGAATTTCACCCATGCGTGCGTCCTGAGCTGCCGTTGAAATTGGTGTAGCAACTTGATTCTACAGCGATTTGGGACGTGCGCAACTTCCCAAAGCCGATTTGGATGAATAAGCCGGG
>NZ_JBDNGD010000527.1:0-3403 GCF_041689495.1 Halomonas sp. | reverse complement strand
GGATTTGAACCGTCGACCTCACCCTTACCAAAGACTGGCAGGCATGATAAAGCAGCGGCGCTCAACGTCAAGGAATGCTTGGAATTGTCATTAAATCATCCCTCTAAGGCAGATAGAAGTGGCAGCTAATACACGCGCTTAGGCGGCATTTACGCTACCATTTACTGACCCATTGCTGACCCGGAGATCAGGCCATGCCCTCCAGCCCGCCGCGACATGACGGGGCCCATGCTCGTCACAAGCTCAAGATCACAGCCCGATCAGCGACCGATCTCCATGCCAAGGCCGAACCGGGCGACCGTGTTTGGGATACCCTGCTCGGCGGTTTCCACATGATCCGCCGCAAGTCGGCGACCAGCTGGCGGCTGACCTACCGCAACACCGCGGGGAAGAAACGCACTATCACCTTGGGCCGCTACCCGGGCCTGACCGCCGACCAGGCTCGCAAGCTGGCGCATGAGACCCTGGGTGCCACCTACCAGGGCGAGGATCCCCTCGCCGATCGCCAGGCAGTCCGTGACCACGCCAGGGCCCTCGAGCAGCAGACTCTGGTCGCCTACCTCGACGGCCCGTATGAGCTCTACCAGAACCGAGGCAAACGCGGGAAGGCAACCTTGCAGACGCTGCGCCGGGAGTTCGTCGACTGGCTCGACCGGCCACTGGGATCGCTCACGCGCAGCGATGCCGAGCGCTGGCAAGCGGCCATGGAGAAACGCGGCCTCGCCTTCTCCACCTGTCACCGCGCGTACGGCGCCCTGCAGACGCTGCTGAATCACGCAGCGGAGCGCGGCACCATCGACGCCAACCCGCTGAAGGGTATTCGGCTGGAGCGGCCTGCCCTCTCCGAGAAGGAGCTCGCCGAGTCCACCAGCACCAGGCGCTATCTCGAAGATCAAGAGGTGCTGGCGCTGTTCGCCGGAATCGAGGCGTACCAGACGCACCGCCGAGAGGGGCGTCGTCGCAGCCGTTACCATGGCAAGCCCTGGCTGGAAGATCTCGACCATGTCACCTACGTCAACTATGCCCCGCCGCTGATCCTGCTCCTGTTCTATACCGGCTTCCGTCCTGGGGACCTCCACGGCCTGCGCTGGGAGCACGTCAACCTAACCTTTGCCACCATCCGCAAGGTGATCGAGAAGATCGCCCATAAGCGCCCGGAGCCACAGACCTTCCCGCTGGCGCCGGAGGCGGTGGAAGTTCTCAAGACCTGGCACGAGCAGCAGGGCCAGCCTGCCACCGGTTACGCCTTCCCCAACCCCAAGACCGTCGAGCGCTACGACTACACCGCGATCGGCCGCCACTGGCGACGCATCAAGGCGCTCACCGAGGCGCTGCCCAAGGAGAAGCGCATCGCCAAGGCCCTGCCCGCCGACCTGGAGCTCTACTCCCTGCGCCACAACTTCGCCAGTCAGCTGATCATGAGGGGAACCGACTTACTGGCGGTCAGCCGGCTGATGGGACACGCCGACATCCACACCACGATTGAGCACTACGGTCATCTGGCACCAGACCACAAGCGCGACATCGTGAAGCGGTTCGGTGCCGATACGCAGGCGCTGCTGACCGGGCAACCGGCAGAGGACGACATAGTGATCGAGCCAGCCAGGGGATGATGCCGGAGGCCCCGGCGCGATACACTGTCCGACCCAAGACATCCTGGACGGCGGCGCAGTGGTGGATCTGTACATCATCGGGCGGGTGTTCTGGTGGGAAGTGTTCGACTGAGCCCTGGTCAAACGAACAGGAGCCTTAAGGACCGAGACTCATGGGAGACCGGCATGGCAAGCAATAACCAACAGCCAGACTATATGGCGCTTCTGAGTTCCCTCACGACACAGGACATCGTCCAGTTTTTCGCATCAATTCCTGGGCAGGGGGCATGCCCGATATGCTCAAGTCAACTAATCGCTTTCACCGCCATGAGCCGGAAATCCGGTGACATCCAGCAGAGCACCGACAAGCCTGCCACCGTGAAGAAACGTGTGCATGATACTGGGGGTGGGGAAGCCCCCATCTACCTTCCTTTCATTCCGGCTTGCTGCGATACTTGCGGATTCATGGCAGAGTTCTCAGCAGCACCTATCCTAGAGTGGAAGGCAGGTCGTCATGGTGCATAAACAGGAGCATAACCCCTCATGGGTGGATGAGATTGAGGTGATTTCGAATGAAGGAGTATCTTCTCCACCCAGAGCGACGAGGCATACCAACAAAGAAAATCGCAAATCACCTCTCGAAGGCATCGACAACGTAATTCAAACATACCCCGAGAGGTCGGCGAAGAATGAGCAGGGGCAGAGGATACTGACGACATGAGCACACAGGATCGCTACATCGACGCACGCCTGGCAGGGATCGAGAAGGATCTCGATAACCGCTTGGCTGATATGCAGCGGCAATCTGACCAGGCGGACAAGCGCCTGGACAAGGGGCTGGCTGACATGCGCGCCGACGGCAAGATGACCAGGACGACGGTTATCACCACGTCCGTTGCCGTGGTCGGCTTGGTGGCTGCCATCCTGTTTGGCACCTTAACAGCCTTTCAGCAAACCGTTTCGGAGCAGGGTGAGGCCATGCGGCAAAGCGTTTCTGAGCAAAGTTCGTGGCTCCGTCAGAGCGTCGACAGGATCGAGCGACTCATGGGAACAATCCCGGCGCCAGCACCCCTCACTTCAGAGGGCCAGGGAGCGCCTCTCCAAGATCAAGATACTTCTCCAGAGTAACCTTCAACATTCATAATACCCGCCATTCTCGGCGGGTTTTTCTTTTCCATCCGTCAGCGATCACCCACAGCGACATCCCGCTCCCTTTGCCACACTTCCTGCAGGGCGCGTGCCCCAGAGAACAACAACAAGGGAGTACATCATGTCCACTTCATTACTCAACCCTCATGGTCAGCCGGTCACACGCCGCCTGGCCCTCGCCCGCAATGCCGACCGCGACGCCAGTGAGCTGATTGGCCTGGCCCGCGGCGTGCTCGCGGATGGGGCCATCAACCAGAGCGAAGCCGAGTACCTGCTTCGCTGGCTGGAAGAGCGACCCGGGTCGCTCAGTGTGTGGCCGTTCAGCGTGCTGTTCGTGCGGCTCAGAGTCGCCCTGGAGGACAACCTCCTGGATGCCCAGGAGGAAGCCGACTTGATGGGCCTTCTGCTCGACTATACCGGCGGCGGCAGCATGGCCGGCAGCGATAACACCAGCGCCAGCTTACAGTCCTCCACCCTGCCGCTCTGCGATCCACCTCCAGAGGTTGACTTTGATGACAGCCACTTCGTGCTGACGGGCAAGTTCATTTCCGGCACCCGCGCCGAGTGCGAAGCCGAGATTCTCGATCGGGGTGGCCACACGCAGAGTAACCCCACCCAAAAGACCCGTTTCGTGGTGATCGGCAACCTGGGCAGCACCGATT
>NZ_JBDNGD010000526.1:0-1267 GCF_041689495.1 Halomonas sp. | reverse complement strand
GGACGACCCGCCGCCGCTGCCCAGCGCCCTGCTGGAAGCCCTCAGCCCGGCGAGTTGGCAGGCCGCGCTTTACCACCCGCTGCTGGTGGGCGACGGCCCAGGCAACACCCCGTTGGTGCTCGACGGCACCCGCCTCTACCTGCGCCGCTACTGGCACCACGAGCGCTCGATCCAGCAGCATATCGCCGTCAAGCTCGGCGGTGAGAGCTCGGCTAGCTCTGCTGGGAGACCGCGGTTCGACGACTCGACTCTGCCGTGCGATGGCACGGGAACTAGTGGGAGGCCGACTCTGCTGGGTGATGGCACGGGAGCTAGTGGGAGGCCGGCTCTGCCGGGCAATGGCACGGGAGCTAGTGGGAGGCCGGCTCTGCCGGGCAATGGCACGGGAGCTAGTGGGAGGCCGGCTCTGCCGGGCGATGGCGCCGAGAGGCGCCTGGATCAGGCAATTAACATTGATGCCCTCTCCCAAGCCCTGGCCGCCCTCTTCCCCGCCACCGCGACCCTCGACTGGCAGAAGGCCGCCTGCGCCCTGGCCGCCCGCTCGCCCTTCGCGGTGATCACCGGCGGCCCCGGCACCGGCAAGACCACCACCGTGGTCAAGCTCCTCGCCCTGCTCCAGACCCTGGCCCTGAACGAGGGCAGCCGTGCCCTGCGCATCCGCCTGGCCGCCCCCACCGGCAAGGCCGCCGCCCGGCTCAACGAATCCATCGCCGGCCAGGTCAGCTCCCTGCAGCTGGATGGCCTGGCCACCCTGTGGGAGGCCGCTTCAGCGGGCGAATGCAGTGTTGATACGCTCCGATCTGCCATACCGACACAGGTGACCACCCTGCACCGCCTGCTGGGCTCGCGCCCCGACACCCGCCATTTCCGCCACCATGCCCACCATCCGCTGCAGCTGGACGTGCTGGTGGTGGATGAGGCCTCGATGGTCGACGTGGAGATGATGGCCGCCCTGCTCGACGCCCTGCCGCCCCGCGCCCACCTGGTGCTGCTGGGCGACAAGGACCAGCTCGCCTCGGTGGAAGCCGGCTCGGTACTCGGCGACCTCTGCGCCAGGGCCGACGGCGGCCACTACACCCCCGACACCGCAGACTGGCTTGACCGTGCCACCGGCCAGCGGCTTCCCGCGGATGTCATCGACCCGGACGGCCGGCCGCTGGACCAGGCCATCGCCATGCTTCGGGTCAGCCATCGCTTCGATGCGGAAAGCGGCATCGGCCGGCTGGCAGCTGCGGTGAACGGCAACGACACCGGCAGGCAGAAGCGC
>NZ_JBDNGD010000525.1:0-1237 GCF_041689495.1 Halomonas sp. | reverse complement strand
TCAGGTTCTTGAAGTTCTGGTCGTGACTAACGCGGTGGGGCATGGGGCTGTCTCTGAAAGGGCCTTGGCGCTACAGCACTACCTTGAGGCGTGGTTGGTGGCATTCGACCAGCGTTCGATCTCGGCCTGTGGCCGCCGCCCGTGAGATGTAAGGAACAAGGTTCAAGAAGCAAGGAGCAAGGAAAAAGGAAAAAGCGCCAAGCGCCATCGCCCGGCGGAGCCGGCCTCCCACGAAAACCTGTTCAGTGCTTAACGCTGCGCGGCGCCATCGCCCGGCGGAGCCGCCCTTCCACAGGAAGTGCGGAGTTATCGCTTATGCTTCAGCGATGCCCAGCCGCTCGCACTGGTAGCTGCCGTCTTGTACTCGTTGGCACCATTCGAGGTTGTCGAGGTACCACTGCACGGTCTTGCGGATGCCGGTTTCGAAGGTTTCCCGCGGCGCCCAGCCGAGTTCGCGCTCGATCTTGCCGGCGTCAATGGCGTAGCGCAGGTCGTGGCCGGGGCGGTCGGCGACATAGGTGATGAGCGAGGAGCGAGGAACGAGGGGCGAGGGAACCAGTTCATCGAGCAAAGCGCAGATGGTGTGCACTACTTCGATGTTCTGCTTCTCGTTATGGCCTCCGATGTTGTAGGTCTCGCCTACCTGGCCTTCGGTGACCACCTGGTAGAGGGCGCGGGCGTGGTCTTCCACGTAGAGCCAATCGCGGATCTGCTCGCCCTTGCCGTATACGGGCAAGGCCTTGCCTTCCAGGGCGTTGAGGATCACCAGCGGGATCAGCTTCTCGGGGAAGTGATAGGGCCCGTAGTTGTTGGAGCAGTTGGTGATCAGCGTGGGCAGCCCGTAGGTGCGCTGCCAGGCACGCACCAGGTGGTCGGAGCTGGCCTTGCTGGCGGAGTATGGCGAGCTCGGCGCGTAGGAGGTCTGCTCGGTGAAGAGCCCCTCCGGCCCTTCCAGGTCGCCATAGACCTCGTCGGTGGAGATATGGTGAAAGCGGAAGGCCTCGCGGCGCTCGGCGTCCAGGCCGTTCCAGTAGGCGCGGGCCACTTCCAGCAGCGTATAGGTGCCGACGATATTGGTCTCGATGAAGGCGGCGGGGCCGTCGATGGAGCGATCCACGTGGCTCTCGGCGGCCAGGTGCATCACCGCGTCGGGCCGGTGCTTGTCGAACACCTCTTCCAGTGCCGACTTGTTGCAGATGTCGATCTGCTCGAAGGCGTAGCGGTCGCTGTCGGCCAC
>NZ_JBDNGD010000524.1:0-2192 GCF_041689495.1 Halomonas sp. | reverse complement strand
TTTTCTTTTTCCCATCCAAGGTCCCATCCAAATCGAAAGCGGTAGCTGGCGCCTGTTCTGGCCTGTAAGCAGGTGGCCACGCCTTAGCATCCCAACAAGGCCACCCCCTGGCCGGTGAGGTAGACCCTTACGGCCTCAGTAATGGGTCTGACGCTGCCGTTGACCGCTCCTGAGGTGCTCAGGATGGTGGCATCTCATGAAACGGACAAGAATCTCTATCATGCGCTTACCCAGCACTCTCCTGATCATTGCTTCGCTGACCTTCACAACAGGATCCGCACTCGGCCAATCCCTTTCCGCTGCTGATGAAGCATACGCGAGGGGAGATTACGCCGCTGCGGCCGAAAACCTCAGGCCAATAGCAGAAGAAGGCCTTTCCAGCGGCCAATACAAGCTGGGCTTTCTGTACGACAGCGGTCAGGGTGTTCCTCAAAGCTATGTCGAAGCCGCTAAGTGGTATCGCCGCGCCGCCGAGCAGGGAGATGCCGCGGCCCAGGCCCTCCTCGGGATCCAGTACTACAAAGACGAAGGAGTCCGTCAGGACCGCGTGATGGCTTACATACTGGCGTCTTTGGCAGCGGCTCAAGGTGTTGAGCAAGCCAGAGAGTTACGCGACCTCATCCTCGAAGACTTTTCCCGGGAGCAGGTCACCGAGGCGCAGCGGCTAACTTCAGAGTGGCAGGTAGGCACTCCTCTCCCAACCTCTAGCGACACCAAGACCTGGCCCTGACCGGGTAGGTGGCTATCGGCTGGGCTACTCAGACTTGCGTAGGGCGCCCACCAGGCTACGGAAGTGCTACCCCAGGCCCTCGGCTGTCGCCGCTCCTGCGGCCTCTCTGGGCAATCTGGCGATGGTTTCGCTTCGGACCTCGCGTCCGGTGCGTCCGGTGCGTCCGGTTTGTCAGTATTGTCCGTTTCCGGTAGTGATCCAGAGTCAGCAGCAGGCGGGCCTGGCGACGTGATCGGGTCGCCCCGGTGTGGCAGGTGTCGGCGGTGGTGTAGGGGGAATGCTCAGCTACCGGAACATGGTCCACAAAATGATGATCGCGATGATCGCCCCCCAAGTGCCCGGACGCCGATACCACGGGAGGCTCGGCTTTACGCTATGACCAGCCGACTTCTCGTGAGCACTACCGGCATAGGCAGACGATGACGATGGAGCATCAGGGGCTTCTGGTTTGCGTCTAGGCGCCACACCGGAAGGGGCGTCAGTAGTACGCCTAGCTCGGAGTGCTTCGCGTAGCTGCTGGGAGGTGGTGTCCGCATCAATCGAAATCAGTTCGCCGGTCTGGGTGTTGAGGATCTCACCGTCGATACGGTCCCCAAGAAATGAGCGCTCCTCGTTGCTATCCAGGCATCGGCTCTTCAAGTACACCTGATGAACGCCAACGATGTGATGGACAGCCACTCGCCGCTGTTTCGGATAGCTGTCCTTTGAGCCATGATAGCGGAAGTGAAGCTCCAGTGGTGGCTCGAAGTGAGGAGGGCCGTATTCGCTTCCAGGGACGTAGCTATCCGCCTCGTCTTGAGCCGTTTGTGCGACTCGCTGCCCGACAGGGCCACCGTGAGCACCGACCGCCACCCTCGATAACTGAGAGGGCAATCCATCCCACCTCACCAGTTCATCCCAGACCGCCTCCTGGTATGCCTCTGGAAAATCACCGATCGCCTCTTGGGCACCGCTCACCATGCGCTGGACCAGCCCCATCAGCTCTTCTGGAAGCTTTGGCCCAACCGAACCCTCATCCCCCGTGATAAGTCCCTTAGAACGAGCCTTCCTCAAGGCTGCCTCCGGCAGATCCAGATCAACCGGCTCCGACTCTCCCATCAACCCTTCGACTTCAGCCATATGGCCCTTGAACGGGGCCATCCCCATCAGTAACGAGCCAGGTGCTCGATCCGCCGCTTCATCGAAAGCATCTACCTCAATCTCATAGCTCTCATGTGAATCGAACAAGGTCTGATAGAGGCGCATCCCTTCCTCAAACGGAACGCCCCTGAACTCATCACGGTATCCATCCAGGTCGGTCACGTCCTTGATACGCTAAGGTAGCGTTAACAAATAAGTTGTGCAATATTTTGTAATCGGATATTCTCTGACGCATGGTAACTAATTTACACATTGGTCAACGCTGGGAAGTAATGCGCGATGCGCTTGACGAGCGCCAGCGAAGGTTGTTGGTCGCGGCAGA
>NZ_JBDNGD010000523.1:0-1139 GCF_041689495.1 Halomonas sp. | reverse complement strand
GGCGAAGACGGCGGCGTAAGAAAGCAGTTCGGCGACCACCGCACCGGCCAGCGGCAGCAGCGCGGCCGGTGCGACCAGGGCATTGAAGTAGCCGCTGTAGGCCGGTCGGTGGGCATCCGGGGAAATCTCCATCAGATAGCCCAGCTGGGCGATCGTGCCGCCGTTGCCGACCGCGCCGAGCAAGACGAACACCCCCGTGAACCAGGGCAGGACCGCGACCGGGCGCCCCGTGGTGAGCCAGAGCAGCGTCAGCGAGGGGGCCAGGCCGGCGAACACGGCCACGCCTTGCAGCAGGCTGCGCTTGCCGCGCACATCCCCCCACCAGCCCCAGAGCGGGTTGGAGAGCAGGGCGCCGAGGGTCTGCGCGCCCAGCAGGAAGGCGACCTGTGACTTCGCCGCCGCTGCCGTCGTCACCTGCAGGACATAGAACGGCAAGGCCATGGCGACCACCCCCGCGGCCCATTGCGAATAGAGAAACCACCGGAAGCGCCGGTCGTGACGCAGCACCCTCACGCCATCACGAAGAAATGCGACGAAGCCTTGGCGGTGCGCCGGCGGAGCCTGTGGCTCGCCAGCCGAGGCAAACGAGAGGGTCGAGACCAGCAGCAACAGGGCGCCGAGCGAGAGGATCGCGGCGTAGCCGTCGGGAAAGGCGAGCACCTCGAGCAGCCGGGCGGCCAGGGCGACCACGCCGATGGCCAATAGCCCGCCGCCGAAGAAGCGCAGCGCCAGCATGCGGCTGCGCCGCTCCGAGGCGATCGAGCGAGCCACGATATCGTTGTACGGCACGGCAACGATCCCGCTGACGAAGGCATACAGGGTCCACAGCGCGAAGAAGGCGATGATCGTCGGCGCCCCCGGGGCGGCCCCCGCCAGGGCGACTAGGGCGGCCACGCCGGCCAGGCACAGCACGCGCCCACCGGCACCGACCAGGTAGAACGACAGGCGCCGCCGGTGCCGCTGTGCCAGCCAGCCCACGATGAGTTGCGGAAACAGCCAGCCATAGCGGGCGATGGCAGCCGCCGCGCCGACCGCCAGCGTGCTGCCGGTCAATCCATGCACCAGGGCCGCCACGATCGTGCCGGTATCGACGCTGGCCGCACCGCCCTGGAAGAAGATGCCGGCGATGGTGATGCGTC
>NZ_JBDNGD010000522.1:0-2072 GCF_041689495.1 Halomonas sp. | reverse complement strand
CTAGGTGCGACCGGCTCATCAATTCACCTTTTGATCATTTCGGCATGTTCGACCATCAGCTGTAGACTCTCCCTTCCCCGCCAGCGGTTGCGGTTGAGCTTGTAGGCGCAGCGCAGGCTTTCGCCGACCCCGAAGGCCGGCAGCTCGCCCGGTGTCAGGGCCCGGAACCAGATGGCCTTGTAGACGACCGGCCCGGCGGCGAGCTCGAGCATCAGGTGGTTGCCCTCGGCGCCCACAGGGCGCAGCGCCTCCACCAGGAAGTCGCCCTGGAAGAGAGGAGCATCGAACTCCCGACCGTAGGGTCCCAACCTCTGGAGCTCATCCAGGGTGGCGAGGCGGAGCTGCTCGGGCGCGAGCTCACCATCGGTGAAGATCCGCGGGCAGAGTTCGGTATCGCCCAACTGCTCGCCCACTGCTTTCAGGAAGGCCGCACGGAACCTCTCGAGGGACTCCACCGGCACACCGACGCCTGCTGCCCCCCGGTGGCCACCGAAGCGCGGCAGGCTCTCGGGCGCCAGCTCGAAGGTACGCTGCAGGGCGTCACGCAGGTGGAGCCCATCGATGGAGCGCCCCGAGCCGGTGAGCATGCCGGGGGCCACCGCCGGCGTCAGTACCAGCGCCGGTCGGCCGAAGGCCTGCACCAGGCGCGACGCCACGATGCCCTGCACGCCGGGATGCCCGCTCTCCAGGAAGACCACGATAGCGCACTCGTCGGCGGCCAGTACCGCCAGCGCCAGCGCCCTCGCCTCCTCCGCCATCTCCGCCTCGATAACCTTGCGAGATTGGTTATCCTGATCCAGCACCTCGAGATAACGTCGAGCGACATGATCCTCTTCCGCGAGCATGAAGTGCAGCGCCGCATAGGGGTCGTCGAGGCGCGATCGAGCGTTGATGCGCGGCCCCATCTGGAAGCCCAGGGTCTCGGCATCGAAGGGCAGACTGTCGGCTCCCAGCCGCTCGGCCATGGCCCGCCAGCAGGCGGCATCCATGCGGTTGATCAGGGTCAGCCCGTGATTGACCACGGCACGATTGGCCGCACTGCCGCCCAGCGAGACGCAGTCGGCCACGGTACCCAGGGCCACGTAGGAGAGCCAGGACGAGAGCTTCGGCGTCGCCTCGGCCAGCACACCCCACTCGATCAACACCTGGCGAGCCAGGGACATGACCAGCCAGGCCACCATGCAGCCGGCGATGGTCGGATCGGGGTAATCACAGTCGTCACGGGTCGGATTCACGGTGGCGAAGGCCGAGGTAGGAGGCCCCTCCAGCGGCAGGGCGTGGTGGTCGCTGACCACGACGTCGATGCCGTCCGCCTTGAGCCGAGCGATGCGGGGTTCATCGCTGCTTCCGCAATCGGCGGTAATCACCAGGCTGGGCCGCGGGGTGAGTGCCAGGGTGCGCTCCACCAGCGGCAGACTGATGCCGTAGCCGTCATGGATGCGGTGGCCGATCAGGCTGTGCAGCCGCGCCTCGGGCACCCCGAACAGCTCGACCAGAGTACGCCGGATCACCACATGGGAGGTGATGCCGTCCACGTCATAGTCGGTGAGGATGCCGATATGCTCGTCGTCCACGACCGCCTGGGCGATGCGTTCGGCGGCCTTGCGGGCATCCTTCAGCTGAGCAGGATGGACCAGATGACGCAGGCTCGGCGAGACCAGCGGCGAAAGCTCGCCCTGGTAGCCCGCCAGGCGGCCGGCCAGCACCCGCGCCTGCAGCTCGGAGAGCCCCTCGCGCTGGGCGCGGGCATAGAGCGCGGCGTCCCGGGGCCGCGGGAGGATCCGCGGCCTCATGCGTTCATGCAGGTCGATGGGATCACTTACGGCGTCCAAAACCGACTCCTGGGTCTTTGTCTCTCGGCGATGGCAGGCAGTAACGGGAAGAGTGCTGCGGCCGGCCTTTTGCGGCCTTTTGGGGTCAGGCCTTTTGGAGTCTGACCCCAAAGGGCCTCCCCGGCGACGGTGGCCCGAGCTCGGATCAGCCCCGAGCGTCGAAGACTACCTATCGACGGTTTTCGGCGACAAACTGCTGGACGGCGGCGAGATCGGCGGACAGCAATGTATAACGCTCCT
>NZ_JBDNGD010000521.1:0-1008 GCF_041689495.1 Halomonas sp. | reverse complement strand
GCCGTGCCGGGCGTTCCGTACAGGACTACAGGTGATTTGCTATCGCGGGGCAGGGCCTCGGCATAGAGGTTGATTAGCCTGGCCCCGCTGGCGTCCTCGCTGCGCCCCTTGGTGCTGGCGGTTGCCCACTGGATTGGTTGCCTCATTGCGGCCCCACGTCGATGTCATAGCGCGGCTCGCGCGTCAGTCCTGGATCTACTCGCAGCGTCGGGATGCGCGGCTTGGCGTTGGTGCGCTTGAGCACCGTTTGGGCGGCTCGAAGCTGGGCGGCGATCACCGGGTCAACGGGCTTGCCGTATTCCGGGCCGAGCTCCATTGCCAGGCCGAGGCGAATAGCCCGGTCGTAACCTGGCGGATACTCGACATCGGCGGTAAGTGCCGGAAGCTCTGTGATGGGCTTTGCCGATACCATCTTCAAAGTGTCGCCGGCTTGTGGCCATGACGAGAACACCAGGCGCCCCAGCGGGAATTCAGGAATGTAATAGGCGTACTGTACCCAATATGTCTCGGTGTCCTTCCAGGGGATCTCTGCCCAGGTGTTCAGGCTGCTGATGTCGATTGTCTGCTCGTAGCCTGAGCCGTCCCGGATGCGCAGGTGATGAATGAACATCGGCCGGGTGGTGTCGAAGTCTCCCCCCGGCCCGATGGTGTAGGAGCGTGCCGCTGTAAGCGTGAATGATTCGTGTGCCAGCACCGGGATCAGCAGCGACTCATTCGACCAGCCATCCATCATCTGCTTTGCAGTCTCGAGGGCGTCCTGCATCTCGCTGGGGTGGGCCTCCTCTCCAGCCGCCAATACGCCAATAGTGCGCAGGGCAGATTCAATCAGTCGCTTGGTGGTTGCCATGCTCGGCTCCTCGGGTCAGCGCCTCTTGGATCTTGGTGATCATCGTTGTCTGGTTGCTGCGCCTGTCCAACTTGATGCCCAGTCCTTCGGCCAGGTGAATATGCTCGTCCTTGGTCAGTGTATCAGGATCATCGTTGAAGGCGGCAAGCAGGGCGCGCTGT
>NZ_JBDNGD010000520.1:0-1475 GCF_041689495.1 Halomonas sp. | reverse complement strand
GGAGGGCTGCCGGAGCAGGTCGAGCCCCACGCGGATCGCCTGCGGATCCTGGCGCTGGTGCATCACCCCCTGGCCGACGAGACGGGCCTGGACGCCTCGCGACGCCAGGCCTTCCTCGAGAGCGAGACGCGGGCCCTGGCGGCCGCCAGGCGGGTCATCGTCACCAGCTCCCATACCGCCCGCGGCCTGTCGCGACTCGGGGTGGCCGAGGAGCGCATCCGGGTGGTAGAGCCGGGTGTCGAGCCCTCGTCGCTGGCTGCCTCAGCCCTGGATCTGGAGGACGACGATCGCCCCCAACGCCTGCTGTGTGTTGCTACCCTGACGCCCCGCAAGGGGCAGGACCTGCTCATCGAGGCCCTGGCCGGGCTCACCGATCGAGACTGGGAATGCGAGGGATTGGGCAGCCATGAACGCGATCCCGACTATGCGGCCCGGCTGGTCGCCGAGACGGGTCGCCGAGACGGGTCGCCGAGACGGGTCGGCGAGGCCTGTCCGAGCGTCTGCACTGGACGGGCGAGAAGGATGCCGACGGACTGGCCGCCGCCTACCACCGAGCGGACCTCTTCGTTCTGCCCTCCCACTACGAGGGCTACGGCATGGTCGTCACCGAGGCCCTGGCCCGGGGTCTGCCGGTGATCACCACCAGCGGCGGGGCCCTGGCAGATACCCTGCCACCAGCCGCGGGCATGACCCTGCCGCCCGGCGATGCTCTGGCGCTTCGCGATGCCCTGGCGCGTTGGCTCGACGATCCCGACTGGCGGCGTCAGCTGCGCCAGGGCGCTCGTCAGGCCAGGGCCGAACTGGGTGACTGGCAGCAGGCCGGTGAGCGCTTCGTGGCTGCCCGGTCCCCGAAGCACTGGCGACTACTCGACCACGACACCGACCTGCTGGCCCATGCCCGTCGACGCTCCGGCCGTCTTCGTGATCTGTCCGGCGACCGGGTGAGGGTCGATACCTCCTGCCGCGATCTGGCCAAGGTGGATGAGGACTTCCTGGCCGGGAGTGACCTTGTCGTGGCGTCGGCCCTATTTGATCTGGTGTCCCGGTCCTGGGTGGAGTCGCTTGTCCAGGCCTGTGCCCGGAAGCGCCAGGTGATGCTGATCACCCTGAGCGTGGACGGTGACTGGGCCTTCCTGGATCCTCGTGGCCAGCACCTGGAGGACGGCGAGGACATCGCCGTGCGTACCCTCTTCAAGGCCCATCAGTTGCGCAACAAGGGGTTGGGTACGGCCCTGGGCGGTGAGGCGCCCGCCGTCCTGACGACCTGCCTTACACAAGCCGGCTACCCCCTGGCATCTGATCGCCGGCGATCCCGAGGGCGGCCTGGCCGAGATCCTGGTCACTGGCTGGCATGATGCCGCCCTGGAACAGGCGCCCGCGGAGACGAGTCGCCTCGCCGCATGGCGAGAGCGTCGCCTGGCCGGCCTGGCGTCCGGCGAACTCGGCGTGATGGTGGGGCATCGTGACATCCTCGC
>NZ_JBDNGD010000519.1:0-8797 GCF_041689495.1 Halomonas sp. | reverse complement strand
GATAATCGGGAGATTGCAGCCCAACTGGGTGTCGATGGTGTGCCGGACGTCAAGCTGGTCAGTCAGGGCGGCTTGGTGGACAACTTCCAGGGCTCTCTGCCGGAAGCACAGATCCGAGAATGGCTGGGCCGTTACTTCCCTGCACCCGAGAACCTGCCGGCCAGCCCGGAAGAACAGGCCGCCCAGGCCCTGGAAGCCGGCGACACCGCCACCGCCCGAGCCCTCTACGAGGAACTGGTCCAGCAGAACCCCAAGCATTACCCCTATCAGGTGGAACTCGCCAGCACCCTGGTCGCCGAGAGCCAACCCCAGGACGCCCGGACCATTCTCGACAACCTGCCTCCCGAGGAGCGGTATGCCCCCCCGGCACGCGGCGTCCGTGCCCGGATCGAGTTCGGCGAGGAAGCCCCCTCGGTGGAAGAGGTCGCCGCTCTGGGAGACCGGGACGACAGTGAGGCCCACTACCTGCGCGCCATGCGACAGGTCGCCGATGGCGATTACGAAGCGGGACTGGACTCCCTGCTCGGCCTGGTAAAGCGCGACCGAGCCTATGGTGATGACCTCGCCCGCACGACCCTGCTGCGCGTCTTCGATGCTCTTGGGGCCGACCATCCCCTCACGGTGGCCTATCGCCGCAAGCTGTTCGCCCTGCTGTACTGAACGAGGGCAGGCCGCCGCGCATCCCGGTGCGGAGCCGTCAGGCTCGCAGGACGGCATCCAGCCTGGCCAGGGCCGCATCGAGCTGGCTTGCGGTGGTACCGAAGTTGAGGCGGGCAAATCCTGGCCAGCCGAATGCGGCACCATCGGAGAGCGCCACCCCGGCACGCTCCAGCAGCGCCTCGGCGGGGGAAGTCCTCGCGTCTGACAATCCCTTGGCATCGCGCAAGTCCAGCCAGGCCAGGTAGGTCGACTCGGGGGCCGCCATGGCGACGCCCGGCCAGTACGCCACTCGCGACACCAGCTGTTGGCGGTGGCCACGCAGCACCTCGAGCAAGGCCTGACGCCACGGGTCCCCCTGGGCATAGGCCGTCTCTGCGGCCACCAACCCCAGCACATTGGCATCCGGCTGCAGTCCCTTGGCCATGGCAGTGAAACGCTGGCGCAACCCGGCATTCGGGATCACCGCGCAGGCGGTGGTCAGTCCTGCCAGGTTGAAGGTCTTCGACGGCGCCCATAACGTCAGGATGCGATCTGCCAGCTCAGGAAAGGCAGCCGCCAGCGGCCGATGCCGCGCGCCCTCGTCGAGCAGCAGGTCACAGTGCAACTCGTCGGAGACCACCAGGAGGTCGTGGCGCACTACCAGTTCGGCGAGCCCTGCCAACTCCTGCTCGGACCAGACCCGCCCGGTGGGATTGTGGGGATGGCACCAGAGCAGGAGTCGGGTTTGCGGGGTAATGACGGCGTCCAGAGCTTCGAGATCCAGCTGCCAGTCCTTACCGGGAGCGGCCGGTTCGCGCAACGCCGCCTGCTGAGGCAGACGGCCGGTGCGCTCGGCCACCTTGAGGAAGGGCGGATAGATGGGCGTGACCGTCAATACGCCGTCTCCCGGCTCGGTCAGTGCCAGGCTGGCCAGGTGCAGTGCCGGCACGACCCCCGGCAACCAGCACTGCCATTCGGGATGGATCTCCCAGCCATAGTGCTCGGCACTCCACGCGCCGAGCGTCTGACGCAGCGAATCCGGCACCAGGCCATAGCCGAAGACGCCATGATCGACCCGGTCTTGCAGGGCACGGATCACCGCCGGCGGGGAAGCGAAATCCATATCGGCGACCCACAGCGGCAACACGTCCTGGGCGTAGCGATGCCATTTCTGGGAAGGCCAGCCACCCCGGGGATGGCGACGTTCCACGGGTGTGGCAAAATCAAACTCCATGTACATTCCTCAACGCGTCCATCAACGGACAGGACATCCGCCAGATGATCGAAACCATGCCGCAAAGCGGCTTCTATGCCAAGGTGCGCCGCGGCCTGCCCGCCCTGATCGACCAGTGGCGACGCCTGGGTCAGGGCGATGCAGATCGACTGGCCCTGCTGCTGGCCGAGACCGCCAGGGTCGCCAAGCTCGGTGACCCCGACGCCACCCCGGATGGCGAGACCCTCGCGGCCTGGAGTGAACCGGGCACCGGCGATGAGGTTCCCCTCTGGGCAGCACGCACCGCCACCTTCCTGCTGGTACAGATGCCCGCGCGATCCGTGCCGGCCAGCGATGACGAAGCCTGTGCCTGGGCGTACTGCTGGCTCAGAAACCGTGACTTCGATGACGTTGCCGCCGCCGAACACGCCCTGCCCGAGCACCTGCGCGAGCCACTTACCGAAGCACTCAAGGCCGCCTGGACCGACCGCCAGGGGCTGAGGCTGGTATAGGAGCCCGAAGACGCATGACACCGGCAGTCAAGATACTGAAAGAGGCCCGGGTCGACTTCTCGCTGACGACCTACGAGCATGATCCCCGAGCGCCTGCCTATGGCGAGGAGGCCGCAAGAGTGCTGGGGCTCTCGCCGAACGAGGTCTTCAAGACCTTGTTGGCAACTCTCGATGACGGCCGCCTGGTGGTTGGCATCGTGCCGGTGAGCGCTCAGTTGGACCTCAAGGCACTGGCGAAAGCGGCCGGGGGTCGCAAGGCCAGGCTGGCCGATGCCGCCGAAGCCGAACGGGCCACGGGTTACGTGGTCGGGGGCATCAGCCCGCTGGGGCAGAAGCAATGCCTGTTGACCTTCCTGGATGCCAGCGCAGAGGACCTCACAGCGATTCATATCAGTGGCGGGCGCCGCGGTCTCGAGATTTCCCTGGCCCACGACGATCTGGTTCGCCTCATCCATGCGCGCATGGCACCCCTCGCGCGCTACTGAATCGAGCCGAATCGCACCTCGGGCTGTCATAGGGTAGTGTCAGCTATTTCGCCGGGCCGTCCATCCACAGGAGCCTCATGGCTATCCGCTACAACCTCTGGCTCGACCCAGACAATGTTGCCCAGCATCGCGCCGTGGAAGCGGATCTGATCCGTTACTTCATGGAGCGCTTTGCCGACTACCCCCATATCCGCTTGTTTGGTGCCGATCCCTACGATTATGATGCGCCCTTCAATCGACTCCATGACGTCCTGATGGCCAGGGCAAACGAATACTGTGAACGGCAATGGCGTTATGCGCCGACCCCCGAGCAGCTCAATCGCGCCTTCTTCCTGGCCGTCAGTCGTTCGAACAAGTTTGTACGGGACTCACCGGATGGTAATCCAGACCGATCAGATACCTGACGCGCAACAGCTGGACATCATCACTGAGCAGCTGGGCCGCAGGCCGAGGGGCATAGCGGCCATAGCAGCCGTCGATCACCGTGGAACTCCACTGGTGCTGCGCATGGCCCCCCTTGTCGATGACAGGCCCTTCCCGACCCTCTACTGGCTGAGCTCTGAACGCCTCAAGGTGGAAATCTCGCATATCGAGGCCGTCGGGGTGATCAAGCAGCTCGAGGCCCGCCTGCAGAACGATACCGATTTCCTCGACGCCTATCACCAGAGCCACCGCGACTACATCGAGACTCGCCGGCACTTCATGACCGATGCCCAGTGGGAGGAGATCCAGCGGCTGGGCTATGCGTCGGTGTTCAGGACGCGGGGCATCGGCGGCATCGGTAACTGGGACCAGGTACGCTGCCTGCATACCCAGTATGCCCACCATCTCTGTGGCCGCAATGTCATCGGCCAGTGGCTGGATGCCGAATATGGCGTCGCGGATTGTCTGGCCTGACCTCACCTCCTCAGGCGTCGGCTGATACCATGTCGGTCCTGCCAAGGAGGTGAGCATGTCGAGTTTCTGCGTCTACCTGGGCTCACGAGACGGTCGTGATCCTGTGTTCATCGAGGCGGCACGCCGCTTTGGCACCCAGCTCGCTCGCCGGGGCCATACGCTGATCTATGGAGGCGCACGCATCGGCATGATGGGCGCCCTGGCCGATGCCGTTCTCGCCGAGGACGGCAAGGCCATTGGTGTGATGCCCAACCACCTGGTGGAGCGCGAGCAGGCACACCGCGCTCTTACCCGACTGATCCGGGTCAGCAACATGCATGAGCGCAAGGCCACAATGGCCGCTCATGCAGACGCCTTCGTCGTGCTGCCGGGTGGCATCGGCACCCTGGAAGAGTTCTTCGAGGCCTGGACCTGGCACTACCTGGGACTCCACGAGAAGCCTATCGGCGTACTGGATACCAATGGGTTCTATGCGCCCCTGCTGAGTTTCCTGGACAGTACCGTGGCGCATGGCTTCCTGAACGGCCATACCCGTTCCGAACTGATCGACGCCACGGATCCGGTCGACCTGCTGGACAGCCTCGAAGCCAGACTGGCCCGCCGCCTCAGCACCTGATGGCCCGTGACCGACCCTGCCCGGCGGGAGGATCCGGCGAATGCCGGCCACGACCATCGGCGTCGAGACGCCAATTTCGGCAAGGCAATACCCTCTGTAGCGGGGAGGATGCTGTTAGCGGGAAGGATTGATCGCGCGCTCGCCGGTAAGCTCAAGGGTACGCTGGTAGGTCAGTTGAAGCAGGCGGGCATCATCGCCGGCACGGTGGCGATGAATGCCGACTTCCGCGATCAGGGTTTCCTTGGTGAGGCTCCACAGTTCCTGCTGGCGCTCGGTGAGAAGGATCCGCAACGTCTCCAAACGAAAGGCCGGCAGCATACCAGCATGATGGAAGAGCAGCGACAGCCAGGTATTGTCGTAGCCCCAGCTGTCGCTGTAGGTAATACCGATCTCCCCCAACTCGTCGTTGAGCCAGCGGGCTACCTGCCGCAGCGGGTACCCCTCACGCTGCAGGCGCCCCCGGGAGATGCCATGCAGCAGTTCCGCCTTGGGATCCCAGTGCACCCATTCGGGCAGGGGCTGAACGAGGAAGGCACAAGTGCTGCCATCGGCCCTGGCGATGCCAACCTCGATGGGGTAACTGCCACGCCCGAATCCGGACGCCTCGATATCCAGCACTGTCGGTAGCGTCACGGGAAGGCAGATCCTCGAGGTTGGCAACGAAACGGCATGGGTAGCCTTAGTGTCGCGTTTCGGTGTCGCCGCTGTCCAGTTGGTCGAGTAGCCCCGCCTGCCGGTCCGCAAGGCGCTGCCAGTGCTCTGCACGCTCGGCATCCATCCCCAGGCCGAGCTGCCCCTTTTCATAGGCCCTGGCGAGACGAGTCGCTGCCAGGGGATGACCGGCTTCACCCGCTCGGGCATACCAGGTCACGGCATGATCATCACGCTGCGGATAGAGGGCATAGCCGTGCTCGTAGATCTCGCCCGCCTGATACTGGGCCCGAGGGTCGCCCCCATGGGCCGCCTCGAGGACATAGCGCGCGCCGCGGGCCTTTTCCTGTGGAGTGACGCCACGGTGGTAGAGCATGTGGCCATAGAGCGACATGGCGCCCGGATGTCCGGCATCGGCACAGTGCCGGAAGAGTCTAAGGGTCAACCGCTGAGTCAGGGGGGAACGGGGCAACCAATGGGTATGGAACAACTGCTCTGCCAGACGGTATTCGAGCTGGGTCAACAGCGATGATGCCTGGGACATGGCAAACCACCCTGGTCCTGTAATCGCAGGCCGACGTCGAGCACCATCCTGTATGCTGCGCCGCTGCATCCTGAAACGATTGATCCCCGGGACTCTGCCGGGGTAACGGTGGGCAAGCATACGCTCGCCCAGACGACGACTCAACCCTCGGCATTTGCCGTCGCGGTCATGCTGTCGTTACTATGCCGACTCCATCTCAACAGACCCTCTCGGGAGCGACGCATGCAGACGCGAAAGCTTGGCAATACCGGCATCGAGGTAAGTCGGCTCTGCCTTGGCACCATGACCTTTGGTGAACAGAATACCGAAGCTGACGCTCATGAACAGCTCGACAGGGCCGTGGCCTTCGGTATCGATTTCATCGATACCGCCGAGATGTACCCGGTCCCTCCGAAGGCCGAGACTCAGGGACGCACGGAAGCCTATATCGGCAGTTGGCTCAAGCATCGCGGTTCCCGGGATGACGTCATCATCGCCACCAAGGCGACTGGCCCCGGTCTGGAGCATATTCGTGGCGGCCCTCGCCTGACCCGCGAGCACCTTCATCAGGCCATCGATGCAAGCCTCGAACGCCTGCAGACCGACTATGTCGACCTCTACCAGTTGCATTGGCCGGACAGGAAAACCAACTTCTTCGGCAAGCTCGGCTATGTGCACGATGAGGAAAAGGACACGACGCCACTGGAGGAAACCCTCTCGGCGCTGGGAGAACTGGTGGCCGCGGGAAAGATCCGCGCCATCGGCCTGTCAAACGATACGCCTTGGGGTGTCATGCACGCCCTTCGATTGGCAGAGTTCATGGGACTTCCCCGAGTGGCATCCATACAGAACCCCTATAACCTTCTCAATCGCACCTTTGAGGTCGGTCTGGCCGAAATCGCTCACCGGGAGAATGTTGGTCTACTAGCCTATTCACCGCTGGCCTTCGGCATGCTCTCCGGCAAGTACCTGAATGGCTCCCGCCCCGCCGGGGCCCGTCTGACCCTGTTCGAGCGTTTCCAGCGCTATACCAACCCGCTGGCCGAGGAGGCGACCACTGCCTATGTTCGGATCGCCCGCGACCATGGTCTGGACCCCGCCCAGATGGCCCTGGCCTTCGTCAACTCACGCAGCTTCCTTACCAGCAACATCATCGGAGCCACCACCATGGAACAGTTGGAGGACAACCTGGCGAGCGAGTCGCTCAAGCTCGACTCATCGGTACTCGACGCCATTGATGAGGTGCACCGGCGCATTCCCAACCCCTGCCCCTGAAAACCCTTCCCGGAATCTCAGACAAGCCACCGGGTCTATCGTCGAGAGAGTCCCGGTGCTACGGCGCCCTTGATATACTCACGGCATTCTCACCTTCCCGCACAGGAGAGCTCCATGCTGAGCGTGATCTCGCCCGCCAAGACGCTCGATTTCGAGACACCGGCGTCCACGACGCTGTATTCCCGACCCGATTACCTATCCCATAGCCAGGCCCTGATCGATATCCTGCGTGACTACTCGCCGCAACAGCTGGGTGAGCTGATGGGCATCAGCGACAAGCTGGCCGGCCTCAACGCGGCACGTTTCGCGGAATGGTCCACACCCTTCACGCCGAAAAATGCCAAGCAAGCGGCCCAGGCCTTCCAGGGTGACGTCTATGTGGGCCTCGGTGCCGATGCCTTCAGCGATGATGACAATGCCTTCGCCCAGCAGCATTTACGCATATTGTCGGGGCTCTATGGCCTGCTGCGGCCTCTCGACCTGATCCAGCCCTATCGTCTGGAAATGGGTACCCGCCTCGAGAATCCTGCCGGCAAGGACCTCTATGCCTTCTGGAAGGATGCCCTGACAACGGAACTCGACCGCGCCGTGGCCGCCAGTGGCACGCCGATTCTGGTCAACCTGGCCTCCAACGAGTATTTCAAGGCTATCGGCACCCGCAAGCTCGAGTCGCGAGTGATCACGCCGGTGTTCAAGGATGAAAAGAACGGCAAGTTCAAGATCATCAGCTTCTATGCCAAGAAGGCACGTGGCCTCATGGCAGCCTGGCTGATTCGGCAGCGCATCGATGACGCCGAGGGTCTGAAGAACTTCGATATGGCCGGCTATCGCTTCAACGACGCCATGTCGGAAGGCAGCACTCTCGTCTTTACCCGTGAGGAGGGCCAAGGCTGAGAGGAGATTCTGGGCATCAGAACACCAGCGGACGCGCGGAACGTTGCTTGAGGAAACGACGATGGGCGTACTTGAATCGCTCATCGTCGCAGCGATTCAACCATTCGTACGCCACCATGTCGGCACTCACCGGCACGGCACCGGCCTGCACCATCCGCTCCCGGGCCAGTCGCGCCTCCGCCACCCGTCGACTGGCCGTGGCTTCCATCAGCCAGTAGACCTCGTATCCCGCCTCCAGCAACCCCAGGCCTGTCTGCATGACGCAGATATGGGCTTCGGCCCCGCACAGAATGATCTGCTGCCTGCCGCTCTCGGCGAGGGCCGCGGCGAAGTCCGGTTCGTCATGTGCGCCGAAATGGGCCTTCTGCCACAGCCGGTGGCCGGGAAGTGCGTCGAGCAGTCGCGGCTCACTTCCGCCCAGGGCCTCAGGATACTGTTCGGTAACCCATACCGGCACCTCCAGGGAACCAGCCAGGCCGCCCAACCAGGCGGCTTCCTTGACTGCCTGATCGCCATTTGCCACGACAGGGAGCAGGCCAGCCTGCAGGTCGACGATGACCATCAGGCTCTTGTCATGTACGAGTCGCATCGCATGCCGCTCCTCTCGTTTCTTTGCACAGGAAGAAACAGCTTAGCCCCTTCCGGGGTCTCGATTGAAGGCTTATCGATGGCCCCTAGTTATCTTCGGCGGCATCCTGAATTGATTCCCCCATCTCCTCAACTTCGTCACCGACATCTTCCATGGCCTCGTCGATGTTCTTGCCCGCCTCCTCGGCCGGCCCCGCTTCGTCCTGACACGCCATCAAACCGCCCAGCATGAGCATAACGACCATCGCCAGGCCCAGTATCCTGAGAACTCGTGTCTTGATTGTCATATCACCTCCCGAATATATGTTGAATTTCCCCGAACGAGAAAACCCCCAGTCTCACTTGAGGCTGGGGGTTTAGTATAGGTGCCTGACGATGACCTACTCTCGCATGGGGAAGCCCCACACTACCATCGGCGCTGAGCGGTTTCACTGCTGAGTTCGGCATGGATCAGGTGGTTCCCACTCGCTGTGGTCGTCAGGCAAAACAGGCGTGAATCATGCT
>NZ_JBDNGD010000518.1:0-1259 GCF_041689495.1 Halomonas sp. | reverse complement strand
GAGCATTGCCGGCGAGGCCGGCGTCGCCAGGGCCGTGACGCTGCTCGGCGAGGAACTCGAGCGCAACATGGCGCTGCTCGGTGTGACGAGTATCAGCTCAGTGGGGCCTCAGTGCCTGCGCCGACGGCACTGATCATCGATGACTGGTTCACCCGCGCCGGGTGGCCAGGTAGATCCCCGCGCCGATGATCAGCACGGCGCCGAGATAGGTCTCGACCAGCGGCACGTCGCCGAACACCAGGTAGCCGGACAAGGTGGCCCAGACGATCTGCAGGTAGAGGAAGGGAGAGACCAGGGAGGCGGGCGCACAGCGCATGGCCATGATCAGTCCCAGCTGGCTGGCGGCGCCCAGGGTACCCACCATCAGGAACAGGGGAATATCGCCCATGGCGATCGGTGACCAGAAGAACGGCACGACCAGCGAGCTCACCAGGGCACCGGCCAGCCCCGCATAGAACAGCGAGGCCAGGGGGTGGTCGTTGCGGCCGAAGCGTCGCGTGGCCAGCTGGTAGAGCGAAAAGCAGAAGGCCATGCCGAAGGGCAGCAGCGCCGCGGGCTGGGCCCGCCAGTCCACGGGGCCGATGGCGATCACCACCCCGATGAAGCCGGTGGCGACGGCCAGGCCCCGTGCCAGGGTGACGCGCTCCTTGAGCAATGGGATCGCCAGCAGGGTGACCAGCAGCGGCGTGCTGAAGTTGATCACATAGACCTGCAAAAGGGGCAGCTCGCGAAAGGCGAGAAAGGCGAAGGTGCTGGCGCCCAGCAGCAGTAGTCCCCGCAGGAACTGGCCCGGCAGCGATTCGACGGACGCCATGATTTCCCGACAGCGTGGCCAGCCAAGCATCAGCAGGTAAGCTCCCAGCACCAGCATGTGACCGGTATAGCGCGCCCACACTATCTGTACGGGAGAGTAGCTCTGGGTGAGCCACTTCACGCCGGTGTCGAGCATGGTGAACAACAGCCCCGCGGCGAGCATGAAGGCGATACCCAACAGCGGGCGGACGGCTGGCAGCGGCAGTGCGGGAGTCGGTGAGGTCGCCATGGGGTCCAAGGGTAAGGGAGGGAGATTTAATACTAGCAGGCTAATTAGCTGGCGCTAAGCATTGCCGGGACAGTCGGCCGCCATGGCCTCGCGCGCCTTCGGAGATCCTTGGCCAATGGCCGCCGGCATCAGAGGAGCTTAGGCTCAAGTTTGAAGTGCGACACCGACAGCCCAGAGGGCATAGGATGTTGCTATGGAAAGACAATACAAGCACCTG
>NZ_JBDNGD010000517.1:0-2553 GCF_041689495.1 Halomonas sp. | reverse complement strand
TGAGCATCAACGAGATGGTCGCCACCGCCTGGGACAGCGCCCGCACCTTCCGCAACTCCGACCTGCGCGGTGGTGCCAACGGCGCCCGTATCCGCCTGGCACCCCAGAAGAGCTGGGCCGCCAACGAGCCGGAGCGTCTGGGTCGTGTGCTGAGCGAGCTGGAAGGCATTGCCACCGAGACCGGCGCCAGTGTGGCAGATGTCATCGTGCTGGCAGGCAACGTCGGCATCGAGCAGGCCGCCAAGGCTGCCGGCCACAATGTGACCGTGCCCTTCGCACCGGGCCGTGGCGACGCCACCGATGAGCAGACCGATGCCGAGTCCTTCGAACCGCTGGAGCCGGAGGCCGATGGCTTCCGCAACTACGCTCGTGCCAAGTTCACCGTCTCCGACGAGGAGATGCTGGTAGACCGGGCGCAGCTGCTGGGCCTGAGCGCGCCGGAGATGGCGGTACTGGTCGGCGGCCTGCGCGCGCTGGACGCCAACTGCAAGGGTGCCAAGCATGGCGTGTTCACCAAGCAACCGGGCAAGCTCACCAACGACTTCTTCGTCAACCTGACCGACATGGACACCGAGTGGCAGCCGACCTCGGCCAACGCTGACGTCTTCGAAGGCCGTGATCGCAAGACCGGCGAGGTGAAGTGGACCGGTACCCGGGTGGACCTGATCTTCGGTTACAACTCGCAGCTTCGCGCCATCGCCGAGGTGTATGCCCAGAGCGATGCCAAGGAGAAGTTCGTCAAGGACTTCGTCGCCGCCTGGACCAAGGTGATGAACGCGGATCGCTTCGACCTGGCGTGATCCTCACCTGTGCTTCTCCAGGAAGCGCAGGTAAGCAAAAGCAAAGGCGGCGTTTCAATGAGAGTTGAAACGCCGCCTTTTTCTTGATTGCTGTGCCATGGAAAAAGCCGCCACCAAGGCCCGAGGCCTTCTGGTGGCGATTTCGTTCAGGAAGACGGTGGCAGCACCCCGGCATACCGAACCCCGCTCAGCAGGGCCATCTCCCGGTGCCAGGTGGCCAGGTCCTCTCGGTTGAACTTGGCCAGGCTATCGTGGCCACAGGCCCTCGCCATGACCTGCATCAGCGAGACGGAGGCCTCAAGGAAGTTGTGTAGCTGGTGTGCGGACTTGTCGACGTTCAGCCGCTGGCGCAGGTCTTCACGCTGGGTCGCGATGCCGGCGGGACAGTTGTTGGTGTTGCAGATCCGGGCCGCCACGCAGCCGATCGACTGGATGGCGCTGTTGGCAATGGCGATGCCATCAGCCCCCAGGGCCATGGCCTTGACGAAGTCACTCGGCACCCGCAGCCCGCCGGTCACGATCAGGGTGACCCGGCCGCTGGCGCCCTGCTCATCCAGATGGCGCCGGGCGCGGGCCAGGGCCGGAATGGTGGGCACGCTGATATGGTCGCGGAATAGCTCCGGGGCCGCCCCGGTGGCCCCGCCGCGACCATCGAGGATGAGGTAGTCTGCACCGGCATCGAGCGCAAACTGGATATCCCGCTCGATGTGGTTGGCACTGAGCTTGAAGCCGACCGGAATGCCGCCGGTCACCTCCCGTACCCGGTCGGCGAAGCGGCGAAAGTCCTGCATTGAGTGCAGATCCTCGAAGGTAGGGGGCGAGACGGCGGGTTCGCCCTCCGGAATGCCGCGTACCCGGGAGATCTTGCCGGTGTTCTTGTTGCCCGGCAGGTGACCGCCGGTGCCGGTCTTGGCGCCCTGCCCGCCCTTGAAGTGGAAGGCCTGGACCTTCTCGAGCAGCTCCTCCCGGTAGCCGAACTTGGCGCTGGCCAGTTCGTAGAAGTAGCGGGAGTTCTCCTGCTGCTCCTCCGGCAGCATGCCCCCTTCCCCGGAACAGATCCCGGTGCCGGCCAGCTCGGCTCCGCGGGCCAGCGCGATCTTGGCCTCCTCGGAGAGGGCGCCGAAGCTCATGTCCGAGACGAACAGCGGCATGCTCAGGGTCAGCGGCTTCTTGGCCTCGGGGCCGATGACCAGCTCGGTGGCAACATTGGCGTCCTCCATCAGCGGCTGAGTCGCCAACTGGGCGGCCATGATCTGCAGGTCGTCCCAGTGCGGCAGGGTGTGGCGCGGCACACCCATGGCGGTGGTCGGGCCATGGGGCCCCATCTTCTTCAGGCCTTCCCTGGCCAGCTGGTGGATGAAGGCCACCGTGGGTTCCTCCTGGGTCGCCTTGGCTTCGGGGGCCTTGGCCTCAGCCGTCTCGCTGGCTTTGCCTGGCGTATCACCGGGCCCTTCCTTGCCGACCTGATCCTTGTCGAACTGCTTGTGGGTGCCGTCGCAGAAGGGCGCATCGGCGGTGTGCTTGCACTGGCAAAGCACGGCCTCGCCATCCTTCTCGGCCACGAAGCTCTTCGGCGTGAAGCCGGTACCGGCGTGAGAGCCATCGCAGAACGGCTGGTCGGCGGAGCGCCCACAGACACAGAAGGCGTATTCCTTGCCCTTGGTCAGGGTCACTTTCGTGGGCTTGTTATCCGCGATGACGGGGTTGCTCATGAGGTCTCGCTCCTGGTCGGTTTGGCACCGTAACGATGGGG
>NZ_JBDNGD010000516.1:0-1728 GCF_041689495.1 Halomonas sp. | reverse complement strand
GAGCAGACGGCACGCGCCCTGGGTGATATGGCCTTTGAGGGTAATCGCATCATTCGCCAGCGCATCAATGCCTACCGAATACAGTGCGACCTGCATGATGGCAATCTCTTCGCCGCCTCCAACGAGAAGCAGATGCAGGGGCTGCGCGAGCACAAGGCGCTCTGGGAGCGCTATGGTCACCGGGAACTCGAGATGCTGGAGGGTGAGGCACTCAAGCGCGAGGTGAACTCGCAACGCTATCTGGGCGGCCTGGTGGACCACTCCGGTGGCCATCTGCACCCACTCAACCTGGTGCTGGGCCAGGCGGCCGCGCTGGAATCCCTGGGCGGTCGCATCTTCGAAGCGTCGCCGGTGGACGAGGTGATTCACGGTGACCCCGTCCAGCTGCGAACGCCCGAGGGAGCCGTCAGGGCCCAGCGTGTCGTGATGGCCGGCAATGCCTACCTGCAGGGGGTGATGCCGGAACTCGAAGGTCGCTCGATGCCCTGCGGTACCCAGATCATCACCACCGAGCCGCTGGATGCTACGTTTGCCCGATCATTGATCCCCAATGACATGGCCGTGGAGGACTGCAATTACCTGCTCGACTATTACCGCCTGACGGCCGACAACCGCCTGCTGTATGGCGGCGGGGTCAACTACGGAGGACAGGATCCCGCCGATATCACGGCGGTGATACGTCCCAAGATGCTCAAGACCTTCCCGGCGCTCGAGGCGGTAAAGGTGGATTACGCCTGGAGTGGCACCTTCCTGATGACGCTCAATCGCCTGCCTCAGTTCGGGGTGATCAACGGCAATGTCTACTATGCTCAGGGCTACTCCGGGCACGGGGTCACCTGTACCCACCTGGCGGGGCGGCTGATCGCCGAGGTCATGCATGGACAGGGCGAACGATTCGATGCCTTCGCCGGGATTCCCCACTTTCCCTTCCCCGGCGGGCGCCTGTTGCGCGTCCCACTATCGGCTCTGGGTGCCTGGTATTACCAGGCGCGTGATCGCTTGAGGGTCTGAGGATGGGCTCCGTGCCTCGGGGTGGCAGTCAGGTGAATTTGCGGAAAAAATGGGTCATGTCGAACAATTCATCCAGCCGTTCATAGCGATCACGAGCTTCGGGCCAGCGCTGCTCCTGGACGGCGGCGATCATGGTCTCCAACAGCATCATGGTCGACACGTTGGAATCCCATCCTGAGGGAATCTCTACCCAGCAGTTGAAGGTGAAGTCGGCGAGTGACGAGATGGGGGATCCCCACTGATCGGTGAACAACAGGATTCTCACGTCGCGCTGGCTCACCATTTCCACCAGGCGAAGCAGGTTGGTCTCATAACGCCTGATATCGAATATCAGCAGGGTTTCCCCCGGTTCCATGTCGAGCACGTAATGCGGCCACGTGCCCGAGGAAGAGGTCATATGGGTCACACGGGGGCGCACCGCCTGGAAATGCGTAAAGGCATAATCGGCCAGCGCCTGGGTGATACGCCCGCCGACAATGTAAAGGCGCCGGTCGGCATCGGTCAGCTGACTGGTCGCCTGATCGAATCTTTCCGTCTCGATATGGGCAAAGGTCTGTTGCAGGTTGTTCGTGACCGTCTGGGCGAACCGGTTCAGCAGATGCGTCTCGGGGGCTTCGGATGACCAGTTGTCGCGCCGCTGGGTGGGCCCGATGCCCTTTGCCTCCAGTTCGCGCAACAGGGCCTTGTGGAACTCCGGATAGCCTTTGAACCCTAGCT
>NZ_JBDNGD010000515.1:0-4827 GCF_041689495.1 Halomonas sp. | reverse complement strand
GCATTGTTGCCTCCCTTGTTTTGGTTTTTTCATGATATTCAATGAGTTGAATACTTATGATAACAAAAACCTGTGGAGGCTTCCTTTCTTTTCTTCTATATCTGCAAATAAATCAGATGCTTACGTTTCCGGATGGACACTAACAAATCGCAGCAGGTGCCGTTTGACCCGCCGCTCATTTTTGCTTCTTTTCTGCCTCAGCCCAGTGAATTAGGCGGGAACCTGAATCTATACACCGGGTGAAAGAGGCCAGGTGGCATGAGCCGGGGTATTCATGATTCGATCAACGGCAGACAGTCATCATCAGAGGTTTTGCAATGAATCCAGCCGCAGCTCTTGAAGCATTCTTGCGAGGCCAGGAGGCGGAGGGCGTCACCTTTGTCTTCTTCTGGCTGATCATCGGTGCCTTTCTCCTGGCGTTATACGGCTACAAGGCCGACCGAATGCGCGGCTTTGCGCACTATGCGCCCAACCTCCTGCCGTCACTGGGGATCCTCGGGACCTTTATCGGTATTGTCATCGGCCTGATGCACTTTGATCCTAACGATATCGATGGCAGCATTACCCTTCTTCTGGCCGGCCTGGAAACCGCCTTCATGACCAGCCTTCTGGGTATGGCTGCCGCGATCACCTTCAAGGTGGTCACAACGAGTTTCAAGTTCATGCAGCCGGGTGAAGTCACGGGCGTGGGCCCCGAGGAGGTTGGTCCCGAGGATATCCATGCCAGCCTCCAGGCCCAGTCGGAGAGCCTGGAGAAGCTCCGCCATGCCATCGCCGGCGACGAAGACAGCTCGCTAGTCTCCCAGCTTAAGTTGCTTCGTACCGACAATCGGGACATCGGCGACAAGCTTGGCATCATCAACGAGAACGGAAAGCAGCAGCTGGATGTGATGGTCGAGCTCCACAAGCACTCGGAACATCAGTCGGAGCGGTTCGACCGCTTTGCCGACGACCTGGAGCAGCAGCTCAAGGACTTCGCCGACATGCTGTCCCGTTCGGCAACCGAGACGGTCATCAATGCTCTTAAGGAGGTGATTGCCGACTTCAACAAAAACCTGACAGAACAGTTCGGTGAGAACTTCAAGGCACTCGATGCCTCGGTCCAGAAACTGGTCGAGTGGCAGGAAAACTATCGGCATCAGCTGGAGGATATGAAGGCCCAGTATGACCAGGGCGTTCAGGCCATTACCCAGACTGAGCAGTCCGTGGCCCATATCAGCGAGAAAGCCGGTGCCATCCCGGAAACCATGGAGGGCCTTAAGACACTTCTGGAGGCAACCCGTCATCAGCTGAACGAGCTCAGCAATCACCTTGAGGCGTTCAAGGGCATGCGCGATGCCGCCGTCGAGGCCGTGCCGACGATTCGAGAGCAGGTCGATAGTACCGTTCGTGATGTCAGCGGCGCAGCCCAGAGCGCCAGCGAACATTACAAGAAGCTCCTCGATGACTCCGACGCGTATATCGAGGCCCATAACTCTATGCTTCAGGAGTTCCTCAAGAAGTTCCAATCGACTACGCAGGAAGGAGTGGAGAAACTGCGTGAAGACCTGACCAATAGCGCCAAGGATGCTTCCGACCGTCTAGTTGATGGTGCTGCCAAGGTTAACGAGTCCCTTATTCAAGGTTCGGAGTCAATCAATACAAACTTTGGCAACCTGAGCCGAAATCTGACCCAGACTTCCGATACCGTCGCGAGCAAATCCGAGAAAATCGCCGAGCAGTTCGATGATGCCCTCAAGGACGTCAACAGCCATGTCCGCAACATGACCGAGAACTTGTCCAAGGAAAGCCAGACGTTGAGCCAGACCCTGGCCGATGCCGGAAAGCAGACAGAGGAACATATCCGCTCCGTGCAGTCCCAGGTACACGAGAGCATCGAACAGATGCAGCAGCGTCTCTCGCGTTCGGTCGAGGACATGACGGGCATGCAGACACGAAAGATGGATGAATCCTTCCAGCAGATGGAAGGAATTATGCGTCAGGCCACTCAGCGAACAGCCGAAAGCGTTAACTCTCAGCTCAAGGCCGTGGACGACAGCATGCAGCAGGAGCTTGATCGCGTAATGACCGAAATGGGACGTGCCCTGACTCAGATATCCGGCCGCTTCACTAATGACTACGAGAAGCTGACGCAGCAGATGCAGCAGATCGTCCAGACAGCCAATAGTGGAAAGCACTGATGAGCCGGTTGAGATCGATTTTCGGCAAGGGGCATAGCGCCGGTACGGGCGACGAGCACCATTGGTTATCGGTCTCGGACCTGATGGCCGGCCTGATGATGGTCTTCCTGTTTATCTCCATCGCCCTGATGCGCGATGCGCTGCTCGAGCGTGACCGCATCAAGGAAGTCGCCGTCGCCTACCAAGAAAATCAGGTCGCCATCTACGAAGCTCTTATGGATGAATTCGAGGAGGATCTGGACAAGTGGCAAGCGTCTGTCAATGACGAGACCCTGGCCTTTACCTTCCAGTCTCCTGAAGTTCTCTTTTCAACCGGTTCCGAAGAACTGCGACCGCGGTTCCAGCAGATCCTTGAGGATTTCTTTCCCCGGTACCTGGAGATACTGCTCGACTTTTCCGACTCCATCAACGAGGTTCGGATCGAAGGACATACCAGCAGCCTGTGGTCTAGTGACTCAACCAATCAAGAAGCTTATTTCAACAACATGGAGCTCTCCCAGGGCAGGACGCGATCGGTTTTGAGTTACCTCTATGATCTTCCCGAGGTTTCGACAAACCAAGAGTGGATCAAGGCCAATATTGCCGCTGTCGGGTTCTCTTCATCACGCGTCGTGCTTGACCAAGAAGGTCGTGAAGATATTGATCAATCTCGCCGCGTCACTTTTCGAGTGATTACCAACGCAGACACCCAGATTCGCCAGATACTTGATGGTGACTGATGAAACTAACGGTTGACTTCAGTGCGCTGTTTGCGGCTGCCAGGAAAATGGGTGACCCCATCGAGGACGACTTTGTGCTCGACACTCCTCTCAAGCCCTGGGAAGAGAAGCTCGGTGCTGAAGGCATCGAAATTGATCTTGGCGATCTTGATAGTTCGGATGGTTTGCTTTCCTATCGGGGTAGGCAGGTACTCCTCTATATCCAGGATCATGGCTCAAAATCTCAGGAGGCCCTCCTCGACCCGAAAGTGGGCAAGAAGTATCACATCGCCGAATGCCGTACATTACACAAGATGCGAAATGAAGGCCGGTTCGAGCGCTATGTGGTCACCAACGACACCTCCGGTGAATTTCATATCAGCGGCTATGATTACATGACTCGCCAGCCCGTCGAGGGGAAGTCCAGGCTCCATATCTGCAAGAACTGCCTGACCTACCTCAACTACAAGGGTTACAGCAAGCCAGGTAATTATTCGGCTTTCAAGAGCTTCGACCTGGATGAGTTCTTCCAGACCTACAGCTCCTTCTTTACACACATGCCTCAGCGCAAGATGGGAGAGGGTGAAGGCTATACGGCAGACTGGTCGGAAATATCACGCAATTTTCGCCAGGAAAAGGGATACACCTGCGAGAAGTGTGGCGTACGTCTCTCGGACCATCCAAAGCTGCTCCACGTGCACCATATCAACGGCGTCAAAGGCGATAACCGGAAAGCCAATCTCAGAGCGCTCTGTGCCGACTGCCACAGCAAGGAAGCTTACCATGGGAGCATGTATGTATCCCATGCCGACAGGCAGACGATCTCACGTCTCCGGCATGATCAGCAGTTCCCGAACCCTGATAACTGGCAGGAGGTCATCGATCTGGCCGACTCCGGACTAGGAGGGTTCATCGAACGCTGCCGAAGCAGTCGTCTGCCAGTACCGGAAGTCGGGCTTGACCTACAGGATGACACGGATGAGGTGAAGGGTATGATCGAACTGGCATGGCCACGACAGCGCCTGGGCATCGCGATCAATGAACGTGACAGGATGCATGCCGAGCGCCTCGGTTGGAAGGTTTTCAGCGTACATGAGGCACTCGACAGCTTCGCGACTTTCGTGACGCGATTGTAGTCAACTACCCCTGCCCTCAAGGAGGATCTGCCAACCGGCTGGCGATAGTCAATCCGTCTGACGGCGACATTCGCGCAGCGGAGCTGCTCTCCTAAAATAGGTGGCAACGGATACCATCCGTCCCCGGCGGCACCCGAACAAGGATCGAGGAGTGAACCATGAGCGAGATCACCGTCGCGCTGTCCCAGGAATTCCTTGAAGCCTATGCCCGGATTCCCCGCCGCAAGCAGGGCAAGGTGTTGACTATGGTCACAAAGTTCCGCGTGAACCCGCGCCGCCGGTGCCGCCAAGTCTTCCCCACGCCCGTGGGGGTGTTTCCTCCTCGAGACGCTGGTGCATGCCGTAGGCATGAGCTTCGAGCCATGCGTCGGGAACTGGTGGCGCTACGGGAGGAGGTTCACCAGATACGCGATCTGCCGGCACCGGACGCGAGGTCCGAAACGAAACCAGCGCCAGAACCGCCAGGGAGGCCGCAGGAGCCACGCGAGGCCGATACCCCTACCACCCTGAGGGTAGAGGTTTCCGCGACCTGGTGGGCGTCTATGGTGGTGAGGTGGTGACGATGCAGGTCGGGGGGAGCGTGGACGTATGGCGTGACGGCGATGAGACTGACGACGCCCTGCAAGCCCCGCCGCCTTGGAGGCAAACCGGCATCGAGGTGTCGTGGTGTGTTTCGCCATGGACGAGCGAGGGCTTACACGATGAACCGGGAAACATTGCGTCGCCTGGAGCGCCTGGAGGTACGGCACGGCGATGGTCCGGAGCCGATCACCGTCATGATCAGCCCGATCGACATCGACGGCACCACCATCG
>NZ_JBDNGD010000514.1:0-11110 GCF_041689495.1 Halomonas sp. | reverse complement strand
GTCTGACCCCAAAGGGCCTCCCCGGCGACGGTGGCCCGAGCTCGGATCAGCCCCGAGCGTCGAAGACTACCTATCGACGGTTTTCGGCGACAAACTGCTGGACGGCGGCGAGATCGGCGGACAGCAATGTATAACGCTCCTCACGCTCCAGCAGGTCGTCCATGTGCGGCGGCAGCGGCACGCCCGGAAAGCCCGCTTTGACCACCGCCTCCGCGAACTTGGCCGGATGGGCCGTGGCCAGCGTGATCATGGGCACTCCGGGGTCACCTCGCTCACGCTCGGCCGCACGATAGCCGGTGGCAGTATGCGGGTCGAGGATCTCCTGGGTACGATGATGCGCCTCGCGGATCACCTCGAGGATGGTGATATCATCCACCCGGTGGCTGGCAAACATCTTTCGCAACCGCGAGAGCGGCGCCTCGGCCAGGACCGCAGGCTCGGCCTGGAAGCGACCCATCAGGTCTCTCACCGCGTCGCCATCACGCTCATAGGCCTCGAACAGCAAGCGTTCGAAGTTGGACGACACCACTATATCCATGGAGGGCGCCAGGGTCGCCACCAGCTCCCGCTTCGAGAAGTCGTTGTCCACCAGGGTGCGGTGCAGGATGTCATTGGCATTGGTGGCGATGACGAAGCGCTCTACCGGCAACCCCATCCGATACGCCATGTAGCCAGCGAAGAGGTTGCCGAAATTGGCCGAGGGCACACAGAAGCTCACCGAGCGCTGGGGGGCGCCCAGGGCTACCGCGGAGGCCACATAGTAGACGATCTGAGCCATGATCCGCGCCCAGTTGATCGAGTTCACGGCCACCAGCCGAGCACCCTTGAGGAACGACTGGTCGGCGAAGCTCGCCTTGACCATGGCCTGGGCATCATCGAAGTTGCCCTCGATGGCGACGTTGAAGACATTGTCGGCCAGCACCGTGGTCATCTGGCGACGCTGCACCTCCGAGACTCGCTGATAGGGATGGAGGATGAAGATGTCCAGGTTGTCGCAGTGGCGGCAGCCCTCTATCGCCGCGGACCCGGTATCCCCCGAGGTCGCCCCCATGATCACCGCGCGCTCGTTGCGCTGCTCGAGGAAGTGGTCAAGCAGTCGGCCCAGCAACTGCAGGGCCACGTCCTTGAAGGCCAGGGTCGGGCCATGGAATAGTTCCAGCAGGAAATGATTGGCATCGAGCTGGTTGAGCGGGACCACGGCGTCGTGGCTGAAGGTCGCGTAGGCATCGCGAACGATCTCGCGGAAGGTCGCGTCGTCGATCTCGCCGTTGATGTAGGGCTTCATGACCCGGAAGGCGATCTCGGCATAGGAGAGCCCTGCCATCTCGGCCAGGTCCTCATGGCTGAGTCGGGGCACGGTCTCCGGGACATAGAGGCCACCATCGCTTGCCATGCCGGTGAGCACGACTTCCTCGAAGGAGAGCGCAGGTGCCTGACCGCGGGTACTGATATAGCGCATGGCTTACTCCTGCTCGTCCAGCGACTCGACGCGAATGCGCGTCACCGGGCCGGCGATGTCGGCCAGCGACTCGATCAGTCGGATGGCCTCGTTCATCTGCTTCTCGCGCGTGCGGTGGGTCAGCAGGATGATCGGCACCAGCTCGCCCTCGGTGGCCTCCTTCTGGATCAGCGCCTCGATGGAGATGCCCTGCTCTGAGAGGATGGTCGCGACCCTGGCCAGCACGCCGGGGCGATCCACCGCCAGCAGGCGCAGATAGTAGGCGGTGACGATGTCTTCCATGGGCATGATCGGCAGCTTGTTGACCTCGTCGCCGATGCCACTGAAGGCCAGGTAGGGAACCCGATAGTGATGATCGGTACTGATGTCGCGTGCGACGTCCAGCAGATCCGCCACCACGGCAGAGGCGGTGGGCTCCGCGCCGGCCCCGGCACCATAATAGAGCGTCGGACCCACGGCATCGCCCATGATGGCGATGGCATTCTTCACGCCATACACACTGGCCAGCAAGCGCTGCTTGGGAATCAGCGTCGGGTGCACCCGCAGTTCCAGCCCGGCCTCGGTACGCTTGGAGATGCCCAGGTGCTTGATGACATAGCCAAGGTTGTCGGCCTGCTCGATATCCTCTGCCGTGATGCGCGAGATACCCTCGGTGAAGGCCTTGTCGAACTGCAGCGGCACGCCGTAGGCGATGGACGCCAGGATGGTGAGCTTGTGGGCGGCATCGATGCCCTCGACATCGAAAGTCGGATCGGCCTCGGCGTAACCCAGCGCCTGCGCCTCGGCGAGCACGTCCTCGAAGGCCCGCTTCTCTTCACGCATGTGGGTGAGGATGTAATTGCCGGTGCCGTTGATGATGCCGGCGACCCACTCGATGCGGTTGGCGCCCAGGCCTTCGCGCAGCGACTTGATGACCGGGATGCCGCCGGCAACCGCAGCCTCGAAGGCGACGATGACACCCTGCTCGTGAGCCGCCTTGAAGATCTCGTTGCCGTGCACGGCGATCATCGCCTTGTTGGCGGTGACCACGTGCTTGCCGTTGGCAATGGCGGTCAAGACCAGTTCACGGGCCAGGTCATAGCCGCCGATCAGCTCGACCAGCACATCAATGTCAGGGTTGGTGGCCACCTCGAAGACATCCTTGGTGGCCTTGATGCCGGTGATATCACACTCGGGATTGAGACTGCGGTAGGCGACCTGCTCGATGATGATCGGCCGCCCCGCCCGCCGGGCAATATCGTCGGCATTGCGTGTCAGCACGTTGAAGGTGCCGCCGCCGACGGTCCCCAGGCCACAGATTCCCACTCTCACCGGTTTCAATGTCGTTCCCCTTGTCTTCTGACGTGTGTTCTGGCGTGTGTCATCGCTTGGCAGCGCCCCTTGCCCGGGTCTCTGCCACCTCGCTCATTGGCGACGGCGCTTATTCTTTCAGGCCGAGCATATCGGCCAGGCGCTCCGCCGGCACGTAACCCGGCACCAGGCGTCCATCGGGCAGGACGATCGCTGGCGTGCCCTGAACGCCAAGCTCCAAGCCTAGCTGATACTGCTCCTCGACCGGATTGTCGCAGCTTCCGCCACTCTCGAGGCGCTCGTCGCGCTTGGCGGCGCTCATGGCCTCTGTCGGGTTATCGGCGCACCAGACCTGCTGCATCACCCTAGCCCCCTCGCCCTTCATGCCCGTGCGCGGAAAAGCCAGGTAATGGACCTCGATGCCCATCTCGTTGAGCTTGGGGACCTCCTCGTGCAACTGGCGGCAATAGGGACAGGTCGTATCGGTGAAGACCATCAGCGTCGCCCGGGTCTCGCCGTCACCCCGAAAGACCACCCGGTCCTGCTCTGCCACCTGCGCCAGGCGAGCGGCGCGTTCGCCGTTGCGGCCCTGCTCGGTCAGGTTGACCAGGCCGGTGTCGGCATTCTGGTAGAGATCACCGACCAGGAAATGGTCGCCCGTAGCGTTGCTGTAGAAGGTTTCGCCGTTTTCCAGGCGCACCTCGAAGATACCCGCCATGGGCGTTTCGCGAACGCTCACCACCGGCATGAGCTGGCCGTTGACCTCGAGAGAGTCGGCCAGGCGCTGTGCGGAATCGGAATCGGCCTGCGCGATCGGCAGGGCCAGGGAAGCGGCCAGCAGGCCCGCGAAGAAACGTCGTGTCATGATTCAACCTCGAGGATGATGATCGGCGTGCAGGGCTTCCAGTCGTACCTGCGCGACATGGGTGTAGATCTGCGTGGTCGAGAGATCGCTGTGACCGAGCAGCAACTGTACGACACGCAAATTGGCCCCATGATTCAATAGATGAGTGGCGAAGGCGTGTCGCAGGGTGTGGGGCGACAGCGGCCTGTCGATGCCGGCAACGAGGGCATGGACCTTGAGGCGGTGCCAGAACGTCTGGCGCGTCATCGCCCTGTCACTGCGCCCCGGAAACAAGGCCGGGCGGGTGATATCGGTCATCAGCCCGCCCCTGCCATGACTCAGGTAGCGTTCCAGCCAATGGACCGCCTCCTCACCCAGCGGCACCAGGCGATCCTTGTCCCCCTTACCGCGCACCCTCACCACTCCCTGGCGAAGATTGATGGCATCGGTGGTCAGGCCCACCAGTTCGGACACCCGCAGGCCGGCCCCGTAGAGCACCTCGAGCATGGCACGGTCGCGCAGACCCAGGTCGGTGCGGACATCCGGCGCGGCGAGCAGGCGTTCCACCTCGTCCTCTTCCAGGGTGTTCGGCAGTGCCGGTTGCACCCGAGGCAGCCTCACCTCCACCAGCGGATCCTGAGCGATCATTTCCTCAGCCAGGGCCCAGCGGTAGAAGCGCCTCAGGCTGGACAGCAGGCGGGCGTTGCTGCGCAATTGGTAACCCGAGGCTCGGCGCTCATCGAGCCAGGCCGGCAGGGCACCGGCATCCTGTCTCAGCAGGGATTCGCCGATGCCCTCCAGATGGGTCGCCCAGGCCACCAGATCCCGGCGGTAGGCTGAAAGCGTATTGTCACTGACCCCCTGTTCGAGCCAGAGACCGTCGAGGAAGGCATCGATCAGGGCAGTCCGCTCTTCCTCGACGCTTCGCATGTCATCCCCTTGTGCAACGAAACCCCGCCCCGCGGCAGCGGTAACGGGGTTTCGCGATCAGTGCAGCGACGCTTGCCGTGCACCACAGCCCGACAGGCGGGTGACTCAGGCCAGCTTTTCCTTGATACGTGCCGAACGGCCGCTGCGCTCGCGGAGGTAGTAAAGCTTGGCCTGGCGGACATCACCACGACGCTTGACGGCAATGGAATCGACCAGCGGGCTATAGGTCTGGAAGGTCCTCTCGACACCCACACCGTGGGAGATCTTGCGCACAGTGAAGGCGGAATTCAGGCCACGGTTACGCTTGCCGATTACCACGCCCTCGAAGGCCTGGAGGCGTTCACGGGTGCCTTCCTTGACCTTGACCTGGACGACCACGGTATCACCCGGGGCAAAGGCCGGGATCTCCTTGCCCATCTGCTCGGCTTCAAGCGCCTGGATCACCTTGTTCTTGCTACTCATGACAACCACTCCTCGATTACCTGATGCCCCCATATCCGGGGAAGGCACCGTGACCCCGACACCCGAGACGAGACTCGAGAGCGCGGGTGCTGTAAGTGACACAGGTCCGCAGCGGGGGTTGCCCGAAGGCTCAGCCCTCAACGTCTCGCGTCCTGCACCTCCGCCCTAACCTGCTGGTAGACAGGGCGTCTTCTTCGATGAACTCCTCGAGCAACGCTTGCTGCTCGGCGCTGAAGGTCCTGCCTTCCAGCAGATCGGGGCGACGTTGCCAAGTGCGCCCCAGAGACTGCTTCAAACGCCAACGACGAATGGCTCCATGGTGGCCGCTCAGCAGGACTCCAGGCACTCCACGCCCGTCGATCTCCTCGGGACGCGTGTAGTGCGGGCAATCCAGGAGCCCGTCGTTGAAGGAGTCCTCGACCGCGGAGTCCTGATGGCCCAGCACACCGGGCACCAGCCTTGCCGCGGAATCGATCAGCACCATGGCCGGCAGCTCACCACCGCTGACCACATAGTCACCGATCGACACCTCCTCATCGATGTCGCTCTCTACCACACGCTCATCGATGCCTTCGTAGCGCCCCGCCACCACCACCAGCGGTGGTCCGGCGGCAAGCGCCTGCACCCCGGCCTGGTCGAGTCGACGTCCCTGGGGCGACAGATAGATCACCCTCGGCCGCAACCCGGTGGCCTGCTCGGCACCCTCGCGTGCCGCCTGGATCGCCGAGCGAAGGGTATCGACCTTCATCAGCATTCCCGGACCCCCTCCATAGGGGCGATCATCCACGGTACGATGACGGTCGGTGGCAAAATCACGCGGATTCCAGAACTCCAGCGCGATGTGGCCATTCTCGACGGCCCGCCCGGTGACGCCATGGCGAGTGATCGCCTCGAACATCTCCGGGAACAACGAAACGATCCCGATCCACATGGCCGGTGGCGCGATACTCAAAATTCGAGGTCCCAATCGACGATCATCACGCCGGCGTCGAGATCCACTTCGACGATTACCTCATCCGGCAGGAAGGGCAACAGCCGCTCGCGATCATCGACGGACTGATCACCATCCCCCTTGACGACGATGACGTCATTGGCACCGGTCTCGAAGAGGTAGGCAATGGAACCGAGAACGACGCCATCCCTTGTCACGACCTTCAATCCCTCGAGTTGGTACCAGTAATAGTCGATGGCGGCGAGTGCGGGAAGGTCGGCCTTGGGAAACAGGATCTCGGCATTGGCCAATGCCTCGGCGCCCTCTCGGGTATCGACATCCTCAAGGCAGGCCACCAGGCCCTTGCCGTGTCGACGGCCCTGCACCAGGCGGTGACGACGCAGGCGCCCCTGCTGGCGAAGCACCCAATCCCCGTACTCGAGAATACCTTCCATGGGGCTGGTGTAGGAATACACCTTCACCCAGCCCTTGACACCATGGGGACTGGTCAACCTACCCAGCACCACGTGATCGTCTTGCCGAGCCTGCGTGACATCGCTCATCGACGACCCCTGGATCCTCGGGCTGACAAGTCAGGCACTCAGGCCTGCTTGCGCGCTTCCTTGACGAGTTCCGAGACCCGAGCGGAAAGCTGTGCACCCTGGCTCTGCCAGTGGGTGATGCGATCCAGGTCGACACGCAGACGCTCTTCCTGACCGCGGGCGATCGGGTTGAAAAAACCCAAGCGCTCGATGAAACGGCCATCACGTGCATTGCGAGAATCGGTCACGGTGAGGTGGTAGAAGGGACGCTTCTTGGCGCCACCACGTGCCAGACGAATGGTAACCATGGCGTAGTCTGTCCTTCGGTTGAGGTTACGGTTAACGCTGCCGGGCAGCGGCGCTGGGCCGCACACCTCCAACATTGCGTTGCAAAACGGTTGATATCCGCTGAATGTCTGTTCGAGAAGCGGGCCCGAGGCCCGACTTCAGTCGTTCGGTCACGTCACCAGACGCGAGCGTACAGCGCCCTGACAGTAAGGAGGCCGCATTCTACGGAAAACCGTTCGCGTTGGAAACCTTTTTCGGGAAGCAGTACCAGGCAGAAGCTCGGGGCTTCTCCGGCTACAGGCCCCGGGGTGCCGGACCATCGAGGAGGCGCTGTGAACCCCTCCTTGGGCGGCGGTACTATCTACCTAACGCCAGGACACTACCGCATGAGCACTACCGCCGGGGCATGCCGCCGGGCCCACCCATACCACCGGGGCCACCCGGACCGCCACCGCCCATCATGCCGGGCATGCCACGCATCATCTTCTGCATTCCGCCCTTCTTGCCGGCCTTCTTCATCATCTTCTGCATCTGCTTGTGCTGCTTGAGCAGGCGATTGAGATCGGGCACCTGCAGGCCGGCACCGGCGGCGATGCGACGCTTGCGGGAGCCGTTGATGATATCGGGTCGACGGCGCTCGTGGGGCGTCATGGAGTTGATCAGCGCCTCGAGCTTGCCGAGCTCCTTCTCGGGGCCTGGGCCCTGGGCCATCTCGGCCATCTGCCCCATGCCCGGAAGCTTGCCGAGCAAGCCTCCCATACCGCCCATCTTCTTGAGCTGCTGCAGTTGGTCACGGAAGTCTTCGAGGTCAAAGCCATCACCCTTCTTGACCTTCCTGGCCAGCTGCTCGGCCTTGCGCTTGTCGACGGTACGCTCGGCCTCCTCGATCAGCGACAGGACGTCGCCCATGCCGAGGATTCGCGATGCGACCCGGTCCGGGTGGAAGGGCTCGAGGGCATCGACCTTCTCGCCCACCCCCATGAACTTGATCGGCTTGCCGGTGATATGACGAACGGAGAGTGCCGCGCCTCCCCGGGCATCACCATCGGCCTTGGTGAGGATTACCCCGGTCAGCGGCAGCGCCTCATGGAAGGCCTTGGCCGTGTTGGCGGCGTCCTGCCCCGTCATGGCATCGACCACGAAGAGGGTTTCATGGGGCGACACGGCGCCATGCAGGGCACGGATCTCGGCCATCATCGCCTCGTCGATGGCCAGGCGACCGGCGGTATCGACGATCACCACATCATGAAACTGGATCCTGGCATGCTTGATGGCCGCCTCGGCGATGGCCACCGGCTGCTGGTCGGAACGCGACGGGAAGAAGTCGACCTCGACCTCCCGGGCCAGGGTCTCGAGCTGGTCGATGGCCGCCGGACGGTAGACGTCCGCCGAGACCACCAGCACCTTCTTATTTTCGCGCTCGCGCAGGTAGCGCGCCAGCTTGGCCACCGAGGTGGTCTTGCCCGCCCCCTGCAGACCGGCTATCAGCACCACGGCGGGGGAGCCCTTGAGGGTCATACCCTCGTTGGCCTCGCCCATGATCGCCTCGAGTTCCTGCTGAACGATCTTGACGAACTGCTGCCCCGGGGAGAGGCTCTGGGACACTTCCTGACCCACGGCACGCTCGCGTACGCGGTCGATGAAGGCCTTGACCACCGGCAGGGCGACATCCGCCTCGAGTAGGGCTCGACGCACCTCACGCAAGGTGTCCTTGACGTTGTCCTCGGTCAGGCGCGCCTGACCCTTGATCGACTTCAGCGTCTGTGAAAGACGCTCACTGAGATTCTGGAACATTGGCCTCTCCGTACCAGGGCCCTCGATTGACCGATGATTATACGCGCTGCGGCGTCGAGCCTCCATGAGCCATCGGGACTCGCCTGCGGTCTGTCCGCCACCTGGGGGATTGGGTATAGTATCGACACACTGACACATCCATTATCACTGGCGCGCGCGAATGCGCATGGGAAGCAATCGATGCAGGCGCTCACCCTGGCCATCCTGGCCTTCATTCTCTATATCGCTGCCGCCTCCTGGCAAGGACTGGCGCTGACGCACCGGCTGCCCCAGAACCCCTTGCTGGTAAGGTCCATGGGCGCCTTCGGGCTAATCTTCCATCTCGCGCTGATCATCGTTCTCGCCGAGCTGGGCGCGCTATCGGCGTCGAGCCTTTCCACCAGCGCCATCCTGCTCGGTGCCCTGGTGGTATTGCTGCTGATCCTGGTGAGCCTGTTCAAGCCGGTGCTCAACGCCGCCGTCGCCCTTTTTCCTCTCGCCGGAGTGACCCTGCTGCTCTCGGTCGGCCTGAACGGCACCGATCAGGGCTCGAGCATGATCACCCCGGGTATCGCCCTGCACGCGCTGAGTTCGGCGCTGGCCTTCGCAGTGCTGTCGATCGCCGCCGTCCAGGCGGTCATCTTCGGTTTACAGAACCAGGCACTACGCCATCACCGTACCCGAGGCATCGTCCAGTCCCTGCCCCCGCTCACCACCGTGGAGCGGATTCTTTTCGAGCTGATCTGGGCCGGCATGGCGCTGCTGACAGTATCCATCGCCAGCGGCATCCTCTTTCTGGATAACCTCTTCGCCCAGCATCTCGCCCACAAGACCATCCTGTCGCTGGCGGCCTGGGTCATCTTCGCCACCCTGCTGTTCAGCCATCATCGGCTCGGCTGGCGTGGCATGCGGGCGGTGCGCTGGACCCTGGGGGGCTGTGCGATCCTCTTGCTGGCCTACTTCGGCAGCAAATTCGTTCTGGAAGTGCTCATCAACCGCGGCTGAAGCACCCACCGCCGGCAGGTTACCTTGACACTGCTTGACGAAGTGCATACAAATCAGGACTGACACGCCACCGAGGATCCTTTGACTTGAGCGACGACTTCCCGTTGGGATTGCTTTTCGGCCTGCTGTTCCTGCTCATCTGTCTCTCCGCCTTCTTCTCCAGTTCCGAGACCGGCATGATGTCCATCAACCGCTACCGCCTGAGCCACCAGGCGAACAGCGGCGAGTCGCGCGCCCAACGGGTAATGCGACTCCTGTCTCGCCCGGATCGTCTGATCGGCGTGATACTGATCGGCAACAACTTCGTCAACAACCTCGCCGCCTCCATCGCGACCATCATCGCCATCCACTATTTCGGTGAGGTCACAGGTCCTGTGGTGTCCACCACCCTGCTGACCATCACCATCCTGATCTTCGCCGAGGTGACGCCCAAGACCTACGCCGCCATCAAGCCGGAATATATTGCCTATCCGGCTTCCGTCGTCCTCGAGCCACTGCTCAAGCTGCTGTACCCCCTGGTATGGCTGGTCAACACCATCTCCAACGGCCTGCTTCGCCTGCTCGGCGTCAATCAGATCGAAGGGGGCAGCGACGATCTGACCCGTGACGAATTGCGCACCGTGGTCCACGAAGCCGGCACCTTGATCCCCTATCGTCACCAGGCGATGCTGCTGTCGATCCTCGATCTGGAGAACGTCACGGTGAACGACATCCTCGTGCCCCGCCACGAGGTGATCGGTATCGACCTTGACCATGACCTGGAAGACATCCTGGCCCAGATACGCACCAGCCAGCATACTCGCGTGCCGGTCTACAAGGGTGATATCAACAACATCATCGGCATGCTGCACCTGCGTAATGCCGCCCGATTCCTCTCCCGCGGTGAGGTGACCAAGGCAGCCATCGTCCAGGAAGCCCGCGAACCTTACTTCATTCCCGAGTCGACGCCACTGCACACCCAGCTTTTCAATTTCCAGAAGCAAAAGCGCCGCATCGGCATCGTGGTCGATGAATACGGTGACGTGGAGGGCCTGGTGACCCTGGAGGACATCCTCGAGGAGATCGTTGGGGAATTCACCACCGACGTGGCGGGCCAGAATCAGGAAATCCATCTTCAGGACGACGGCAGCCATGTGATCGACGGCACGGCCAACATCCGTGACATCAACAAGGCCCTGGGCTGGCAATTACCCACCGACGGGCCCAAGACCATGAATGGCCTCATCCTGGAGCATCTCGAATCCTTCCCCGACGGGCCTGCCTGTCTGCAGATCAGCAACATTCGCATGGAGATCCTAGAGGTGCGCGACAACCTGATCACCGCCGCCCGCTGCTGGACGGCCGTGCGCAGGATGAAACCCCGCTAGCCCTGCCTTTTACCCACAAGCAGCAACTGGACAAAATGCATTGACTAACGCATGCTTTGGGAATGCATATACAAAATAAAATCAAGCGAACACTCTCGGAACCCTCAAACATAGAATACATTCGTAATCTACTGAAGAGCAAAGAGACCTCCCACAGAACTGATCTGGCCACACGAGTATGTGAACAATTTGAGTTTCATGATACTCGTGGTCAAGTAC
>NZ_JBDNGD010000513.1:0-2835 GCF_041689495.1 Halomonas sp. | reverse complement strand
TAAGCACTGAACAGGTTTTCGTGGGAGGCCGGCTCTGCCGGGCGATGGCGCCGCCAGGCGCCTGATACCGGCAGCGCGTCGCGCTGCATCGCGAGCTGAAGCTCCCTCCCACAAGGTCAAGGGCAGCTCCAGTTGCCCGCCGCGCTGCATCGCGAGCTGAAGCTCCCTCCCACAAGGTCAAGGCCGGCTTCGCCGGGCGATGGCGCTTGGCGCTTGGACGTGTTGCCGCCTGAAGGCTATGATGCTTATATGTTGCAATAATGCAGCAATGCATTATTTGATGCGTCAGGGCGGTCTGGCCTGGGAGGTTGAACGTCGTGAGTACGGAAGCCCTTATTGATCCGGATGAGTACCAAGCCCCCGAGACCTACGCGCGGTTCGTGGAGGATCTCAAGCGATCCGCCACGGCGGCGGGCAAGCCGATCATCGACCCTACGCTGTTCGCCCGCGCCTTGAGCATGGAACTGCAAGCGCTAGCCGCCGACGCCCATGTGCACCGGGTGACGCTTTCGCGCGCCCAAGGAAGTGAAAAGCTGCAAGGCTTCCTGCGCGAGGCGCTGCAGGTGCTGCGCGTCGCCACGGATATCAACGGCGACTTCCGGCACGCCCTGTTCTGGTTTCGCAATGAGCCTATCGGTACCTTCGATTACCGGACGCCGGAACAGCTGGTGAGTCAAGGCAAAGCTCAGGATCTGGTGCGCTACCTGCAGGCGCTGAAGGCCGGGGCAGTAGGGTGAGATTGCGGGCCATGGAATGCCCGGCCTATCGTGTGCATGTTCCCCGCTGGGCGTATGCGCCCACTAGTGGTGCAGGGGCTGCCGAGCATGGTGGGCGTCTGAACCGGCCTGGCCTGCCTGCGCTCTATCTCGCCCTTGATGCGACGACCGCTCTGGAAGAATACCGCCAACTCTCTTCCTTGATGCCCCCGGGGCTGGTAGTGAGTTATGAGGTGCAAATTGCCAAGGTCGTGGATTTCAGCGAGGGTTATACCCCGGAATGGGATCCTTTGTGGGAGGAGCTGACCTGTGATTGGCGACGGTTGTGGTTCAACGATCGAATTGAGCCGCCCAGCTGGCTGTTGGCTGATGCGGCGCTGGAGGCTGGGGCTACCGGCATTCTGTTTCCCTCTTTAGCCAATCCTGGTTGGACCAATCTGGTTCTCTACACCGAGGCGCTGGCCTCTCGTGACGTTTTATCGGTTCATGATCCGGCGGGCAACCTGCCGAAGAACCAGAGGTCATGGGAATGACCTTGTCCATCCTATTCATCAGATTTTGCGCGAGAAACCCCGTCCTTTAGGGCGGGGAGGGATAGCGCGTCGTCGCTAGACGACCTTTGATCTCGCTGCCTTCTTCTTAGGTATTGCTATCTTCACACTATCGATGGTATATTGTGACACATGACTAAACGCGCCTACAAATACCGGTTTTACCCCACGCCTGAGCAAGAACAGCTTCTTGCCCGGACGTTCGGTTGTGTGCGTTTTGTCTACAACGCGGTCTTGCGTTACCGCACGGATGCCTTTTACCAGCGGCAGGAAAAGATCGGCTACGTGGGCGCGAATGCTGAGCTTTCCCGGATGAAGAAAACCTCCGAGACCGAGTTTCTCAACGAGGTGTCTTGCGTCCCGCTTCAACAGTGCCTTCGCCACCAGCAGACCGCGTTCAAGAACTTCTTTGATGGCCGTGCCCGCTACCCGAACTTCAAGAGCAAGCGGCACCGCCAGTCGGCGGAGTTCACGCGCTCGGCGTTTAAATACCGGGATGGTCAGTTGCTCCTGGCTAAGAGCAAGGAGCCCTTGGTGATCCGCTGGAGTCGGCAACTGCCCAGCGAGCCGACAACTATTACCGTTTCCAAGGACTCGGCAGGCCGCTACTTCGTCAGCTGTCTGTGTGAGTTCGAGCCCGAGGAACTGCCCATCACCCCGAAGATGGTGGGCATCGACCTCGGCCTGAAAGACCTGTTCGTCACCAGCGATGGTATCCGAACCGGCAATCCCCGCCATACGGCAAAATACGCGGCCAAGATGGCCAAGGCGCAACGGGCGCTGAGCAAGAAAAAGCTCGGCTCCAGGAATCGCGCCAAGGCTCGTCAGAAGGTGGCCCGTGTTCACGCCAAAATCTCTGATTGCCGGATGGACGGCTTGCACAAGCTGTCCCGCCAGATCGTCAACGAGAACCAAGTGATCTGCGTCGAATCCTTGAAGGTGAAGAACATGCTGCGTAATCCTCGGCTCGCCAAGTCTATTAGCGACGCTGGCTGGGGTGAGTTCGTCCGACAGTTGGAGTACAAGGCTCTCTGGGCGGATCGCCAGTTGGTCGCTATCGACCAGTGGTACCCGTCGAGCAAACGCTGCTCCGCGTGTGGGCATGTGATGGACAAGATGCCGCTGCATATCCGCGCCTGGACGTGCCCTGATTGCACCACTAAACACGACCGTGACGTGAACGCTGCGGTCAACATTAAAGCCGCCGGGCTGGCGGTGTTAGCTCTTGGAGAGAATGTAAGTGGCATGGGTCAAGTACCTCTGTCCAGTTCTCGATGAATTGGGAATCCCCGTCCTTTAGGTCGGGGAGGATGTCAATGATTGTGGTGCTGCTTAGGCTGCGTCCTTCTGATACTGAGCATTATGCTGCCTTACTGCATTCTCTTTTTGATCCCCGCCGCTGGGGTGCTCTCCCAAGGGCGGGCGGCGCCTCCAGCGAAGGAGGTGGCCACCACTGAACAGGTTTTCGTGGGAGGCCGGCTCTGCCGGGCGATGGCGCCGCCAGGCGCCTGATACCGGCAGCGCGTCGCGCTGCATCGCGAGCTGAAGCTCCCTCCCACAAGGTCAAG
>NZ_JBDNGD010000512.1:0-4506 GCF_041689495.1 Halomonas sp. | reverse complement strand
GGGTCCTGCGTGGCGGAGAAGCCGAGCGTCTCGGCGCCGGGGCCGATCCAGGCGTCCAGGCCGGCGCTCGCCACCAGGTGGCGACGCTGGACGTCGCTGAAGAAGGTCGGCACCGGCACCGAGACCCGCGCTTCCCGCAACAGGGCCAGGTCCCAAAGGGCCCATTCCAGGCCGTTATCCAGCGCCAGCGCCACCCGGCGCACATCGTTCCGGGCGAGGCGCCGACAGCGGTCATCCAGTGCGGTGGCCAGCTCGCCGTAGCGGAGCTGGCGGTGGCCGTCGTCCATGGCTGGTCGGTCGGGGTGCTCGGCGGCGTGGCGGGCCAGCCGCGCAAGGAAGGCCTCAGGCGAGCCTGGCATCGGTCACCTCCGCAGGGCGAGCCAGGGGCAGCAGGCCACGGTCGATGAGGTCCCGATGAGCCCGGCGCAGGTCGCCGGCCATCACCCAGGGGTGGCGGTCGTAGTAGCGCCCCCACTCGGCCTGGCCGGCCCCCAGGCGGGCCGGGTCGGCGGGCATCAGCGGGTGGAGGTCGACACCCAGCCGTCGGATGCCGTTGTGGACCTCGGGCGTGGCGGTGAACAGCAGCCAGGCGATGCCCTCCGCTGCCAGCTGTTCTACCAGGTGGAGGTAGAGCGAACGTTGCAGGCCCGGCCGCTGGCTCACCAGGTTGCCGATCTCGGCGATCTCGTCGCGGGATGTCGCCTGGCCGAGACGGCGGGAGAGAAAGGTCTCGGCGCTGGCGTCCAGGTAGTGCTCCTGGAACAGCGGACCCCTTGCGGCGGCGCGCATGCCCACCGCCGCAAGGGGCCGGTCGGCCTGCCAGAGCCCGAACAGACGCGGCAGGAAGTGGCCGATGCGGGCGCCGTGCTCGGCGGCGAAGCATCGGCGGACGAGCTGCTCCAGGCGGCGTCGATCGAGCCAGTGGAGGGCCTCGCGCCAGGCAAGCGGCGGCCGGTACAGGTCCACCGGTGCTGGCCGGCACGGCGCAGGGGAAGGCAGGATGTCGGGGCTTTGCATCGGGGCGTCTCCATGACGTTTCCCCGATACTCTGGTGGCGGCAACTTAACGTCCGCTTAAGGGGACGGAAAAATCCACGGCCCCGCCACCTCAAGCGCGGATATAGGTCCAGCCTTCGGCCTGCAGCTCGGCCAGGGTGACCACTGCCGCCTCGACCTCGACTAACTCGCGGGTATTGTCGAGCCCCTGGGCCGCCAGCGAATTGCGGCACAGCCGCAGCAGCGGGTCGGTCGCGTCAGGGGTGGCCAGGGCGGTGGCCACGGCGCCGGCATTGGCGATGATCAGTACCTCGGCATCGGGTCGGGCGATGTGCAGGTTGGCGGCGTTACGCCGGGCACGAGCCAGGGCCTCGGCCGTGGGCGCGTGAAGCAGCACGCGAAGGGGTGTCATGGTGATCTCCGGGAGTGATGCCGTGGTCATTGGTTGCCGATGATCGCTTCGACGCGCCGCACCAGCGGAGCGAAGTCCGGGAGGTCGCGACGCTCGTCGAGCGGCAGGTTGATGCCCAGGGTCTCGACGACCCGCGCGGGCTGATCCGCCTCCTGGTTGCCCAGTACCATCACCCGGTCGGCGAGCAGTACCGCTTCCTCGATGTCGTGGGTGACGAAGACGATGGCGGCCTCGGTGCGTCGGCGCAGGGCGATCAGTTCCTGTTGCAGCCGTCGGCGGGTGATGGCATCCAGCGACGAGAAGGGCTCGTCCATGAACAGTACCCTGGGCCGCACGGCCAGTGCCCGCGCGATGCCGACCCGCTGCTGCTGGCCGCCCGACAGCGTATGTGGCCAGCGCTCGGCGTAGGCATCCAGGCCGACCAGCATCAGCGGCTGCATGGCCCGCTCGCGTCGCTCGGCACGCGACAGCCCAAGGCCTTCGAGTCCCAGTTCCACATTGGCGCGTACTCGTCGCCACGGGAACAGTCGCGGGGCCTGGAAGACCATCGACCAGGCGCGGGTGCCGTCGTCCTTGCCGTCGGGGATGTCCACCTCGCCGGACTGCGGGGCGAGCAGGCCAGTGAGCGCTCGAAGCAGGGTCGACTTGCCGACTCCCGAGGCACCCACTACCGCCACGAACTCGCGGGAATATAGCGCCAGCTCGACCCCGGCCAGCACGGTGGTGTCGCCGAAGCCGAGGCTGATGTCCCGGGCGTTGAGTGCCGGACTGACGGACGTCACGGTAGAGGGGGGCGCCCCGGCAGGTGTCACGGGTGCCGTCACGGCTGCCACCTCAGCAGTCGGCGTTGAATCAGCATGAAAAGGAAATCGAACAGTGCATACAGCCCGGCGATGGTCAGCATGTAGACCACCACGATGTCGGTGGCCAGCAGGCTCGAGGCCTCCATCATGCGCTGGCCGATGCCGGGAATGCCGAACAGCTCGGCAGCGACCACTGTCATCCAGCCCTGGCCGAGGCCGGCGCGCAGGCCGCCGAGGATGCCCGGGGCCGCCGCCGGCAGGTTGACCTTGGTCAACTGGGCCAGAAAACGCTGCTGCCCGAAGGCGCGAGCCACTTCCTCATAGCCGGGGTCCAGTGAGTGCACCGCGCTGTAGCTGGCGAAGTAGTTGATCCAGAACACCCCGATGCTGATGATGAACGCCGCCGCCGAGGGGTTGATGCCGAACCAGATGATGGCGAAGGGGATCCACGCCAGCGGCGGAATCGGGCGCAGCAACCGGGCCAGCCAGGCATGCGCGGCGTTGAACCTGGGCAGCAACGCGGCCGACATGCCCACAATGATGCCCAGGCTGGAGCCCAGCAGTAGCCCCACGCTGTAGTGGCTGAGGCTCGAGCGCACCACGTCCAGCCAGATGCCGTCGGCCAGCTCGTACCAGAACACCTGCGGAATCGAGGATGGCAGCGGCACCAGGCTACCCGGCAGCAAACCGCTGCGCAGCGCCAGCTCCCACAGCAACACGAAGGCGACGAGGCCCGCGGCGCTCAACAGGCTGCGCCGAGAACGGGTCATTGCCGGGCTCATTGCGCGGACAGCTCCTCGCTTACCTCGTCGAAGAGTCGCGTGTCGAACAGGGCGTCGAGATCCACTTCCTTGCGCAGTGTGCCCTGGCTCAGTTGGAAGTCGTGCATGCGACGCGTGCCTTCGCGGATGGCGTGGGGATCGCTGATGTAATTGGATGACGGCGAGCTCAGCGCCGTCTCGACGGTGGCCAGGTCGATCAGCCGGCGGCCGACGAACTCGCGCACATGCGGCGCCGCGCGCTCGGGCTCCTCGATCAGCATGTCGGTGGCTCGCAGGTGGAGTGCCATGAGCTCGCGCATCGCCTCGGGATGCGCCTTGAGGGTAGCTTCACGGGTGGCCAGCACGGCACCCGGCTGGCCCGGCAGCATCTCGTCGGCGCGTGCCACCACCCGCGCGCTGTCATCGCGCTCCTGCACCGTGGTCAGGATCGGCTCCAGAATCGAGGCGGCATCCACCGCACCGGCCAGCAGCGCTTGCTGTACGCGGTCGGCGCCCATGGCGATGACCTCCACCGCCTCCAGGCCCACGCCCAGCTGTTCGATCAGCCAGTAGCGCAGCACGGTGTCCGGCACCGAGCCCTGGGGGAAGGTGGCGATCTTCGGCTTGCGACCCTGCTCTTCGGTGAAGCGGGCGATGGCCTGGGCGGCATCGTTGTCCTCGAAGGCCGCAGCGAAGTCGCCGCGCGCCACCAGGCCGATCTGCTCCTGGATGCTCGAGGCCAGCACCTTGATCGGCACGCCGTTGGCACGCGCGACCATGGCCGGACCAATGCCGAAATACATGATATCCAACTCGCCGGAGGCCAGCGCCTGGACCATGGCCGGACCGCTCGAGAAGCGGGTCAGCTCCAGATCCAGACCCGCCTCCTCGGTCCAGCCCTCGCCCTCCATGACGAACAGCTGCGCGACCGGCAGGATCGGCATGTAGCCGACCTCAAGGGTGGTGGTGTGTTCGTCGGCCTGGGACAGGCCGGAGAAGGTCAGCAGGCCGGCGAACAGGGCCGCCAGGGGGGTGCGAAGTGACATGGCAGGGGGGACTCCGTCAGAAAGCATTGACGCCTAGTCTAGCGCCTTGTCATATATAACTGAATAGCAGTTTAAAACTGATTTCTTATAATCATATTTTTTAAAGTTGTCCTCCCCGAGGCGAAACGGATCGAATCAGGGCGCCGGCCCGGCCGGCCAGCAGCAGGACGATCAGGCATAGTGGAAGTAGACGCACGAACGACCAGCGGTAACTGCAGGTCGTTGGTCGTTCGGGATCACTTCCGCCGCAATCAAGCCCCCTTCATGATTCCTGTGGCCCTCAGCGGAAGGAAATCCGTGTCCCGTAGGCAAGCATCTCATCGGGTGTGATGGCCTTGCCCGATACACCGATCATCTCGTCGCCGCATTGGTCTGCCCAGGTCAGTACGCCATGGGTCAGGCCGATATCGCCCAGCTGGTCGCGGATCTCGCCGGTTCCCTGGAAGATGCGGGTCTTGCCCTGTGCATCGGACAGCACGGACACGCCGT
>NZ_JBDNGD010000511.1:0-11457 GCF_041689495.1 Halomonas sp. | reverse complement strand
CACTGTCGGTGACGGCAATACCCGCCGGTTGCGGGTTGATGACCGGAATGTTGCCGTTGTAGTAGGGATGATAGGCCGCGCAGAAGTCTCGGATGAAGCCCTCGAAGTCCTTCAGCCCGCCGGTGGACGGTGAGCAGGGAGACAGCGTCCACATCCACGGGTGGCTCGGCTGCCAGGCCGGCGCCGAGCTCGCGGGAGGAAATGTTATGACCCTCGAAGCGCATCACGATCTCGTCGTCTCGCGCCGCCCAGGCGACGATGCGGAGCAGGTCCGCCGGCATGTTGTAGGCCCACATGGACAGGGCGTGCGTGGACTGGCAGGTTGGGTAATTGCCCTGACCTACACCCAGTGGTCGGCCGAGCACATTGAGGACGTCAGCCAGCAGGAAGCATTCCGGAGAGCGATGGCTGCCAAAGACGGCCACGGTCTTCTCTGCTGCGGCATCGCACAACGACAGCCGTAACTGGCGCCACAACGACGGTGCTACCGGAGGCGAGTAAAGGACGCCTCGTTCGAGCATCATGGCGAGGCCGTAGGCCGCCTGGCTGGTTTCGGCAAAGAGGGCTTCATCGATCAGCGTATGGATCAGGTCGGGTAGCAGTGGAAGGCGTCTGCCCCCGTATGGCTCAGGCCCAGTGCCGTGGGGATCAGTTCGTTCCATCGGGTCCGCAGGTAACGGATGAAGCCCGGCATGTAGGGCGAGACCAGGCCGGTGCTGTGCATCGCCTGCGCGAAGCCGATAGCTTCCTGCAGCAGCGTCGCATCGTCCATGGCGGCGAGCCGCTCGGCGTAGACATCGAAGCCGGGGTCTTCGCGGCAGCCGTCGGTGGGACCGAAGACGGCATTGACGAGTTTACGGGCATCCTCCCCGGCCTCTCCCACGCTGGTGTCCGGCGAGTTCAGGCAGGCGGCGATCTGGGTCACCATGTGCTTGACGCCATCCACCTGTACCGGGCGTTGCTCGAGAATCCGCCAGACCTCGGCCACCAGGTGCTCGAGAAGATTCTCGTAGCCCAGGTGTTGCAGGAGGTAGTGATACAGGTTCTGGACGGCGTAGCCGAGCCTGTCGGGTCGCAGCCGATCGCTTTCGTTCAGGTCGCCGACCACCAGATCGAGGTTCATGGCCATCACCTGAGCGAGAAAGTGATGAGCGTGCTCCGCCGAGACCGAAGGGTGCGAATAGTCGCCCTTGGCAACAGCCAGCAGGCGAATCTGGCTCAGGCTTTCGACCAGGGTGGCGACCGGGTCGCCATGACGCATGGTACGGACGGCGAGCGAAGGCACCAGGGTCTGAGGATAATCCCAGTCACTGCCACGGAAGAACCCGGCGGCCTCGAGCGCCGGCACACGGGCGTAGAGTAGCTCCAGCCCCCCGGCATCGACCATTAGTGCCCGGGCCGGTTCGAGCACCTCGAATACCGGCGATACCTCCTCGATGGCATTGGCGGCGGCAAGCCGGGCGATTGCTGCGTCCAGCTGCGCTGCGAGCTCAGCCGAAGTGTCATCGTCATGGCGGACGGATTCATGTGTATCCATGCTCATCCGTTTACCATCCCTTCTATCTTGGAAGCTGTCAATTGCCACTGAATGGCAGCCCTTGGTAGGAGGACGCTGTCCTGTGCACACTGGCGCTTCACTTATCCGGAGGTATGGCAGATGAGCAATGGACCCTACTACCATGGCGAATGCCGGTGCGGGGCGGTCACCCTGATGCTGTGCGGCACGCCACTGGCCCTGGGGCGAGATTGCCGAGGCGAGGGCTTCAGTTTCTGGCCCCTCGACACCTTGCAGTTCGGCATGGGGCTGGAAGAGATCGTCGCGCGTGACGTGTCCGATCAGGAGCGTCGCCTGGCCTGTGGGCGCTGTGGCGAGACGCTGGTGGTGGAGCACGAGAGGGTCGGCGTCCTGGCGCTACCGGGTGACGTCTGTGATGTGGCGCCTGGCGAGGCGGCGGCTAAGGATCGGGTCCATGGGGAACTGCATGCCCTGGGGTATCACCTGGACGCTTGATCTCGGGGTCGTCGGTGGGCTCGATGCCCAGGCGGCGCGCCGAACTCGCCGGCTCATGATGGGGTCGGGTAGCCCAGGCTGTGCCGCAGCCGTTCGGCGTGCTTGGCCACCCAGTGCGGATCGATCGGTCCCCAGTCGTGGATCACATATCCACCGATGTTGTGACGTTCACCTTCGCCTTCCTCATCCTATCCGCCCCGGTCTTCGCGAAACCAGCCCTTCATGACGTCGGTGATGCGTCGCATCTCGGCCTCGGCGGTGATATAGGCTGGCATGGTGTATAGCCAGCGGCCGATGGGGCGTAGCCAGACCCCCTGTTCGCGGGCCCAGTCGGCCACCCCGGCGAGGGCGGCGGCATCACGGGTCTCGATCACCGCCGTGGCGCCCAGTACCCGCACGTCCGTCACCGCCTGGTGCGCGGAGAGTTCGGTGTCATCGAGCAGTGCCTCGCGCAACAATCGGTTGATCCCGGCGATGCGGCCCAGGTAGTCCTCCTCCTCGAACACCGCGAGGCTCTCGAGCGCCACGCGGCAGGCCAGTGGATTGCCCATGAAGGTGGGCCCATGCATAAAGGCATGCATCTCGCTATCGCCGATGAAGGCGTCATGCACGCGATCGGTGGCCAGGGTCGCAGCATGGCCGAGATAGCCGCCGGTGAGCCCCTTGGAGAGCACCATGATGTCCGGCGTGACCTCGGCATGGTCGGCGGCGAACAGCTTGCCCGTGCGGCCGAAGCCGGTGGCGACCTCGTCGAAGATCAGCAGCACATCGAACTCGTCGCAGAGCGCACGGGCGCCCCTGAGGTAGTGGGGTGAGGTCATGTTGAGCCCGCCGGCGGCCTGCAGCAGCGGCTCCATCAGCAGCGCCGCGATCTCCTGGTGGTGGGACTCCAGCACCTCGCGCAGGGCCTCGAGATCGGGTTGGGCCTCGGCCTCGTCAGCATCGAAGGGCGCCGTGGGGGCCGGGGCGAAGTGGTGGCGGGGCAGGTAGCCGGCGAACAGCGAGTGCATGCCTTCCTCGGGGTCGCAGACCGCCATGCAGCCGGCGGTGTCGCCGTGGTAGGCCTTCATCAGCGAGAGCAGGCGATGCTTGCCGGGCTTGCTGCGCAGGTAGTGAAACTGCACGGCCATCTTCATGGCGACCTCCATGCCCACCGAGCCGCTGTCGGAGTAGAAGACGTGGTTCAGGCCCTCGGGCGTCACACGCACCAGCGCCCGGGCCAGGCGGTCGGCGGGCTCGTGGGTCAGGCCCCCGAGCATCACATGGCAGAGCTCGTCGGCCTGCTGCTGGATGGCCTGGACAAGGCGAGGATGCCTATAGCCATGGATCATGCACCACCAGGAGCAGGTGGCGTCGAGCAGCGTTTCGCCGCCCTCCAGGGTGAAGGACGGACCCTCGCCGCCGATTACCCTGGGGGCCGGGCGCTGGGTCTTGAGATGGGCATAGGGGTGCCAGACGGGGGACGTCATGGAAGCCTCCGTGGGAACGGGGAAGTGGCGGGCGTGTTGTGAAGGATCAGTCGTGAAGACAAGGACCTAGGGAGATGAGAAGACGGGCGCGGGACATGGCCGCGCTTCCGCGAGGGAAGTCGGTGAATCGGTGTCGAGTCAGGGAAAACGAGATGGTGCGGATGAGAGGACTTGAACCTCCACGCCCGAAGGCACCAGGACCTAAACCTGGCGTGTCTACCAATTCCACCACATCCGCACGTACGGGCAAACGCCCACATTGTACGGACGGCCCTCGGCAAGTCAATCGACATCGGGCAGTTCCAGATGGTAGGCGGCGGCCTCGGCCAGCGCCTCGGGGCCAGCGGCGGTCAGCCTCGGCACCACACCCAGGCAGGGAGCGGGCAGGGTGGCCGACAGGGTCACCAGGTTGTCGCGGTAGAGCCCCTCGTCGGCGGCGAATGCCGGGGCAAGCAGGTTGCCTACCCAGGCGGCTAGCCGCTGGCCATCGGCGGCGATGGCCTCGGCGGTGAGCCGGGCGTGGCTGATGGTGCCAAGCCTGAGCCCCACCACCAAGATCACCGGCATCCCGAGATCTCCGGCGAGCGCCGAGAGGTCCTGGGTGTCGTTGAGGGGGACCCGCCAGCCGCCGGCGCCCTCGATCAGGGTGAGGTCGCGACCCAGGGCCAGCTGCGGGCGGATCTGCTGGAGCAGGTCTTCCAGACTGAGGGCGACCCCGGCCCGGCGGGCGGCCAGGTGGGGGGCGATGGCGGGTGCGAAGGCGAAGGGATTGATCGCCTGGTAGGACATGGCCGGCCGGCTCTGGGCCTGCAGGGCCAGGGCGTCGGTGTTACGCAGCGCCGTGGTGCCGTCACCCAGGGCGGCCGCCTCGCAGCCGGCAGCCACGGGCTTGAGGCCCAGGGTGGTCAGGTCATGGCGGCGTGCCAGGGCCAGCAGGCCGCTGGTGACCAGGGTCTTGCCGGCGTCGGTATCGGTGCCGGTGACGAAGAAGGCACTCATATCAGGCCTCCAGGTCCAGGGTCAGCAGTCGGTAGGTCACGGGCAGACCATCGGGCTCGCGCCAGGCTTCGAAGCGACGCACGGCCCTGGCCAGGTCGTCGCGGGTGAGCCTGGCCCCGGGGCGGCTGACCTGGGCGCCGATCCCCTTGATCGAGGCCATCACCGCGGCGAGGTCCGGGTAATGGAATCGCCGGATGCCGGGTTCTACCCGGAAACGGGAAAACCCCGCCAGCTGGGCGGCCGTCAAATGGCGGTCCCGGGAGCGGAAATCGAGCAGCGCGGCCGGTTGCCCTGGCCGTGACCAGGCGTGGCCGACCTCGGCCAGGGTCCCGGGGGCCAGAGTAGTGATGAGCGCCCGGCCGCCGGGGCGCAGCACGCGCCGAAGCTCCTTGAGCACCGTCTCGAGATCCGCACACCACTGGACGGCCAGGTTCGAAAAGATCAGGTCCTGGCTGTGCAAGGGCAGCGGCAGGGCGGCGGCATCGGCGCACAGCCATTGAACGCGGTCGCCATGGCGACGCTTGGCCACCTCGAGCATGCCAGGGGCGAGATCCAGGCCGGTGACCCTGCAACCGGCGCCGTATCGCTGGGCCAGCCGAGTGCTCCAGTGGCCTGGACCACAGCCCAGGTCGAGGGCCCGCGACGCTCGCTCGGGCAGCCGGTCCCAGAGGGCCTCACCCATGGCCTGCTGGGCACCGGCGCGCTGGAGGTAACCGTCGGCAGCCCGGGAGAAGGCTCGGGCCACCCGGCGCTGCCAGTCCCTTGCCTGGGCTTCCCGGTGGCGGGCGGGGCAGAGGCTCATGGTGAACATCGCTCGATTGTGGCCGTGTCGTCGTCGCGTTCGACCGCGTGTCGGACAATTTCGGCGAGTCGCCAGGCCAGGGCATCGGGTCGTGACAGCATCGGGCAGTGGCCGGCATCCCGCAGCCGGTAGTCGGCGCTCCGGCGCAGAGCGGGGCTGAGCAGTCGATCCCGCTCGCCAGCGAGACGCCAAAAGGGGCAGGGCGGCGCGGCCAGGTGATTGCCGTTGTCGAGCTCGGCGAGCTGGTCGAGTCCGGCGGCGAGGGTGGCGATGTCCGCCGAGGGCGTCGGCCCGAGCAGGTCGAGCAGCTGTCGCTGGGCGATGAGTGGGGCGGGTTCGCCCTGCAGTTGCCAGCGCAGAAAGTGCAGTCGGACGGCCTCGGGATCCCGGGCGAAGACGCGCTGGAAGGCGGCAAGCTCTCGACGGGAGATGCCGCCCTCGGTGCAGAAGCGAGGCCCCATGCCGATCGTCACCAGGGCTCGTGGGTGTGGCAGGTGGTCGAGCAGTGCCGTGGCCAGCAGTCCGCCCAGTGACCAGCCCACCCAGACGGCCTCCGCGGGGAGATCTCCCGCCATCGCCCGGGCCAGTTCCCCGATATCGCCGGGATCTTCCAGGGCAGGTTTTCCGCCATAGCCGGGCCAGTCCGGGGCGCTGACCTCGATGCCGGCCGGCCAGTGGCTTTCGAGTGTTTGCCAGATACGGGCGTCGATTCCCCAGCCGGAGAGCAGGATAAGATGACTCATGGGGTCACCGCTTCGCGGTGGCGACTGTCTTCTACCTGGAGGTCGGCCAGTGCCTGGAGCAGGGCGTCGAGGTCGCCTTCGCCGTGGGCTGCGCTCAGGGTGATGCGCAACCGTGCCTGGCCGCGGGGCACGGTGGGCTCGCGGATGGCGCCGACCAGCAGGCCACGCTCTCGAAGGCGCTCGGCCCAGCGCAAGGTCGCTTGGCTGTCGCCCAACATCAGCGGCTGGATCGACGTGGGGGAGTCGGCAAGGGGCAAGCCGAGCATGGCGGCCTCGGTGCGAAAACGCGCGATCAGGGCCGCCAGGTGCGTGCGCCGTTCGGGTTCGGTCTCAAGCAGCTCCAGGGCTTTCAGGGTGGCGGCGGCCACTCCGGGCGGCTGGGCGGTGGTATAAATGTAGGGACGGGCGAACTGGATCAGGTGCTCGATCAGTGCCTGGCTGCCGGCCACGAAGGCACCGGCAGACCCCAGCGCCTTGCCCAGGGTGCCGACCAGGATGGGAACCTGATCCATGCCATGGACGCGGCCCACACTGCCATCACCCCGGGCGCCCAGCACGCCCAGTCCGTGGGCGTCGTCGATCATCAGCCATGCGCCGTGACGGGCACTGGTCGTGGCAAGCCCCGCCACATCCGCCAGGTCACCGTCCATGCTGAAGACGCCGTCGCTGACCACCAGCTTGCGGGTCTCGCGGGAGCTGCGCCGGAGCAGGCGCTCGAGATCCCCGAGATCGCGATGGTGGAAGCGGCGAGAGCGGGCCTTTGCCAGGACGGCGCCGTCCAGCAGCGAGGCATGGTTGAGTCGGTCCTGGAAGACTGCTGTTCGGTCGTCGCAGAGTGCCTGGAGGCTGCCCAGGTTGGCCATGTAGCCGGTGGAGAAGAGCAGCGCCCGCGGCCGGCCGGTCAGTTCGGCGAGGCGCGCCTCCAGGGCCTGGTGTGCCGGCAGGTGCCCGCTGACCAGGTGCGAGGCCCGGGCACCGGCGCCGAAGCGTCGTGCCCCCTCCGCCTGGGCTTCGGCCAGTCGCGGGTCCCGGGCCAGGCCCAGGTAGTCGTTGCCGGCGAAGTCGATCAGCGCTGGGTCCAGGGTGCGGCGCTGTCGCCAGAGCCCACGGTGGCGATAGGCGTCGGCCCGCTCGGCCAGATGTCGGGTCCAGGCGTCCTGCATGGCCAGTTATACCCGGGTGGCGTCGTAATACCGATCGTCGGGCCGCTTCGCAGCCTGGCGCATCATGGCGGCCTCGAGGTCGGCCTGGTCCTGAACGTCGTGGGTGCGGGTCTCGGGATGCAGGCCGAGCTTGGCGAACAGGGCCTGGTCACGTTCCACCTCGGGATTGCCGGCGGTCAGCAGAGTGTCGCCATAGAAGATGGAGTTGGCCCCGGCGTGGAAGGCCAGTGCCTGGGTGGACTCGCTCATGGATTCGCGGCCGGCGGAGAGTCGCACATGGCTCTTCGGCATCAGCAGGCGGGCCACGGCGATGGCTCGGATGAATTCGATGGGGTCGAGATCCTCGACGTTTTCCAGCGGGGTGCCGGGAATCTTGATCAGCATGTTGATGGGGACCGATTCCGGGTGTGGGTCCAGCCTGGCCAACTGTTGGAGCAGGCCGGCACGGTCGGACGGCGCCTCACCCATGCCCAGGATCCCCCCGGCGCAGACCTTCATGCCGGCCTCGCGCACGCTGGCCAGGGTATCCAGGCGATCGGCATAGGTGCGGGTGGTGATGATCTTGCCGTAGTAGTCCGGCGAGGTATCCAGGTTGTGGTTGTAATAGTCGAGACCGGCATTGGAGAGGCGTTGTGCCTGGGCGGTATCCAGCATGCCCAGGGTCATGCAGGTCTCCAGGCCCAGGGCCTTGACCCGACGGACCATCTCCAGCACCAACTCCAGATCCCTGTCCCGGGGGCTGCGCCAGGCAGCGCCCATGCAGAAACGGCTGGCACCGGCATCGAGCGCTGCCCTGGCCTGTTCTACCACCTTCTCCACCTCCAGGAGCTTTTCCTTGCCAAGGCCGGTGTTGTAGTGGCCGGACTGGGGGCAGTACATGCAGTCCTCGGGGCAGGCGCCGGTCTTGATGGAGAGCAGGGTGGAAACCTGGACGGCATTGGGATCGAAGTGTTCCCGGTGAACCTGCTGGGCACGGAAGAGGAGGTCATTGAAGGGCAGGGCGAACAGGGCCTCGATCTCGTCGAGTCGCCAGTCATGGCGAATGCTCCCCAGGCCGGCTAGTGTCTGGGTATCGGTGCTGGGTGTTCGTGGCATTGAGGCCATGGGGAGACTCGCTTGTGGTAAACTTGATTGGATCATTGCGGTTGACGAACAGCTTAAGGGCTTATGTCCGCTTGTCAACTTCCTGGTTGCGTTGGGTTGACGAACGGCTGCGCCAGGCCTTGCCGGGTCGCTGCGCCTTCTGCCTTGACGAGGGGTGCAGAATGTATCCTTGGTGTGAGGACTGCTTTACGTCCCTGCCCTGGAACCTGCCGGCCTGTCCTCGCTGTGCCGAACCCCAGCCCGGACAGCTCAGGGCCAGGCGCTGCGGGCATTGCCTGCAATCACCGCCCGCCTTCGATCGTGCGCGTGTCCCGCTGCGCTATACCGAAGAGGTCGCTGCCCTCATGCAGGGCTTCAAGTTCCATGCCTCGCCGCGGGCCGGTACCGTGCTCCTGGAACTCTTGCTGGCCGGCTTGCCGGCAGCGTCGTGGGATTGGCCCGAGGCGGTGGTGGCGGTGCCCCTGCACCCAAGGCGTGCCCGGGAACGCGGATTCGATCAGGCGCAATGGCTGGCGCGACGCCTGGCGAGGCACCTGGAACGCCCCTTGATCCCTGCCGAACGGCTACGCAATACTCCGAGCCAGCGCGACCTGGCCCGCGCGGCACGTTTCACCAACCTGCGGCGTGCCTTTCGCGTGCCATCCCCCCTGCCTTCCCGCGTGGTCCTGCTGGATGATGTCATGACCACCGGCGCGACCCTGGACGCACTGGCAACCGCCTGTCGGAAGGCCGGTGCCGAGGAGATCGAGGCCTGGGCGATATCGCGTACGCCGCGTGACTCGCTCTGATAACATGAGTGTCTCGATGATCCGGAGTCCTCATGGAACGCAGACCACATCCCTTTGCCAGCCTGTCGCCCGCCCGGGTAGTGGCGGCGGTGGAGTCCCTGGGCTTCTGGCTGCCTGGAGAGCCCTTCACCCTGAACAGCTACGAGAACCGGGTCTACATGGTTCACGACGAGGACCGTCGTCGTTGGGTGGTCAAGTTCTATCGCCCCGAACGCTGGAGTGATGAGTGTATCCAGGAGGAACATGATTTCCTGGCCGAGCTGGAAGAGGCGGGAGCCGCGGTGGCCGCGCCCTGGCGCGATGAGGCGGGTGTCAGCCTGCATCGCGGCGAGGGCTTTCGCTTTGCGCTCTTTCCCCAGCTACCGGGCCAGGCGCCTGAGTTGGAGAATCCTGCCCATCTCTTCGTCCTGGGTGACGTGATCGGTTCGATTCATGCGGTGGGCGAGCGCAGGGGGTTTGTGCATCGCGCGACCCTGAATCTGGACGGGATGGTGATCGAGGCACGTGATCGGGTCCTGGGAAGTCACTGGCTGGAGCGGCGTCAGCGGCGCGCCTATGAACGGATCACCGCCGAGCTCCACGAGAGCCTGGCCTCCCATGCCTGGACGCCCGAGCGGTCGATGCGGGTGCATGGCGACTGTCATCTCGGCAATATCCTCGGGCGTGACGACCACTTCGCCCTGGTCGATTTCGATGACTGCCTGATGGCACCGGCCGTGCAGGACCTGTGGATGCTGTTTACCGCCCAGCAGGATGCCGAGCGGCAGATGCAGCTTTCCGAGGTCATCGAGGGCTATGAGCAGCACCGGGAGTTCGACCGCTCGGAGCTGTCGCTGGTCGAGCCGCTGAGGACGCTGCGATTGTTGCGTCATAGCGCCTGGCTGGTGGCTCGCTGGGAGGATCCCGCCTTTCCGCTGGCCTTTCCCTGGCTCGCGGATGCGGGGTATTGGGACAGTCACCTGCGCATGCTGGAGCAACAGAAGCTGGCGCTGGCGGCGAAGCCCTGGCTGGCATGACAGCGAGGCGCCGCCAGTCGCGGTGTTGGAGGCTTACCGATCGGGTTCGGGCCGATCGGCGGGAACCGGATTGGCGATGCCGGTGCCGGTGCCATCCGCCTGGCGGCGTTGCTCGTTGATGTGGGCCGAGGGGTTGTCCTGCTGCTCGATGGCCAAGGCGCTGGAGAGGCGCAACTCGAAGCCGCTATCCGGGCCCAGGGCGCAACGGCCTTCCTCACAGGCGCCGATGCCGTAGCTGCCGTCGGCACCATAGGCCGAGGCGGCGATTTCACCGCTGTAGATCTCGCTGTCGCCGTCGTCGGTCTCTATGCAGGTCAAGGCCTTGGTGGAAATGCGAACCCGCTCGCCATCGATCATGGCATCTCCGATCAGCACACAGAAAGTGGGCAACTGGTGGGAGCCACTGCCGTCGGCCACAGGCCGCATCGCGATATCATCCTGTCGTGGGGTGTCCTGATCGAGCTGGAGGCCCTCGATGACCTGGACTTCCACGCTGGCGTCGTCGGGTAGCGTGAGGGTCTCGGCCAACGCCAGTGAGGGAAGCAGCAGGAAGGGTGCCAGGAGTCGAAGGGGGAGCTTGGTCATGTCGGACTCTCGAGGATGCCTGGGGTTGGGGTACAGCGGGTTAACCGGTATTCCCGTCACTCTACCATAGCTGCCGAAAAGCAACAGCCGGGAAGCCGAGGCTCCCCGGCGCGACTTGATGTTACTGTTCGGCCTGCATGCCGACCGGGTGTAGGCTAGAATTGTATCTCAGAATGCCTCGACTATTGTACAGATCGCTATATATGTATTTGATTTGTACAAATTATCGCCCTGGAATCCCACGATGACCGATGAACTCGCCCAACACTATCGTCAGATCATTTCTCAACTGGGAGAAAACCCGGAACGGGAAGGGTTGCGCGACACGCCCATGCGGGCCGCCAAGGCCATGCAGTTCCTCAATCGTGGCTACCATCAGTCCCTCGAGGAGATCGTCAATGGGGCGGTCTTCGAGTCGGAAACCGACGAGATGGTTCTGGTCAAGGACATCGAGCTCTACTCCATGTGCGAACACCATCTGCTGCCCTTCATCGGCAAGTGTCACATCGCCTACCTGCCCAAGGGTCGGGTTCTGGGGCTTTCCAAGTTCGCCCGCATCGTCGACATGTATGCCCGACGCATGCAGATCCAGGAGAACCTGACTCGCCAGATCGCCGAGGCCGTTTCGCAGGTGACCGAGGCGAGCGGGGTAGCGGTAGTGATAGAGGCGCGTCATCTGTGCATGATGATGCGTGGTGTCGAGAAGCAGAATTCCAGCATGACCTCCTCGGTGATGCTCGGTGCCTTCCGCGAGAAACCCTCCACTCGCCAGGAATT
>NZ_JBDNGD010000510.1:0-2977 GCF_041689495.1 Halomonas sp. | reverse complement strand
GGATTTTGGATTTATGATTGGTGATTAGAATGAAGCAACCATCACCAACGATAAATCGAAAGTCTGTGCGCCCGGCGCGTGCATGGCCATTAAAATTTTTACATACAACGGGATCTACGATTGGCGATTGATGGTAAATCATGAACTGCCAATCATCAATCATAGATTCAAAAGTGTTCTTTGACGTAGTGAAGCTGATAGATTTACAACAGATTTATCCTGTGCCGGCCACCTGGCGGGCACAGGAGCAAAGGTTAGAATTGAGCGTCATCGCACTGGTGGCTTGCGCTGCAAGCCATACAGTGTAAACATAGAAGGGCGTATGGTGAATGCCTTGGCATATGCGAGCGATGAAGGACGTGTAAAGCTGCGAAAAGCTGCGGGGAGCTGCACAAGAGCGTGGATCCGCAGGTGTCCGAATGGGGCAACCCACCTCCGATTTATCGGAGGTATCTCCCGAGTATTCGGGAGAAGTCAAACGGGGGGAACTGAAACATCTAAGTACCCCCAGGAGCAGAAAACAATACAGTGATTCCCCAAGTAGCGGCGAGCGAACGGGGGTGAGCCCAAACCCGCCCCATTTATGGGTCGGGGGTTGTAGGGCCCACAAACGGAATCCGAGCAAAGACGAAGCGGACTGGAAAGCCGCCCCACAGAAGGTGATAGGCCTGTAGACGTACGCGCGGTGCCCCGGTGGGATTCCCTGAGTACCACGGGACCGGAGAAATCCTGTGGGAACCAGCCGGCACCATCCGGCAAGGCTATAGTATTGCATATGACCGATAGTGAACCAGTACCGTGAGGGAAAGGTGAAAAGAACGCCGAGAAGGCGAGTGAAACAGTACCTGAAACCATACGCTTACAAGCGGTCGGAGCGTCTGTAATCTTCGGATTATGGATGTGACGGCGTGCCTTTTGTATAATGAACCTACGAGTTGCACCTGGCCTGCAAGGTTAATCCGCTTAGCGGAGACAGCCGCAGCGAAAGCGAGTCCCAAGTGGGCGCCCAGTAGGCTGGGGCAGACGCGAAACCACGTGATCTATCCATGACCAGGGTGAAGCGTCGGTAAGACGACGTGGAGGCCCGAACCGCCTGGCGCTGAAAAGCCATCGGATGAGTTGTGGATAGGGGTGAAAGGCCAATCAAACGTGGAAATAGCTCGTTCTCCCCGAAATATATTTAGGTATAGCATCTGGTGTGTAGCTGCTCGGAGGTAGAGCACTGATTAGGCTAGGGGGCTTCACCGCCTACCAACCCTAGACAAACTCCGAATGCCGAGTAGTGTTACCAGGTAGTCAGTGGCCGGGTGATAACGTCCGGTCGCAAGAGGGAAAGATCCCAGATCGCCAGCTAAGGCCCCTAAATCCATACTAAGTTGCATAAAGAAAGTTGGGTTGCCCAGACAACTAGGAGGTTGGCTTAGAAGCAGCCATTCCTTGAAAGAGTGCGTAATAGCTCACTAGTCGAGCGGCCCGGCGTCGAAAATTTGCGGGCATAAGTGTGGTGCCGAAGCTGCGGATTCTATCCGCCATCCGGCGGATAGAGTGGTAGGGGAGCATTCCAGGCCCATCGAAGTTTGGCTGTAAGGCCGAGTGGAGGACCTGGAAGCGAAACTGTAGGTATGAGTAACGATAAGACGGGTGCGAAACCCGTCCACCGAAAATCTAAGGGTTCCTGATCAACGCTAATCGGATCAGGGTTAGTCGAGACCTAAGGCGTAGCCGTTGGGCGAAGCCGATGGACAACCGGTTAAATATTCCGGTACCGAGGTCTGGCCATAATCAGCAGGGGTTACGCAGACGTGACACCACCGCCTCCCGACGGAATGGGAGGTTAAAGGGCGCAGGCCGGCGGGCCGGAAAATCCACCCGCCACCAGGCCGAGGCCCGACAGTACGGGGAGCCTACGGGCAAACCGATAGTGTGGGTAAGCATGCTGCCAAGAAACACCTCGCTGATTGCCAGGACTCGCTCGTACCCCAAACCAACACAGGTAGATGAGCAGAGAATGCTAAGGTGCTCGAGTAAATCGTAGCTAAGGAACTCGGCAAACTCGGTCCGTAACTTCGGGAGAAGGACCCCCCAATGGTCGCCTTCGGGTGGCCGGCGGGGCGCAGTGACCCGGTCCAATCGACTGTTTAACAAAAACACAGGCCTCTGCTAAGTCGCAAGACGATGTATAGGGGCTGACACCTGCCCGGTGCCGGAAGGTCAAGGAAGGAGGTTAATGGGTTCGCCCATGAAGCCTTCGACTGAAGCCCCGGTAAACGGCGGCCGTAACTATAACGGTCCTAAGGTAGCGAAATTCCTTGTCGGGTAAGTTCCGACCTGCACGAATGGTGCAACGAATTGGACGCTGTCTCGGCTACGAGCTCGGTGAAATTGAGGTATCGGTGATGACGCCGATTACCCGCAGCGGGACGGAAAGACCCCGTGAACCTTTACTACAGCTTTATATTGGTTTTACCGCCCGCCCGTGCAGGATAGGTGGGAGGCCCGGAAGCCGGCGCGCCAGCGCCGGTGGAGCCCCCCCTGAAATACCACCCTTGCAGGCGGTGAATTCTAACTCTCCATAGCGGGAGGACAGTGTATGGTGGGTAGTTTGACTGGGGCGGTCGCCTCCTAAACAGTAACGGAGGCTCCCAAAGGTACCCTCAACGCGGTCGGCAATCGCGTGTAGCGTGTAAAAGCATAAGGGTGCTTGACTGCGAGACATACAGGTCGAGCAGCTGCGAAAGCAGGGTTTAGTGATCCGGCGGCACCACATGGAAGGGCCGTCGCTCAAAGGATAAAAGGTACTCCGGGGATAACAGGCTTATCTCCCCCAAGAGTTCATATCGACGGGGAGGTTTGGCACCTCGATGTCGGCTCATCGCATCCTGGGGCTGGAGAAGGTCCCAAGGGTTTGGCTGTTCGCCAATTAAAGCGGTACGCGAGCTGGGTTCAGAACGTCGTGAGACAGTTCGGTCCCTATCTG
>NZ_JBDNGD010000509.1:0-1375 GCF_041689495.1 Halomonas sp. | reverse complement strand
CCCAGCCGGGAGAACGCCCGGCGCACCGGCCGCCACAGCCGGCTGAGCAGCCACAAGACGGGCAGGCCGAGCACCAGCCAGGGCGTGAGGAACACCACCACCAGGATGACCTGGCCCATCGACTCGAAGAACAGCGTGGTACTGCGGTCCAGCGCCCGCCACAGGGGGGCGAGCACGCCGTGCTGGCGGGGTTCCACCCAGCGTTGTTCCTGGAAGCTGGCCGAGATCGCCACGGTGTCGGTGACCTGAGGTCGCGGTCCACACGCATGGCCAGGTAGCCATTGGCCAGGCCATGACGGGGCGTCTGCAGGCTTCCCTGCTCCACTCGGCATTCGGCGGCCGCCAGGCAGGCGTCATGGGTCTCGCGATAGGCCGCCACCAGCGGCTCGGTATCATCGAACTGCAGGCTGTAGTTGCGGCGTTCCTCGATGCGGGCCTGTGTCTCATCCTTGGCACTCCCCTCTGCTGGGCGGCTGAGACTGGCCATGTCGGCCTGGCGCACCATGGCCTCACCCGAAAAGCCGGCGGATTCCGGCGAGACTCTCGGGCGAGGCGTCGGCTTCTCCACCCGGGTGTCGACCCCATCGCAACCGGCGAGTCCCAGGGCAATGGCCAGCAGGACTAGCGGCATGAGGGGGCGTTGATAACGACGATAGCGAAGGGCGGCAGGCATGGGGGGGGGGTGATCATCCGTGACGGGCGTACTGCCTCTAGCGTAGCACCTCGACGCCATCCACGGATGTCTGCACTCGCCAGTGCCTTTACGACACCAGCCTAGCCGCCATTGAGCCACCAGGTCGCGGCGTTGAGGTAGGCCGCGAAGCTTACCCAGGCCAGGTAGGCGGCGAGCTGGGCGACGAAGGGCCAGAGGGTATGCCAGCGTGCGCCACACGGGGAAGCCAGGGTGGCGCGCCAGGCCGCCAGGGCCATGAGCAGGTAGAGCGCGGTCCAGGCGATCGGGAAGGCGATACTGGGTGGGGTAAGCGGCGGTTTGTCCAGGGCGGCGTACCAGGCGCCGGGCGGGGTGGCGACGCCGCTGGACGCGGTCAACACGACCAGGGCCAGCCAGCCGAGAAGGATCATCAGGGAACGGGACGGGGACATGGGCGACATCCTTGCCGGTCGCGGTCGGGAATTCAGCGAGCGTAGCACACTCCCCTCGCCTCACCGGAGGCCCTGTCCATGTCAAGCATGGCTGTGGGCCTCCCGTCCTTGGTATTCTTGACATTCAGGACCATGGCGATAGGCCAGGCCGGCAGCTGGCGACTGGGGGAAGCAATGAACGATAGCGTCGATGTGATCATCGTGGGCGGCGGGATGGTCGGTGCCGCCCTGGCCGCGGCCCTTGGCAGGGAGGGCTTGCAGGTTGCCCTGG
>NZ_JBDNGD010000508.1:0-4962 GCF_041689495.1 Halomonas sp. | reverse complement strand
CGTCCTGTCTTGAGACGTCCTGTCTTGAGACCCTATGGCTGCCGTCGGGTTTCAGCTCAGTCGGGTTTCCCCCTAGGATATGCTGAAGGATGTCCACCGATTCTGCATCCTCGCGTATCCCGAAAGCGACTGAAGGATCCTCAAGATGACTGACATCAAGAATATCTTCGTGGTAGGGCTCAACGACTTCAACCGCGAGCGACTCGAGACCCTGCGCGGGGCCGAGGGCTGGCGCTTTCACGGGGTGATCGCGCCCGAGGCGGTCTACGATACCGAGATCTTCGATATCGCCGCGATGCTCGAGGAAGCCACGGCCCAGCTCGAGGCCTTCGAGGGTTCCATCGATGCCATCGTCGGCTACATGGACTTCCCGGTCTCGACCATGCTGCCGATCCTCTGCGAGCGCTTCGGTGTCCGCAGCACCTCGCTTGAGAGCCTGCTCAAGTGCGAGCACAAGTACTGGAGCCGCCGGGTCCAGCGCGAGGTGATCCCGGGCCATATCCCGGCCTTCACCGCCTTCGATCCCTTCGATGACGAGGCGATGACCCGCATCGGCGAGGCGGGGCTCTACTTCCCCTTCTTCGTCAAGCCGATCAAGTCGTCCGGGTCGCGGCTGGGCTTTCGCATCGACACGCCGGAAGACTTCTACCAGGCCATCGAACAGCTTCGTGACTCCATCGGGACCATCGCCGACCCCTTCAACACGGTGCTCGAACACGCTCGCCTGCCGCCGGAGATCGCCGCGGTGGATGGCCATTTCTGCATGGCCGAGGAGATCATCGGCGGCTGGCAGTGCACCGTGGAGGGCTATGTCTTCGATGGCGAGGTGGTCAGTTATGGCATCGTCGACTCGCTGCGCTATCCCCATGTGCTGAGCTTCTTCCACTACCGCTATCCCTCGGGGCTGCCGGAGGATGTCCAGGCCACCATGGTCGAGCTCACCGACACCATCATGGGCCATATCGGCTACGACAATGCCGCCTTCAACGTCGAGTATTTCTGGGACGAGGTGCAGGGGCGCATCTGGTTGCTGGAGATCAATACGCGTATCTCCCAGTCCCACTGCGACCTCTTCGAGAAGGTCGATGGCGTCAGCAACCAGCAGGTCACCATCGACCTGGGACTGGGTCGGCGGCCCGACATGCCCCATCGGCAGGGGGAATTTCCGATGGCGGCCAAGTTCTTCCACCGGGTATTCTTTACCGATGCGGTGGTGACTCGGGTCCCCACCGACGCGGAGCTCGCGGAACTCCTGGCCGACTTTCCGGGCAGCAAGATCGCCGTACAGGTGGAGGAAGGGCAGCGGCTCTCCACCCTGCCCGAGCAGGACGCCTACAGTTTCGCGCTGGCTCATGTCTTTATGGGTGCGGCATCGGCCGAGCAGTTGCTCACCGACTATGACCGTCTGGCGGCGCGACTGGCGTTCGACTTCGACGACATCCAGGGCTGAGTATCAAGGCTTCTGCGAGCGGGACCACAAGGAACGAGGAGTGCAGGGCCATGCGTATCGTCACCGATTTTCCCCGCCGGGTGCAGGAAGAGGAGACCTGGATCCCGATGGCGGACGGCACTCGCCTGGCCGCGAGGATCTGGCGTCCGGTGGATGCCGACCGCCACCCGGTGCCCGCCATCCTCGAGTACCTGCCCTATCGCAAGCGTGATCTGACCGCCGAGCGCGATGCCCAGATGCATCCCTACTGGGCAGGCCACGGCTATGCCGGGGTGCGGGTCGACATCCGCGGTACCGGCGAGTCCGATGGCGTGATCACCGACGAGTACCTTCCCCTGGAACTGGAAGACGGTCTGGCGATCCTCGAATGGCTAGAAGCGCAGAGCTGGTGCACCGGGGAGGTGGGCATGATCGGCATCTCCTGGGGCGGCTTCAATGGCCTGCAGATCGCCGCGCTGCGCCCGCCCCAGCTCAAGGCGGTGATCACCCTGTGCTTCACTGATGACCGCTACGCCGACGACATCCACCACATGGGTGGCTGCCTGCTGGGCGACAACCTCTCCTGGGCCTCGACCATGTTCGACGGCAACGCCTGTCCGCCGGACCCCGACCTGGTGGGGGAGCGCTGGCGGGAGATGTGGCTGGAGCGGCTGGACGGCAGCGGCCTCTGGCTGACCCAGTGGCTCGAGCACCAGCGCCGCGATGACTACTGGAAGCACGGCTCGGTGTGCGAGGACTACTCGGCCATTCAGTGCCCGGTCTATGCCGTCAGCGGCTGGGCCGACGGCTACTGCAACGCCGTCTTCCGGGTGCTGGAGGGGCTCTCGGTGCCGCGCAAGGGGCTGGTCGGCCCCTGGGCCCACAAGTACCCGCACATGGGGGTGCCCGGGCCGGCCATCGGCTTCCTGCAGGACTCGCTGCGCTGGTGGGACCAGTGGCTCAAGGGCATCGACACCGGGATCATGGACGAGCCCATGCTGCGGGTCTGGATGCAGGAGTCGGTGCCGCCCTCGGCACGCTACGAGGAGCGCCCGGGGCGCTGGATCGCCGAGCCCGAGTGGCCCTCGCCGAACATCCTCCCCACCTCCTTCCGGCTCAGCGAGGGCCACGACCTGCTGCCGGAAGCCGAAGGACAGGACGACGAAGCCACCCTGGATATCCGCTCGCCGCTCTCGGTGGGGCTCTATGCCGGCAAGTGGTGCTCCTACAATGCCCCGCCGGACCTGCCCCATGACCAGCGCGACGAGGATGGCGGCTCGCTGATCTTCCAGACGCCTCGCCTGGAGACGCCGATGGAGATCTGCGGCCAGCCGATGGTCGAGCTGGAACTGGAGGCGGACCAGCCGGTGGCCATGGTGGCGTTGCGACTCACCGACATCGCCGAGGACGACAAGGCGACCCGGGTCTCCTATGGTCTGCTCAATCTCACCCACCGCGACAGCGACGAGTTCCCCGAGCCCCTGGAACCGGGCAAACGCTACCGGGTACGGATTTTTCTCAAGCATATCGCCCAGCAGTTCGCCGCCGGGCACGCCATCCGCCTGGCACTCTCCACCAGTTACTGGCCCCTGGCCTGGCCGTCGCCCAGGCCGGCGCGGCTGACCATCCTGCCGAGTCGCTGTCGCCTGGTACTGCCGGTGCGGGCGCCGCGACCCGAGGAGGAGGCCGATCTGCCGGCCTTTGGCGAGCCCGAGGGCGCGCCTCCGCTGGCCAAGACCCTGCTTCAGCCTACCCAGGAGACCTGGCAGGTGATCCGCGATCTGGCCAACGACCGGACCACCCTGGAGGTGATCAACGACGAGGGGCGATACCGGATCGACGACATCGACCTGGAGATCGCCGCCCAGGTCACCGAGCGTTACCAGTATTCCTACGGCAGCTACGACACCGTCAGCGGCTGGACGGAGTGGCGCCGCAGCTTCAAGCGTGGCGACTGGGAGGTGCACACCCTGACCCGCACCCTGATGACCAGTGACCCGGACAACTTCCGTGTCCGCGCCACCCTGGATGCCTGGGAGGGCGACACCCGCCTCTATGCGCGGACCTGGGATGAGACCATCCCCCGCGATCTCGTCTAGCGCGGGACGGGCTGCTATGGTGAGCACCTGATTCTGACAGGGATGTGGCCATGAGCCTGACCGCCGCCGTGCCGACCACGCCGCGCGCCTCGCGCCGGGAGATCTTCGGCTGGGCGATGTTCGACTTCGCCAACCAGGCCTATACGCTGCTGATCATCACCGTGGTGTTCGGCGAGCTCTTCACCACGGTGATCGTCGGTGACCGCGGCGACGGCTACCGACTGGCCAACTTCCTGTGGAGCCTGGCGCTGGCGGTGAGCTATCTGCTGGTGGTGATCACGGGCCCGCTGTGCGGGGCGGTGATGGACTACCAGGCGTCCAAGAAACGCTTCCTGTTCGTCAGCTACCTGGCCACCGTGGCGACTACCGCCATGCTCTACTTCGTGGCGCCGGGTTATGTGTTGCTGGGGCTGGCGCTGATCATCGTTTCCAACTACGCCTACTCCATGGGCGAGTCCTTCATCGCCGCCTTCCTGCCGGATCTGGGTCCTCCCGAGGACATGGGCAAGATCTCCGGCTTCGGCTGGGCCCTGGGCTATGTGGGGGGGCTCTTCGCCGCGGGCTTCACGCTGCTGGTGCTGGGCGAGGCCTCGGCGGAGAATTTCGAGCGCGTGCGCTGGGTGGGCCCCTTCACCGCCGGCTTCTTCCTGATCACCGCCATTCCCACCTTCCTCTGGGTCAGGGAGCGCGGGACTCCCCAGCCTCCCGGCAAGCCCTACCGGGAGATCGCCCGGGAACGAGTCTCCACCACGCTGCACGAGCTGCGGCGCTTCCGTGACCTGGGGCTCTTCCTCGTCTCGCTGCTGTTCTCCATGGCCGGGGTCTACATCATCATCGCCTTCGCCTTCATCTACGGTGCCCAGGTGATCGGCTGGGACGAGGCGATCCGCAATATCATGTTCATCATCGTGCAGATCACCGCCGCCGCCGGGGCGCTGGGCTTCGGCTTCATCCAGGATCGTATCGGCACCAAGGTGACCTACCTGATTACCCTGGGGCTCTGGGTGGTGTCGATCCTGGCCATCTGGGCCACGCCGGAAGTCACGGCGTTCCTCAACGCCCGCTTCGGCCTCGACTGGCAGGCCCAGCACCTCTTCCTCTTCGTTGGCTGCCTGGCGGGGCTCAGCCTCGGGTCCAGCCAGTCGGCCAGTCGCGCCCTGGTGGGGCTCTTCTCGCCAAGCCGCAAGGCCGCCGAGTTCTTCGGCTTCTGGGGCCTGGCCAACAAGCTCGCCGGGGTGATCGGCATCATTGGCCTGGGGCTGCTGCAGTCGGTGGTCGGCCTGCAGGCCTCGATACTGCTCTGTGTGGCGCTGTTCCTCATCGCCATCCTGGTCTGCCTGGGCGTGAACCAGGCCCGCGGTCAGCAGGCCGCCCTCGATTGGGAAACCCGCGACAGGGAGGCGCGCCATGGCGACGTTCATTCCTGACGGGGCG
>NZ_JBDNGD010000507.1:0-9405 GCF_041689495.1 Halomonas sp. | reverse complement strand
GCCGCCAATGGATAAGGTCCAAGCTGATTCCCGGCGCCGCCGGAGGGGACTGAAAGGCCTCAAGCCGGACCGCAAGGGGCTGGTGCAGATCGGCCTGCTGGCCGTGCTGCTGCTGGCCCCGCTCGGCGCTCACCTGCTCGGGGAGATCTACTACGTCAACCTGGCCTCGCGGGTCACCCTGGTCGCCATGGCGGCGGTGGGGCTGAACCTGGCCGTCGGCTATGGCGGCATGGTCAGCTTCGGTCATGCCGCCTACTTCGGCCTGGGGGGCTATGTGGCCGGTATCAGCGCCTATCACGCCTTCGACATGAGCCTGTTCATGAGCTGGCCTGTGGATGTGCCCGGTAGCGACGAGATGCTGGTGATCTGGCTGGTGACGATCCTGATCTGCGGCCTGCTGGCCCTGGCCATCGGCGCCATTTCCCTGCGCACTACCGGGGTCTACTTCATCATGATCACCCTGGCCTTCGCCCAGATGGTCTACTACTTCGCCAACTCCTGGCCGAGCTATGGTGGCCAGGACGGCCTGCCGATCTATCTGCGCAACAGCCTCCCTCTCGTCGATACCAATGACCCGCTGACCTTCTTCCTGATCTGCTTTACGGGCCTGATGCTGTCCATGACCCTTACCTCGCGACTGATGAAGTCACGCTTCGGGGCGGCGCTGACCATGGCTAGACTCAACGACATCCGCCTGGCCACCGCGGGGATTCCGCCCTATCCCATACGCCTGGCGGCCTTCGTCATCTCGGCGATCATCACCGGCCTGGCTGGCGCCCTCTACGCCGATCTCAACGGCTTCATCAGCCCCACCATGCTGAGCTGGCACCTCTCGGGCGAGTTGCTGGTCATCGTCATCCTCGGGGGTGTCGGACGCCTCTATGGGCCGCTTGCCGGCGCCATCCTCTTCGTGATGATGGAGACCCTGCTGGGAGGGCTGACCGAGTACTGGCGGTTGTTCCTCGGCCTGGTGTTGCTGCTGGTGGTGCTCTTCGCCAAGCAGGGCGTCATGGGCTGGCTGGCCGGGAGGGAGCGCCATGAGTGAAGCGGTGCTGTCCCTGAAGGGCCTGTACAAGCGTTTCGGCGCCCTGGAGGTCACCCGGGACGTGTCCCTGGATCTGCGTCCCGGCGAGATCCATGCCTTGATCGGCCCCAACGGGGCCGGCAAGTCGACTCTGATCGCCCAGATCGCCGGCAACCTCAGGCCCGATGCGGGAACCGTCCGGCTGGCCGGTCGCGACATCACCGGCTTGAGTGTCGCCCACCGGGCCCGTCTGGGGCTGGGGCGCAGCTTCCAGGTCTCGTCGCTGGCCGAACCGCTCTCGGTGATCCGCAACGTCATGATCGGCGTCCAGGCGCTGGCGGGTCACAGCTTCCGCGTCTGGACGCCCATCGACCGGGACGAACGACTGCTGGCTCCGGCTCGCGAGGTACTCAGCCGCATGCAACTCGGCCACCGCGCCGACACCCCGGTGGCCGAACTCTCCCATGGCGAACGGCGCCAGGTCGAGGTGGCCTGTGTCCTGGCGCTCGAGCCTCGCGCCCTGCTGCTCGACGAACCCATGGCGGGGCTCGGCCCCGAGGGTACCGCCCACCTCACCGACCTGCTAGAGACCCTCAAGCGGGAAGTGCCGATTCTCTTGATCGAACATGACATGGACGCAGTGTTCCGCCTTGCCGACCGCCTCTCGGTGCTGGTGGCGGGCAGCGTGATCGCTCATGGGGACGTCGACACCATCCGCCATGATGCCCGCGTTCGCGAGGCCTACCTGGGAGACTGACATGCTCGAACTCACCGCTGTCGAGACCTTCTACGGCCCTTCCCAGGCCCTGTTCGGCGTCGATCTCAGCGTCCAGGCAGGGGAGATGGTGGCCCTGATGGGCCGCAACGGCATGGGCAAGACCACCACCATCCGCTCGATCTTCGGCCTGACCCCGGCGAGCCGTGGCACCATCACCTTCGCGTCCAGAGACCTGCGCCGCCTGCCCAGTTACCGCATCGCCCAGGCCGGGCTGGGGCTGGTGCCGGAGGGCCGACGCTGCTTTCCCAACCTCTCGGTGCGCGAGAACCTGCGAGTCACGTCGCGACCGGGAAACTGGGACCTCCCCAGGGTGGAATCGCTTTTCCCCCGGCTGGCCGAGCGCCATCGCCAGATGGCCGACACCCTTTCCGGTGGCGAGCAACAGATGCTGGCCATCGCCCGAGCGCTGGTGACAAATCCCCGGCTACTGGTCCTCGACGAGGCCACAGAAGGCCTGGCACCGGTGATACGAGGGGAGATCTGGTCGGCCATCCGCCTGCTCAAGGACCAGGGCCAATCGATCCTGATCGTCGACAAGTCGCTCAAGGAAGTCCTGCCGGTCGCCGATCGCTGCACCATCCTCGAGAAGGGCCGCACGGTCTGGACCGGCAAGCCCGACGCGTTGGACGACCATGTTCGGGACCGCTATCTGGGTATCTAGCAGGCTGGCGAAATCACGATAGAGCATGGGTGATGATCAACTGATCCAGCGGTAACCCGGCCGTTCGAGGAAGGCCGACACCAGCATGCCAATCGGGGCCAGGGCCAGGATCAGGAAGCCGATCAGGCTCCAGCCCGGCAGAGAGATGCCCAGCAGCAGGAAATCGATCTCGGCACACTCTCCGGAGCCGGAGAGCACCATCTCGACCACCTCACGCAGCGGCAGGATGTCGATCATGTAATCGAGGCCGGGGCCACAGACCGGGACCTCATCCGCGGGAAGCGACTGCAGCCAGAGATGGCGCCAGGCCACCCCGGCTCCGCCAGCCACCGCCGCCAGCGAGAGGCCGGCGTAGATCACGGTACCCAGGCGCCCGCCGGGATTATGGATGGCGGCGACCAAAAAGACCGCCGCGGCCGTGAGAACCGCCACCCGCTGGAAGATGCACAGCGGACAGGGCTCGAGGCCACCCAGGTGTTCCAGGCCCAGCGCCACGGCCATCATCAGGACGCAGAACGCCAGGCCGGCCAGGGCCCAGTGGCGGACACTGAGACGCGCGAGACTCGTCATCAAGAGACTTCTCCATCGGCGACGCGCGACTTTCGGGCGCGCTCGGCATAGTGGGCCAGGAAGTCATCGAAGCGCTCGGTCTGTGCGGCCTCGATGTCCGCCTGCTGTTGTCGGGAAATTTCCACCAGGTCATCGAACATGACCTCGCGGGCGGGATCCATATCGGTATCGCGAAACTCCTGCCGCTGGGCCCGGGCGATAGCGAGCATAGCATCGCTGAGTTCTTCGCCGGTCTCGCGCAGGTGGGCGAGCAGCCGACCGGAAGGCGTCAAGCCGGGGTCGTCCAGGCGCGGCGCCAGGGCGGTGATGGCATCGGCGTAGGGACTACCCTCCTCGAGCAGGTCGAGCAGCTCGGCGACACGGCGCATCTCGGCGATGATCTCGCCTCCCCAGTCGGCGATGGAACGCTGACGCTGGCCATGGGTCAGGCGCAGGTCGGGGTCGCGGCCCCGTTCGACCACCAGACGACGGTTGTCATCCAGGCGATCGCATTCCTCGTCGGGGATCCAGGGACTCTCGGCGAGCAGGCACCACATCAGGAAGGTATCGAGGAAATGGATCTGGGTGGCATCGATACCCAGGGGCTGAAAGGGGTCGAGATCCAGGCAACGCACCTCGATGTATTCCACTCCGCGAGACTCCAGCGCCTGGCTGGGGGTCTCATCATGACGGGTCACCCGCTTGGGGCGTATGTCGCTGTAATATTCGTTCTCGATCTGCAGGATATTGGCGTTGAGCTGGCGCCACTCGCCATTCTCATGCACCCCCAGGGCCTGATAATCCGGCCAGGGCGTCGAGATGGCATGGCGCAGCGTCGTCACGAAGTTCGACAGGGAGTTGAAACAGATCTTGATCTGGGCCTGTACCTTGTTCTGGTAGCCCAGATCCGACATGCGCAGGCTGGTGGCGAATTCCGAGACCAGGGTTTCCTGGCCATGGGCCTGAAGCCTGGAAGGCACCTCGCGTCCCGACAGGAAACTGCGGTCCAGTGCCGGGGAGGCCCCGAAGAGGTAGAGCAACAGCCAGCTGTGCCGGCGGAAATTGCGGATCAGACCGAAGTAGCGTGCCGAGCGGAAGTCCTTCATCGAGGTGGCTTGCGCCCCCTCCAGCTCGCGCAACCTCTCCCAGAGATCGTCGGGAAGCGAGACGTTGTAGTGAATCCCGGCGATGGACTGCATGATCCGGCCATAGCGCACATCCAGCCCCTTGCGGTAGACATGCTTCATGATGCCCACGTTGGAACGGCCGAAATCGGCGATGTCCACGCTGTCACTACCGTCGAGGCGGGACGGCATGCTGGCCGGCCAGATCAGATCGTCACCCAGGCGACGATAGCTGAAGAGGTGCAAGTCGGCGAGAAAGTCCAGGGCATCCTGCGGCCGGGAATACACCGGCGTGACGTATTCGAGCAAGGCCTCGGAGTAATCCGTGGTGATGTGCGGGTGGGTCAGCTTTGACCCCAGCGCTGCCGGATGAGGCGTCCGGGCGATGTGCCCTGCCGGATCGACGCGCAAGCCTTCCTTCTCGATGCCACGCCGCAGGCGACAGAAGTCACCGCAGCGGGCCGGATCCTCGAGACGCGCGATGGCGGTGGCGAGTAAATCGGACAAGATGAACACCCCATGTCGTGGAAACCGGCCGGAGGGACCGGCTTCCTGGTTGGCCGTCATGGACGATGACGAGACGGGAATTATGCCGTCCATGGCGGAGGATGCAAAGATTAGCCTGCTTCAGGATTTCTTCGTCGCCTTGAGCAGGGCGGCGCCCAGGGCACCCACCTGCCCATCGGCTTCTGTCGACGTCGGCCGGTTTTCCTTTCGGGCCGGCTTGTCGCCGCCACGATGACGCTCGCCGGCCCTGCCCTCGCGATGCGCCTTGCCCGAGGCCTCCTGCTGGCCCGGTTCGTCAGCGAGGCGCATGGAGAGCCCGATGCGCGAGCGCTCGAGATCCACGTTCATGACCTTGACCCTGACGATGTCGCCCGCCTTGACCACGCTGCGCGGGTCATCGACGAAACGCTCGGCGAGTGCCGAGATATGCACCAGGCCGTCCTGGTGGACGCCGATATCGACGAAGGCACCGAAGTGGGTGACGTTGGTGACACTGCCCTCGAGGATCATGCCCGGCTCGAGATCCTTCGGGGTCTCGACGCCTTCGCGGAACTCGGCGGCCTTGAATTCCGGGCGAGGATCACGGCCCGGCTTGTCCAGTTCGGCGAGGATATCGCTGATGGTCGGGACGCCGAAGCGCTCATCGGCAAACTCGTCGGGCTTGATGGCCTTGAGAGTGGCGCTGTCGCCGATCAAGCCGGACAGGCCACGACCGCTGCGCCTGGCGATACGCTCCACCAGCGGATAGGCCTCCGGATGCACGGCGCTGGCATCCAACGGATTGCCGCCGTTCATGATGCGCAGGAAGCCGGCACACTGCTCGAAGGTTCTGGGCCCCAGGCGATTGACGTCGAGCAACTGCCGGCGGCTGGTAAAGACGCCGTCGCTGTTGCGTCGGGCGACGATGGCCTCGGCAAGGGCCGGACTCAGGCCGGCTACCCGCGACAGCAAGGCACTCGAGGCGGTGTTCAGGTCGACGCCTACGGTATTCACGCAGTCCTCGATCACGGCATCGAGGCTCCTGGAAAGCTGTAGCTGGGAGACATCGTGCTGGTACTGACCGACGCCGATGGACTTGGGCTCGATCTTGACCAGCTCGGCCAGCGGGTCCTGCAGACGACGGGCGATGGAGACCGCCCCGCGGATGGTGACGTCCAGGTCGGGGAGTTCCCGGGAGGCGTATTCCGAGGCGGAATAGACCGAAGCACCCGCCTCGCTGACCATCACCTTGGACAAGGGGGGCCTTCCCGACAGTGAGGCGACCAGTTCGCCGGCCAGGCGATCGGTCTCGCGACTGGCGGTGCCGTTGCCCACGGCGATCAATGCCACATCGTGCTTCTCGATCAGCGCGGCAAGCTCTTTGAGCGCCGCCTTCCAGCGCTTCTGGGGGGCATGGGGATAGATCGTCGCCTGCTCGAGGAACTGGCCGGTACCATCCACCACCGCCACCTTGCAGCCGGTACGCAGGCCAGGGTCGATGGCCAGCGTCGCCTTCTGACCCGCCGGGGCGGCCAGCAGCAGATCCTTGAGGTTGTCGGCGAAGACCCCGATCGCCTCCCGTTCGGCCCGCTCACGCAGTCGCCCCATCAGTTCGGTTTCCAGGTGGGTGTAGAGCTTGACCCGCCAGGTCCAGCGCACCACGTCGGAGAGCCACTTGTCGGCGGCGCGTCCCTGATCGCGGATATCGAGGTGTTTGGCGATGGCCACCTGGGCGGGATGGATCGGCGCCTCCTCCTCGCCGGGCAGCCGAATCGCCAGGGCCAGGATTCCTTCGTTGCGGCCGCGGAACATGGCCAGGGCACGGTGAGAGGGCACCCTTGACAGTTTCTCGTCATGCTCGAAGTAGTCGGAGAACTTGGCGCCCTCCTGCTCCTTGCCCCCGGTGACCCGGGCACTCAGTTCGCCTTCGCTCCAGAGTCTCTCGCGCAGACGGCCCACCAGTTCGGCATCTTCGGCGAAGCGCTCCATGAGGATCTGCCGGGCGCCATCCAGCGCCGCCTTGGTGTCCTCCAAGGCCGGGATATCCTCATGGGCGGCGCGAAGGTAGGTCGCCGCCTCGACCTCGGGGTCCAGGGTCGGATCGGCCATCAAGGCATAGGCAAGGGGCTCGAGGCCAGCTTCCCGGGCGATCTGGGCCTTGGTGCGGCGCTTCTTCTTGTAGGGAAGGTAGAGATCTTCAAGACGCTGCTTGGTATCGGCGGCCCGGATCTGTGCGGCAAGAGACTCGGTCAGCTTGCCCTGTTCGTCGATGGCGGCGATCACCGCCTGGCGACGCTCCTCGAGCTCGCGCAGATAGGCGAGTCGCTCATGCAGCTGGCGCAGCTGGATGTCATCCAGCCCGCCAGTCACTTCCTTGCGGTAGCGGGCGATGAAGGGCACGGTCGCCCCGCCATCCAGCAGTTCCACCGTAGCGGTGACCTGCTGGGGCCGAACGGAAAGCTCCTCGGCGAGGCGCGAGATGATGCGGTTGGCGGCGTCCATGAAACCCCTTCGTTGATCCTCGAAACGAATCGCGACAAGGTATCACAAACGCCCCGGGGTCGCTGCTCAGGCGGGCGCGAAGGTCAACGCCAGGCCGTTGTTGCACCAGCGCAGGCCGGTGGGCTCAGGGCCATCATCGAACACATGGCCCTGGTGGCCGCCACAGCGAGCGCAATGGTACTCGGTACGCGGCCAGATGGCCTTGTAGTCGGTCTTGCTGAGCATGTGCCCTTCCACATGCTCGAAGAAGCTCGGCCAGCCGGTACCGGAATCGTATTTCATGGCGCTGGTGAAGAGCAGCAGATCACACCCCGCGCAGTGGAATTCGCCTTCCCGCGTTTCCTTGTCCAGAGGGCTGGAGAACGGCGGCTCGGTGCCCGCCTCGCGCAGGATCTCGAACTGCTCCTCGGCCAAGCGCTCACGCCATTGCGCCTCGCTCAGTTCGAGAGGCTCTATGTCCGGCGCACGGGACAGATCCGGCTTGGGTCTGGCACTGGCCAGGCTCGGAAAGAGGCCGACGAGTCCGCCGACACCCAGCGCTCCCAGAAAATGGCGTCGTTTCATTACAGGTCTCCGTCAATGGGTCTCATCTAACCATACGTTGCGGCCAACGAAGTGGATGCAACTGAGACCTCATCGACCGCCGACAGTTCGATGTCGCGAGCGACTCGAGCGTCAGACGAGGCTGGGCCCGGCCCGGAGGATGGCGTCGCTGACACCCTCGAACTTCTTGAAGTTCTCCACGAACTTGACGGCCAGGTCACCGAGTTGACGATCGTAGGCGAGCGGGTCTTCCCAGGTTTCTCGGGGATCGAGCAGCCGGGAATCGACACCGGGTACGGTGACGGGCACGTAGAGGTTGAGACCCTCGATTCGCTTCGTCTCGATGCCACGCAGCACGCCGGACTGGATGGCGGTAATGATGGCGCGCGTCGTCGGGATCGCGAAGCGCGACCCGTCCTCCCCGTAGGCGCCACCGGTCCAGCCGGTGTTGACCAGGTAGACCTGGGCATCCTGCTTGGATACCCGCTTGATCAGCAGGTCGGCGTATTCGCGGGCCGGACGCGGGAAGAAGGGAGCCCCGAAGCAGGTCGAGAAGGTGGCCTCCAGGCCGGCGGAAGAGCCCATCTCGGTGGACCCCACCTTGGCGGTATAGCCGGAGAGGAAGTGGTAGGCCGCGGCTTCCTTGGAGAGCACCGAAACCGGCGGCAGCACCCCGCTCATGTCGCAGGTCAGGAAGATGATGGCATTGGGCTCGCCGGCGCAGTTCTCCGGCACGCGCTTTTGAACGTGCTCCAGCGGATAGGCCGCCCGGGAGTTCTGGGTCAGGCTGTCGTCGGTGTAGTCGGGCTCGCGGCGGTCGTCGAGCACCACGTTCTCGAGCACGCTACCGAATTTGATCGCGTGCCAGATCACCGGCTCGTTCTTCTCGGAGAGGTCGATGCATTTGGCATAGCAGCCCCCCTCGATGTTGAAGACGGTACCAGGACCCCAGCCATGCTCATCATCCCCGATCAGGTAGCGCGCCGGGTCGGCGGAGAGGGTCGTCTTGCCGGTACCGGACAGACCGAAGAAGAGGCTGGTCTCGCCATCCTCGCCGACGTTGGCGGAACAATGCATCGGCAGCACATCGACGTCCGGCAGCAGGAAATTCTGCACCGAGAACATCGCCTTCTTCATTTCCCCGGCATAGCGCATGCCGGCGATCAGCACTCGTTTCCCGGCGAAGTCCAGGACCACGCAGCCTTCCGTCTGGGTGCCGTCTCGTGCCGGATCACACTCGAAATACGGGGCATTGAGGATGGTCCACTCGTCCTTGGCCGCGGGGTTGTAGGCCTCGGGGCGGATGAACATGGTATGCCCGAAGAGGCAGTGCCAGGCGGTCTCGGTGGAGATCCGCACCGCCAAATAATGATCGGGATCGCTGCCTACGTGAAGTTCGGCGACGTAGTGATCGCCACGGCCGAGATAGGCGTCGACACGCGTCCAGAGTGCCTCGAATTTCTCTGCATCGAAGGGACGGTTGACGCTGCCCCAATTGATGCTGTCGCGGGTGGAGGGCTCATCGACGATGAAGCGATCCTTCGGCGAACGGCCGGTGCGTGCCCCCGTATTGACGACCAGGGCACCGTTGGCAGCCAGGCGGCCTTCGCCCCGGGCGATGGCGAGCTCGATCAGCTCGGCGGCGCTAAGGTTGACGTGGGCCCGTACGGGGGAAACGGACTGGGCGCTGGCAGTCCGGGAGGCGGCGTGGGTGATGGTCATGTCAATTCCTGGGCCT
>NZ_JBDNGD010000506.1:0-10075 GCF_041689495.1 Halomonas sp. | reverse complement strand
CTTCCGCTTTCCCAATGAGCCGGCGGTCAATTTCATCAAGCGTGTGGTGGGTTTGCCCGGCGATCGCATTCGCTACGAGGGCAAGCAACTCTATGTCAATGGTCAGGCCGTGCCCAAGTCACTCCTCGCAGAGGGATCCGACGGCGCTCCCAACCAGCTGTTGCTGGAAGAGCGCATGGGAGAGCTCGAGCACCGCATCTACAATAATCCACGCGACCCCGGCCCGCAGATGCGTGAACTGGTGGTGCCGGAAGGCCATTACTTCACCATGGGCGACAATCGCGACCATTCCAATGACAGCCGTTACTGGGGCTTCGTGCCGGAAGAGAACATCGTCGGTCAGGCCTTCGCCGTCTGGATGCACTGGAATGGCGGCCTGCCGAGTTTCACCAGCATGAGGCGTATCCGTTGAGTCGCCCCTCTATCCAATCGTCAGGAACATCGTGAGCAACCCCCTCAATATCTTCAGTCGGCGCCTTGGCCATCACTTCGCTGACCCTGCTCTTCTCGAACTGGCCTTGACCCACCGCAGCGTCGGCGGCGATAACAATGAGCGCCTGGAATTCCTCGGCGACTCCATCGTCAACTTCGTCATCGCCGAGGCCCTCTTCCAGCGGTTCCCCGCCGCGCGGGAGGGCCAGCTTTCCCGCCTGCGTGCTCGGCTCGTCAAGGGACAGACCCTGGCCGAACTGGCCCGGGAAATGCAGTTCGGTGATTACCTGAGCCTGGGCTCCGGCGAGATGAAGAGCGGTGGCCATCGGCGTGAATCCATTCTGGCGGATGCGGTGGAGGCGGTGATCGGTGCCATCTACCTGGATGCCGGCATGGAAACGGTTCGGGTCCGGGTACTGGCTTGGTATGCGGCCAGGCTCGAGGCGATCAGTCTTCAGGACACCCAGAAGGATCCCAAGACGCGGCTGCAGGAGTTGCTGCAATCCCGCCAGTTGCCCTTGCCCCGCTATGAGGTGGTCGCGGTGGAGGGCGAGGCTCACGACCAGACCTTTACCGTGGAATGCCACACTGAATTCCTCGATGGCCATACCACCGGCATCGGCTCGAGTCGTCGCCATGCCGAGCAGCAGGCGGCCACCCAGGCCCTGACCAGGCTCGAACCCCATGGAGCCCGCCCATGACCCAGACCTGTGGTTTCGTGGCCATCATCGGTCGGCCCAATGTCGGGAAATCCACGCTGATGAATCGTATCCTCGGTCAGAAGATCTCGATCACCTCGCGTCGTCCCCAGACCACGCGCCACCAGGTGACGGGGATCAAGACCGAGGGGGATGCCCAGTTCGTCTATGTTGACACGCCGGGAATCCATATCCAGTCCCGTGATCGCAACAAGGCGATCAACCGCTTCATGAACCAGACGGCGACCCAGGCCCTGCGCGATGTGGACTGTGTGGTCTTCATCATCGATCGCACGCGGTGGACGGAAGAGGATCAGGTGGTGCTGCAGCGTCTCGAGCACGTCAAGGCGCCGGTCATCCTGGCCGTCAACAAGGTCGATCGGCTCCAGGAAAAGGTCAGCCTATTGCCCTGGCTGGGGGAGGTGGGCGCCCGCCGTGACTTCGCGGCCATCGTGCCGATCTCCGCCAAGCATGGCAGCAATGTTCCCGAACTCGAGGCCGAGGTGGGTCGTCACCTGCCGGAAAGTGTTCACTACTTCCCCGATGACCAGGTCACCGACAAGAGCCAGCGCTTCCTTGCCGCCGAGCTGGTGCGCGAGAAGGTCATGCGCCAGCTGGGTGATGAGCTGCCCTATCAGATGACCGTGGAGATCGAGGAATTTAGCGACGAGGGCAGGGTGGTGCACATCAGCGCCCTGATCCTGGTGGAACGGTCGGGACAGAAGAAGATCCTGATCGGCGAGAATGGCGAGCGGATCAAGAGCATCGGCCGTGAGGCGCGTCTGGACATGGAACGTGCCCTGGGCACCAAGGTGATGCTCAATCTCTGGGTCAAGGTCAAGCGCGGCTGGTCCGATGACGAACGGGCGCTGAAGAGTCTGGGTTACAACTTGGACTGAGCGCCTGGCGCCTGGCGCCTAGCGCCAAGAGGCCCTGTCGCTTGTTACTGGCCGAATAGGTGGATGACCCCGATGGTTCCCGACCCTGCCTTCCTGCTACACAAGCGTCCCTATCGCGAGACCAGCGCCCTGGTCGAGCTTCTGACCCTCGATCATGGCCGGGTCAGGGCGGTGGCTCAGGGCATCCAGCGACCCAGTAGCCGCTCTCGCGGACGCTTGCAGCCCTTCGCCCCTCTCCATGTGACCTGGGTCGGAGAAGGCGAGCTCAAGCGCCTGCGCCTGATGGAGAGCCGGAGCTCCGCGGCGCTGCTGGCCGGGGAGGGCCTGTTGTGCGGTCTCTATGCCAATGAATTGCTGACCCGAGTGCTGCCGGTGGAACTGCCGGTGGCCGATGTCTTCGCCTTCTATACGGCGCTGCTGGAGGCCCTGCCGCGACCCGAAGGCCGGGCCGCGGGGCTGAGGCGACTCGAACGTGCCCTGCTTGATGCCGTCGAGGCGCTGCCGCGTTTCACCGACCCCGAGGGCGGTGAGCTGGACCCTGAACAACGCTATTGCTACGTGGCCGCGGATCGGGCCTTTGTGCCCGGTCAGCCGGGGCTCGATGGCCGCACCCTGCGCCTGCTTGCCGGACACGACTGGGGCGAGCCCGGCCTGGCCGGCCCGGCCAAGGCGGTGACCCGGGCGGCCCTTGCCCCCTTGCTGGGCAGCCGGCCGTTGCGCTCTCGGGAATTGATGCGCCAGCTTGCCGAAAAGCGTCGATCCAACGCATCCTGAGGCTGGCGCATCATTACGCCTCCTGCCCATTAATGACAGTTGTGGAGATCCTTCATGCACCCCTCGCGTATCCTGCTCGGCGTCAATATCGATCACATTGCCACCCTGCGCCGTGCCCGGGGGACCCGCTATCCCGATCCTGCCCAGGCGGCGTTGCTGGCCGAGGAGGCCGGAGCCGATGGCATCACGGTTCACCTTCGTGAGGACCGTCGCCATATCCAGGATCGCGATGTCCATCTGCTGGCGGAGATCATCACCACCCGCATGAATCTGGAGATGGCGGTGACCGAGGAAATGATCGTCCTGGCCGAGAAGGTCCGCCCGGCCCACGTCTGTCTGGTGCCCGAGAAACGCGAGGAATTGACCACCGAGGGCGGCCTCGATGTGGTCGGCGGTGCCGAGGCGATATCCATGGCCTGTCGACGCCTGAGTAGTGCTGGCTGCGAGGTTTCGCTGTTCATTGACCCTGAGCCGGCCCAGATCGAGGCGGCGGCCAGGGCCGGTGCGCCGGTGATCGAACTGCATGCCGGGGCCTATGCCGAGGCGACGGGGGGGGCCGCCCGTCGAGAGCACTCGCGGCTCTCCGCCGCAGCCGAGATGGCGCTGGACCTGGGGTTGATCGTCAATGCCGGGCATGGTCTGCATTACCACAACGTCGAGGCCATTGCCGCGATACCCGGTCTCCATGAGCTCAACATCGGTCATTCGATCATCGCTCGGGCGCTCTTCGTGGGCCTCAAGGAAGCGGTGGCGGAGATGAAGCGCCTGGTGATCGCCGGCCAGGAGGCGGGTCTGCTGGCGTCCCTCGACGAACACGACCATGATCATGACCACGTTGCCCATGACGGTCATGGCGACCATCCATGATCATCGGGATCGGTACCGATCTGGTCCGGGTGGCACGTATCGAGGCGGCGATGCAGCGACACGGGCCACGATTCGCTCGGCGGCTGCTGGGCGAGCAGGAAGTTGATCGGTTCCACCAGGGCCCCTTTCCGGCGGCCTATCTGGCCAAGCGTTTTGCCGCCAAGGAAGCCTTCGTCAAGGCGCTGGGTACCGGGATCAGGAAAGGCATGCGCTGGACGGAGATCCAGGTGGTCAACGATGCAATGGGTCGGCCTTCACTGGTGCTGGCGGGCAGGGCCTGGGAGCTTTCTGTCCACGCTGGGGTCAGGGTTCATCATCTGTCGTTGACCGACGAGGTGGACCTGGCCCTGGCCTTCGTCGTACTCGAGGACTGACGGGCCTGCCAGTCGATCACTGCGCTCATGGCGTCAAAGAGGTCGTCGACCAGTGGCAGCACGGCCTCGCGCCCCCGTGAACGCAGCCGTGTTTCCAGGGTCTCGGCCAGCAGCCCCAGCCGCGGGGTGCCGCAGTAGCGACAGGCCCCGTTCAGGGCATGGATGGCATCCAGCAGCCCCTCGTCGTCATGGGTCTCCAGGGCCCGTTGGATGGCCGTCCTCGTTTCGGGCAGCGTTTCGGCCAGGCGTTCCACGAGTTCCCGGGCCAGGTCGTCGCGTCCCCCGGCGGGTTGGGTGCCCAGGGTCAGGTCGACCACTGCCAGCTCACCATCCTCGTGTTTGTCGACGGTAGTCGATTCCGGTGTCGTGCCGGGCACGAGGCTGTCCTGCCGGGCGGGGAGTTTCAGGTGGCGATGCAGTAGATCCTCCAGGTGCCAGGCATCCAGCGGCTTGATCAGTATCTCGTCCAGGCCATTGGCCAGCAACCGATGGCGCTCGCCCTCGAGGGCGTGAGCGGTCACGGCGATGATCGGCACGTCATGCCAGGCACCTTCCAGTCGGCGTAGCGCCCGAGTGGCCTCCACGCCGTCCATGCCGGACATCCGAATATCCATCAGAACCAGGTCGTAGTCCTGGGTCTGGGCCATGGCCAGGGATTCCTCGCCGCTGGCGGCAGACTGAACCAGAAGGCCGGGGCGCTGGATGAGCTCCTCGAGAAGCAAGCGATTGGTCTCGGCGTCGTCCACGACCAGGATGTGCTGAGATCCTTGAGCCTCCCGGTCATCCTCTTCCGGCAGCAGGGGGGTGGCTTGAGCGTTCAACAGGGTGCGGAGGGTCTCGATCAGCACGGCTCGCGAGACTGGCTTGCTGAGAACCTGGCCACCCCGCGGCAGGGCAATCGAGGGCAGGTCCATGGGGCTGGCATTCACGAGCAGCAGGGTGGGACAGTCCAAGGCGGCGAGACGCTGCGCCCAGGTAGCCATTTCCTGGTCATCGAGTTGACCGCTGGCCAGGCCTGCGACGAACAGGGTGGGCGATGCTTCCCTGGCCTGGGAGGCGTCGGCATCCACAACCCGAGCTCCCGAGCGACCGAGCAGATGAGCCAGGGCGCGATGCGTGGCGGGATGCGGCTCTTCGAGGAGGATGATCTCATTGGTGAGGAGCAACTCCACGGGGCGCTCCTGGTCTTCGTCGCCACCCAGAGGGAGGGTCAGGGTAAAGGTCGATCCCCTGTCAAGCTGGCTTTCTACCTCGATGGTGCCGCCCATCTGCTCCAGCAGTTGTCGGCAGATGGTCAGGCCGAGGCCGGTACCACCGAATTCTCGAGGATGACTGGGTGCGCCCTGTCGGAAGGCCTGGAAGAGGCGCTGACAGTTTTCCCGGGACAGGCCGATGCCGGTGTCGCTGACGCTGATCCTGAGGGTGACGCGCCCCGGCTCGGCCTGTTCCACCATCACCCTGACGATGACCTCGCCGCTTTCGGTGAACTTGATGGCATTGTTCACCAGATTGGTCAGGACTTGTCGGATGCGTAGCGGATCGCCGTTCAGGGTGGTGGGTACGTCGTCGTAGACCCGCCCGAGGAGGTGGAGCCCCTTGGAATGAGCATCAGGCGCCTGAAGCCCCAATACCTCATCCACCAGGGCCACCATGTCGACGGGCAGGTGTTCGAGTTCCAGGCGTCCGGCCTCGAGCTTGGAGAAGTCGAGCACGTCGTTGACCAGCATCAGGAGGTTGTCACAGGCGCGATGCACATGGTCGAGCCATTCGCGCTGGCGCTCCTCGAGTCGCGAACGGCCGAGCAGGCGACAAAAACCGATGATGCCATTCAGGGGCGTGCGGATCTCGTGGCTCATGTTGGCGAGGAATTCCGACTTCACCCGATTGGCCTGGAGGGCGCGGCGATGGGCCATGTCCAACTCAATATTCTGGACTTCGATGGTTTCCATCGATTCCTGGAGCTCGGCCGTGGTCTGCTCGATCTGCCGCTGAACGTCCTGGCGCGATTGCGCGAACTGTTCGGAGAGCTGATTGACCCTGCGCGTCAGGCCCGCCAGCTCCGTGATGGAGGAAACGTCCAGCGGTGGCGGGCAGTCGCCATTGGCCAGGCGCGCCAGGGCCCGGTCCGCTGCCTGTATGGGCTGGGTCAGGCGTCTGCTGGTGGAATAGGCGATCAGCCAGAGAAAGAGCCCGATGATCAGCAGGCCCAGGCCAGCCGTGGCGAGGCGACGGTAGTGATCCAGCGCCAGGGGCATGGCATCGATGTCCATCACCAGCCATCCCGCCGTATCTTCCCCCGGAGCCTGCCCCATCAGGGGGGTCTGCAGGCGCCACTGATGGCCATCGCGAAACAGGCCGCCCCGAGCCGGCTCTGCATCCGGGATATCACGCAGGCGGCCCAGCTCCACCAGGGTGTCACCGTCCGCCCCCCGGATCGCCACGGCGCGTATCTCCTCCTGATCGAGCAGGCGACCCCCAATCCGCGACAGGCTGTCGTTGTCCGTCCCCTGAAGCGCCGCTTCCAATTCGGGAGCCAGCAGGTCGGCGGCCAGGGCAAGTCGTTCCTGCAGGGCCTGCCGCCGATCCTGTGATTCCAGCTGCAGGCCGATGCCGGCCACCACCGCCAGCAACACCAGCGGCAGCCCCAGCAGTACCATCAGCAGACGGTTATTCAACGTCATCGGCGAACCCTTCTGATCGATTGCGGGTCAGTATGCCACAGGGAGCGACGATGCCTGTCCACCCCGCAGCGGCATCGATATAATGGCCGGGAGTCGCTACCAGAAGGAAGGATGCATGCAGTTTTCCACCATCGAGGATGTCGTCGGCAATACGCCCCTGGTGCGCCTAAAGCGCATCACTGCCGGCCGCGACAACACCCTGCTGGCCAAGCTGGAGGGCAATAACCCGGCCGGTTCGGTGAAGGACCGGCCGGCGCTCTCCATGTTGTCCCAGGCCGAGGCGCGCAGTGAGATTGCCCCCGGCGACACCCTGATCGAGGCGACGTCCGGCAATACCGGGATCGCCCTGGCGATGGCCGCTGCCATCAAGGGGTATCGAATGGTGTTGATCATGCCCGAGAGTGCGTCCGAAGAGCGCAAGCAGGCCATGGGTGCCTTCGGCGCTCGTCTGATCAGTGTCAGCAAGCAGGGCGGCATGGAGGAGGCCCGCGATGTCGCCGAGTCGATGATCGCCCGTGAGGAAGGCAAGCCGTTGAATCAGTTCGCGAACCCGGACAATCCCCTGGCTCATTATTCCGGCACCGGTCCGGAGATCTGGGAACAGACGGCGGGGACGGTGACGCACTTCATCAGCTCCATGGGGACCACCGGCACCATCATGGGGGTCTCGAGGTATCTCAAGGAGCGCAATCCCGAGGTGCAGATCATCGGTCTGCAGCCCGAGGACGGGGCGAGCATCGCCGGGATACGTCGCTGGCCCGAGCAATACCTGCCGAGCATCTTCGAGCCTGCCCGGGTGGATCGGGTCCTCGACATCGGTCAGCACGAGGCCGAGGAACACATGCGTCGCCTGGCCAGGGAAGAGGGCATCTTTGCCGGCGTCTCCTCCGGTGGCGCACTTTCCGGCGCCCTGCGTATCGCCTCGGAGGTCGAGAACGCGGTGATTGCTTTCATCGTCTGCGACCGTGGCGATCGTTACCTCTCCACCGGCCTCTTCGCCCCGGAGCTTTGACATGGCCATGCTGGGCAAGCGTCGCCCGTCCCGGGTTCGTAGCGGTGTGTCCGGCCTCCAGGGTCGCCGGACGCCCCGTGACGCTCCGCATGCCGGGGCGGAGGAGACGACTTCCCGGGTCATCGAACGACTGGCCCATGACGGCCGGGGCGTAGCGCATCACCCCGACGGCAAGGCGCTCTTCGTCGAGGGTGGCCTCCCGGGGGAGCGGCTCGAGGTAGCCATTCACCGGGCGCACAAGCGCTATGACGAGGCGCACATCCGGGAACTGTTCGAAGCGTCTCCGGAACGGGTGGCGCCGCCCTGTGGCCATTTCGCCCACTGTGGGGGTTGCGACCTCCAGCACCTGGATGTCGAGGCCCAGCGCCGCCACAAGCCAGGAGTGCTGGTCGAGCTGCTGACCCGCCAGGAAATCGAGTCGCCGTCTCCCGTCCTGTTGGCCGGGTCTCCCGATGCCTATCGCCGCAAGGCTCGCCTGGGAGTCAGGGTCGATGCCGAGGGTGAGGTACATCTCGGCTTTCGTGCCCGGCACAGCCATCGTCTGGTGGATATCACCGATTGCACCGTTCTGATGCGGCCACTCAATGCGCTGCTGCTTCCCCTGCGCGATTTCCTCGCCTCCCTGGAAGCGCCCCGCCAGGTGGGGCATCTGGAGCTGCTCGACAGCGATCAGGGCGCCATACTGGTCGTTCGTCAGTTGCGTGACCATTCGGCGGACAGTCGACGCTGGCGACTCTTCGCCGAGTCCCATGGCCTGCACCTGGCGCAGTGGCGGGGTCGTGACTCGCCCCGCCTCGAGTGGTTGACGCCGGTACCGTCGCTGAGTTGCCGAGTGCCGGGTCCGCAGGGTGATCTGACCCTGGGCTTTGCCCCCGGTGACTTCCTGCAGGCCAATGCCGAGGTCAATCGCCGGATGATCGAGACCGCCCTGAATTGGCTGGGCGATGCCCGCGGGCGACGAATGCTTGACCTCTATGCCGGCGTGGGGAATTTCAGCCTGCCACTGGCGGCCGCCGGGGCCGATGTCACGGCGGTGGAAGGAGCGTCGGCCATGGTCGACCGCCTGGTCGACAATGCCCGACGCAATGGCCTGACTCTCAGGGCGCAACAGGCCGATCTAGCTTCGGATGGCGTGGTCGCGTCGGTGCTCGACGCCTCTCGGCCGGACTGGGTCCTGCTGGATCCGCCCCGCGATGGGGCCGAGCGAGCCTGCCGGGCCCTCGCCGCGCGCCCTGTCGCCAGGGTGCTCTATGTGTCATGTGACCCGGCGACCCTGGCGCGGGATGCGGCACATCTTGTGCGTGGTGGTTATCGTCTCTCGCGAGCCTGTGTTGCCGACATGTTCACCCACACTTCTCACCTGGAAGCTATGCTGTTGTTCGAGCATCCACGGACGGAGCGACAGCCGCAAGGAGTGTCAGCCGATGGTTAAAGTCCGTGAAGACCAGCCCCTCACCGAGGATGGCTGGATCGATATCGATCCTTGGATCGCCCGTCTCCAGGAGGACGTCAAGCTTTCCCACCCGGCGCAATTGAAGGCAGCCTGTGCATTGGCCGAGCGTCTGGAACTCGAGTCCGGCCGTGCCCATCGCCCCTGGTCGGAGAATGCCTCGAGTTTTCGCATGGGCCTGGAAATGGCCGATATCCTCAGCGAACTCCGGCTCGATCAGACCACCCTGGTCTCCGCCGTGCTCTATCGTGCCGTGCGTGAAGGCTTGATCGAACTCGAGGCGGTGGGCAACCGCTTCGGTGAGGAAGTCGCCCGCCTCATCGGTGGCGTGCTGCAGATGGCGGCGATCAGCACGTCACAGTTACCCAGTCATGGTATGAACCAGCATGACCAGCAAGACAACCTGCGCAAGATGCTGGTGACCTTGATCGACGACGTTCGGGTGGCCCTGATCAAGATCGCCGAACGCACCTGTGCCCTGCGCCAGGTCAAGGACGCACCCCTGGAGAAGCGGCAGCGCGTCGCCCGGGAAGTCTTCGATATCTATGCCCCCCTGGCCCATCGCCTGGGTATCGGCCAGCTGAAGTGGGAACTCGAGGACCTCTCCTTCCGTTACCTCCATGAGGACGACTACAAGGCCATCGCCGCGCAACTGGCCGAGAAGCGAGTCGATCGGGATAGGTATATTCACGAGGTGGTCGAGACTCTCAAGGGCCTGCTGCGATCCCAGGGAATCTCCCGCTTCGACGTCGATGGCCGGGCCAAGCATATCTACTCGATCTGGCGAAAGATGAAACGCAAGCACATCGATTTTTCCCAGGTCCACGATGTACGGGCGGTACGCATCCTGGTCCCCGAAGTGTCGGATTGCTATACCGTCCTGGGCCT
>NZ_JBDNGD010000505.1:0-6973 GCF_041689495.1 Halomonas sp. | reverse complement strand
TCACTGGGCACCGACTACACGTGGCGCAAGGAGGCATCCATGACATTGCGTGACTTCCCTTGGGAACCCAGCTATGCCACCTCTGATATTCGTGAGGATGGCAAGCTGGTTGATGTGCTGCACGACTTCTATATTCCAGCACTGAAACGGGCGACCCGCTATGACCGCGTGGCCGGCTACTTTACCTCTTCGTCTCTGGCTGCAGCGTCTCAAGGGTTTTCGCGTTTCGTCGAGAACGGTGGTGTGGCGCGCCTCGTGGTAGGCATGCAGCTCGACCCTGAAGATGCCGCTGCGATTCTGCAAGGCGATGAACAGCGTGCCAGTCAGGTGATGCTGGCACAGCTCGAGTCCTCGCGGCAGTGGCCTTCCGCATTACGTCATGGCGTCGAACTATTGGCATGGATGGTCACCAATGGCCACCTGGCCATTCGGGTGGGCTTGCGGGTGCATGCTCAGGATGGCACCCCACAGCCTCTGGACTTTGCTCAGGATGGTTACCTGCACGAGAAGTGGGCGATCTTCGGTGATGACCACGATGAGCTGTTCATTTCGGGTTCGTTGAACGAATCGCGGACAGCGCTTGCCATCAACGCCGAGAACATCACGGTTCAGCCCTCGTGGGAAGAGTGGAACCGCAAACTCTTTGCCCAAAAGCACCGCAGTTTTCTCGCGCTATGGCAGGGGCAGCATCCTGCTATCAAGACGTTCTCACTGCCCGAGGCGGTCAAGGCCGAGCTGGTGAAAATCGCTAGTAATGCCAGTGGGCTGTTCGAGATCGATGGTACGGCCATGTCGCTACAACCACATCAAGTGCGAGAGCGAGATGAGATCAAGCCCAGCCTGTCCGAGCGACTTCGTTTCGCCATGATCCGCCTGGCACCATTGCTCCCCGGTGGCGAGCGAGTCGGGATCGAGACCACGCCCATCGAGCCCTGGCCACATCAGCGTTTCGTTGCCAGCCGCTTGCTCGACACCTACCCACGCAACCACCTGCTCTGTGATGAGGTCGGCCTCGGCAAGACCATCGAGGCAGGCCTGGCCTTCCGTTCCCTGTGGTTAAGTGGCCGTGCAAGCTCAATACGGGTGTTTGCCCCTGCCTCCCTGACCTCGCAGTGGCTGGTCGAGATGGCCGAAAAGTTCTTCTTGCCCTTTGTGCGCCGGACCAGTCGCAAGGGACGCTGGGAGCGCATTGACATGCTCAGCGGTGAGCCCATCCAGGGCGACGGACAGATGTTCGATGCCCCGCTTGAAATCGTCTCTACTGGCTTGGTTATCAATCGCCATGGGGGAAGGTTACTGGCAAATTTGCCAGAGACGGATCTAGTGCTGGTGGACGAGGCTCACAAGGCTAGGCGCCAGACGCCAGACAATCAGACCACCATGCCGCGCTTCAACAAGCTCTACCAGGAGCTGCAGGGTTCGCTGTATGGCAAGTCACGGACCTTGCTGCTGGCCACAGCGACGCCGATGCAGCTCAACCGGGTTGAAGCCTTTGATCTGCTGAAGCTGATGCCTTCTGCCGGCGCCGTGCAGTTTTCCGAAGACCTATGCGAAATCTTCTATCGGGTCCGAGACAAGCTGCTCAACAACGAGCTCATGGCCGACTATGAAAAGGAATGGCTTCGCCGCTACCTGAACAACGTCCGTGCTTCATCACCTGAGCAGTGGCAGTTCGTGCATGAGCATGTGCTCTCTACCTTCGGGAAGAGCGGTTTGGATGACTTTGTAGAGCGCTGGGAAGAGCCCATCTTTGGCTGGGACGAGGTGCAACCGGCGTTGAGCCTGCTGGCTCCTCTGGGCCGGAGCATGCTACGGCACACCCGCTCGCTGCTGCGCGCCTATCAGCGAGAAGGCCTGCTGAACGCTAACCTGGCATGGCGGAACGTCCAGCCTGGCATCATTTCCCTTGCCGGCGTGGAGCGTGAGGTCTACGACCAGCTCCAGGAGTACTGTGCCGACTTGGCCAGCCACATGGCGGCCAACATGGAAGAGGGCAGGCAGCGGGCTGCTATCGGGTTCTACCTCAGCTTCCTACGCCTTCGTTATGCGTCCTCCTTCCATGCGTTACGCTGCTCTCTCGAGCGGCGTCTGGAAAAGATCCAGCAGACCCTGGACCACAAGGCACAGCAGTTTGCTTATAGCGACGCTGACCGGGAAGAATTGGAGGAGCTAGGTGATGAAGAGGTCGAAGGGCTGGTCCTCAAGCACCGCACCGAAAGCGACCTGACCTGGGAACAAGGCGCTGTAGCTCGTTTGATTTCGACCATGGACCGGCTCCCGACGACTCCGCACAAAATGCAGCGGTTGCTGCGGGATATCGACCAGCGGCGGATCAATGGCACCGATCGTGTTCGGCAGCTGGTGCTGTTCACTCGCTATGCCGACACCATGAACTATCTTCATGGCGAGCTGAGGCGACTACTCCCTGGATGCCCGATCGGCACCTTCTCCGGGGCTGGTGGCACCCTGCGTCGTTCCGGTGAATACCATCCTGAAAGGCTTGACCGCACGACGATCAAGCAACGTTTCGTCGCGGGCAACATCGACATTCTGCTGTGTACGGATGCTGCAGCTGAAGGCTTGAACCTGCAGAGCGCGGACCTGCTGATCAACTTCGACCTGCCGTGGAATCCGATGATGCTGGAGCAGCGTATCGGCCGCATCGATCGTATCGGTCAGCATCACAAACAGATCCACGTCCTGAACTACCTCTACCAGGGAAGCGTGGAGGAGGTGGTGTACTCGCGTCTGGTCAAGCGGTTCCGTGAGGCGCTCACCGTATCCGGTGAGCTGCAATTCTCGCTACTGCCCATCCAGCCCGAAGATTTCGAGGATTACGCCAAGGCAGATGGTGAGGAAGGCAAGATCGACGAAGAGGAGCTTATTCGCCGAGCTCAGCAGCATGCCGAGCGCATCAAGGAGCGGCAACAGCTCATCGAGTTCAAGGCTGAGGAACAGAAGGCTGCATATGAACACCTGGAGGCTCAGCGTCGTGCGGAGCCGATTCCGGCAACTCTTGAAGATATCTGGCGGGCCATCCATGAGAGTCAGTATCTCAAGGCGCTGGGGGGCGGCATCGAAAGCTTCAAGCGTGGGGATGCTTACCGGGTGGTCGACGTTCCTGGACTGCCGCAGGAAGTATTGCTGACAACATCGCGAGAGCTTTACGAGCATGGCCTCGGACAGGATGATCACCGTAAGCTGTACTTTGCTACCTATGGTGACCCCGTCTTTGAGAAGCTGCTGGATTACATGCTGCAACCACTGGAAGCGGTGCAAGCCGCATGGCAGGAGCGCAAACCTCTGGCATCGTTGCGCGTAGCTGACCATGGTCTGAACACCGCTGAGGACGCCTTTGGCGTTGAAATTGCCGAAGAGACTGAGATTGAACTTATCGAACGCTCTCGCCCGGCAGCGAAACGACAAGATGATCGGATAGGGCGTCAGCAGAAGGTCATGATGGATACCGTATCCGCCAGCCTCGCCGAGCTGAAGCTAAGACCAAATCCCGACACACCGAGCAACCAGATTGCAGAATTCGATCGATTCCGGGCTGACGTTAACAACCGTCATGGTCAGCGGGTACATCTGAAATTCGATGCTCCGGACCGAAATGGCATGCTGGCTTTGAAAGATAAGCTGTTGTGGCCAGTTTCCCAGAAGGATGATGGACTCAAGGTCGATGCCGATCCTCTGCTGCTGACCGTGGCCCGAGAGGTCATCTTCAGGCAGCTAGGGGATATTAAGAAAGACAGTCGGACTAGCCACGATGTCGCCAGAAGGTTGAGCGACAACGCAAGACAAATACTGTCGAGCTAAGTTGAGGCGCTTGTGAACCAGACCAAACGTGATCTCGTCTGTAGCGCGTCAATCAGGATGAGAAGCCAGCGACACTCATCCTGACACTGGGGGTCACGAGACCTTCGAGGCCAAGAAAGTCGCGTAGATCGGTGTCCACGATTGCTGGGTAAGATCAAAGTAGGACGTCCCAACATCCGGCACAGGAGGCCTGCATGTATGACCTCATCGGCGATATCCACGGCTACGCCACCCCACTGAAGCGGTTGCTCGAAACCCTCGGCTATCAGCAATCACAAGGCCTCTGGTCGCATCCCGAGCGCCGGGTGATCTTTCTCGGCGACTTCGTCGATCGCGGCCCCGAGCAGGTCGAGACCGTGCGCATCGCCCGAGCCATGGTCGAGGCCGGCACGGCGCTGGCGGTGATGGGCAATCACGAGTTCAACGCCGTGGCCTGGGCCAGTGAGGATCCTGCTCGCCCAGGAGAGCCCCTGCGTGCCCACAGCGCCAAGAACCGCAACCAGCATCAGGCCTACCTGGAGCAGGTGGTCGAGGGCAGTGTCTTGCACCGCGAACATATCGAATGGTTCAAGACACTGCCGCTCTATCTTGATCTCGACGGGCTGCGGGTGGTGCATGCCTGCTGGGATCTTAAGTCCCGCAAGGTGCTGGATAGTTATCTCGATGACTGCCAATGCATCCTGCCGGATGCCTGGTCGGAGCTGACCCGCAAGGACACCCCCGCCTTCGATGCCCTGGAAACCCTGATCAAGGGGCTGGAGATCCCACTCCCTCCAGGTCATTTCTTCTACGACAAAGACGGCCACCCCCGTCACCACATCCGCACCCGCTGGTGGGAACTGGAGCGGCTCACCTACCGTGACCTTGCCATGGTGCCCGCCGAGGCCATCGCGCAGATTCCACACGAGCCAGTCCCCGAAGATGTTCTGCCGGGCTATGACGGCGACAAACCGCTGTTCGTCGGCCACTACTGGCTGACCGGCACCCCTGAGCCGCGCAACCGTCACATTGCCTGTCTCGACTACAGCATCGCCGGAGGGGGCTTCGAGCCCGGGGAGACTCCCAAGTTGTGCGCCTATCGGTGGGATGGCGAGTCAACGCTGGATGTCGAAAAGTTCGTATGGGTGGGGCACGGCGACACGTCACCGACAAAGCAGGGATCAGGGAGTCTCCGGTGATGACACGCTAACCCTTCAGGCCCCCGACTACACCTATCACGATGTGGCGCCCGGTGAAGCGGTGAAGGAGGCTGAATTCGATGGTATTACGATCTCGACTATGTGTTTCAGCCCAGCATCGAGGTGACGAGTCCTAAGATTGGGCAAGTGCCGATGAGGACACCGCTAAAGAAGGGGTATATTCCGGGCCAAGTGCTGCTGTGGGATGACGATGAACCAGGGAAAAACGTGATCTTGGAGCGCCGAGCCCAGCAAGGCCAGCAGGGCGCCTCGCGGCCACGTCCCTGCTGGAGTGAAAACGACAGCGCTTTGCGCCGCCAGCGGCTGATGGCCACCGTCGACAAGCTCAACCGTGAACTGGGGCGGGAACTCAGTCGTCCTCGCCGGCAAAGAGATTGCCGAGATTCCGGTCACTACCTGCCAGACCGAAGGTGGCCTGGGGTGGATCGAAATTCGAACGCTCGTCTATCACCTCCCCTTGGGTAGAGATAACGATGCTGCGCCCTTCCGCGAAGACGTAGTGGTAGCGCTGGATCTCGCCCCAGGTCACCAGGCGGCCGCCGCTTTGTTGCATATGCTCTCGCGCCTTCTGGCAGGCCTCCGCCAGACGCTTTTCATAAGGCAACCGCCAGAAGCCGAAGGGAAACTTCAGGCGCCGGAAGTGTTCGGTGAACGCCATTGCGAATATCGGAATGATGGGGTTGCTCGAGCGCACGAAATCCGTGTCGGCGAACAGCCAGTGGCGGTGGGCCGCCCGATCCTCCGCAAGGCGCTTGTCCATGGCGACGATGGCTGGCCGGTAGTCGGGTTCGTCGATGCCGACGCTACGGCACAAGGCCTCGAGGAAGCCTCGCTCGCCGAAGTGTTCGTCCCGATACTCGGCTTCCAGCCCGAGATAGGGGCTCTGCCGGACGGCCAGGTATTGCGCCTCCGCCGAGGGCGTGGGTTGGGTGTAGCCCATGGCCCGCAGCACGTCCGTCGGTGCCAGGTGTTGGGTTCTGAGCTGCAGTTCCTGAAACAAGTCCATTGTCATTCCCTCCTCAGTTGGTCCGATATTGGCCATGCGTTGCTTGGTCGCTGCATGGACTCCGGTTGCCTGCCAGGATGACGTCATTGCTCAGCTCCGGGCGCACGATGTCGTCATGAAGCAGAACAGGATTGATCAGCGCGGTAGCTGGGCCCGCACCGGCTGGAGAGGAAGGAAGGCGATGGAGGCCCTTATCGGGCCATGCGAGATATGTCATGTCGAACTCCTGAATCCCCTCGTCTGGTCGGCAAGCGCCGACCCAGGGGAGAGGAGTCGTGCGCCGCTTTAGCTGCATTTCTATCCCGCCCGCAAGTTGGTGCTTAAATCGGCGGCGGCCCGAGGGCCGGACAACAAAAAACCCGCTTAGCATTTGCTAAAGCGGGCCTCTGGCGTCGCTTTAGCGGCATTTGTAGAGCGCCCGCAAGCTGAGATTCAAATCGGCGCTGAGAGAAAGGTAACCAGTGTGTTCATGGGGTGTCAAGGCCATTCGCTGGTGATTCACGGCGGACGGGGAACAACCCGACCGAGTGACTTCCATGGGCTACTTTGGGCCCCGCGCCTCTGGGCACCACTGGCCACGCGGCTTCGCCCGTCGCTACGTCCGCTCGGTGCTAAAGCTCATGGGGCTGCCCAAGAAGCCGAAGGTGGAAGCCGAGATCTTCGGCAGCAGGCTGCAGGACGAGCAGGTGGTGCACTCGATCAACGGCGAGGTGCTGATGCTCGAGTGGCACCACGGCCGCGAGGGCAGGGTGGTGGTGCCGGAGCCGACACTGTCCACCTGGCTGCAGATGGTGGAGCTCAGCCGCGTGCAGGGCGACGCCTGGCACAGATCCGCCAGGCGCTGGCAGTTGTCGAGAAGGCAGCGGATGCCGATACTGCCGCCAGCGACCCGGATCCGACCTACACCTGCCCGCAATGCAGGCAACCGACGCTGCGGGTGATCGGGACC
>NZ_JBDNGD010000504.1:0-5939 GCF_041689495.1 Halomonas sp. | reverse complement strand
GCTGCGCCTGGACCAGCCCTTCGTGGTGCGCAGCCTGGATTACCTGCAAAGCGCCATGCGCCTGGACCTGGGCCGGGCGGAACAGATGCACAGTGACCGGGGCTCCCGTGAGGTCTACGACATCATCGTCGAGCGCCTGCCGGCGACCCTGCTGCTGTTCGGCACCGCCAATCTGCTGGGGTTCTTCGTCTCGGTGTTCGCCGCCCTGTCGCTGTCGCGACGCTATGGTAGCGCCCTGGATCGCAGCGTCGTCGGCCTGGCGCCCACCTCGGCGGCCCCGGCCTTGGTTCTATGGCATCTTCCTGATCCTGGTGTTCGCCTTCATCGCCCCGGTGCTGCCCGCCGGCGGCATGGTGGCGGTGCCGCCCCCCGAGGGACGACTCGATTACGCGATGAGCCTGGTGCGCCATATGCTGTTGCCGATGACGGCGATGTTTCTGTCGTCGATCTTCATCTCCATCTACTCCTGGCGGACCTTCTTCCTGATCCATTCCAGCGAGGACTATGTGGAGATGGCCCGGGCCAAGGGGCTGCCCGCTCACCTGATCGAGCGGCGCTACATCCTGCGGCCGACCCTGTCGCCGATCATCACCAGCTTTCTGCTGATGCTGATCGGGCTATGGAGCGGGGCCATCATCCTCGAGCAGGTCTTCAACTGGCCGGGGCTGGGCTCGTTGCTGTTCCAGGCCATCGGCTACCGGGACACGCCGGTGATCATCGGTGCGGTGGTGATCTTCGCCTACCTGCTGGCGGTGACCGTCTTCCTGCTGGACATCCTCTATGCGTTGCTCGACCCGCGCGTGCGGATCGCCGGAGGTCGGCAATGATCGCTCAACGCCTGCGCCATGCCTGGGGCAAGCTGCGCCGCTATCCCTCGGCGTTGATGGGCATGGCGATCATCGTGGCCCTGGTGGCGCTGTCGATCTACACCCTGGTGACCATCCCCTATTCCGAGGCACTGGAGAAGTGGCGGGGCGGGGAGGTCTGGCAGCAGAATCCCGTCAATGCCGGCCCGGTGTGGGTGGACCGCCTCACCGGCGGCCGCCTGCCGACCACCCGGATCGTCGCGAGCGACGCGGCGACCATCGAGGAGACGCCGTTCGAGGGCGGTCGTCGGCTGCGCATCCCCTTGAGCTTCGACTACGACTTCGACGGCTTTCCCAGCGAGATCACCCTCTTCCTGCGTGCCGAGGGCCACGAACAGCGGCCCTTCGCCCGTCTGCTCTGGCAGGCGCCGGATGGCACGGAGATGGCCCTGGGCGGCCACCGCATAGGTCGCTCGGATCGTGTCTCGCTCTCCCAGGACCGGAGCCTGGAGCGACGCCTGGGGGGGGCTGGTACCGCATATCGGCCTGCTCGCCGAGCCGGAGAGCGAGGGAGAGCCGCAGGTCCGGGAGGGGCGCTATACGCTGCTGCTGGAGGCGGTGGTCTTCGACGCGGATGCTCCCCTGGAGGCCGAGCTGGTGCTCTACGGCCGGGTCCACGGCATCGCGGGCACCGACCACCAGCGGCGGGACCTCAGCCTGGCCCTGATGTGGGGCACGCCGGTGACCCTGGCCTTCGGCCTGATCGCGGCGGTCGGCACCACCATCACCACCCTTATCATCGCGGCGGTGGGTGTCTGGTATCGCGGCTGGGTGGATGCCGTCATCCAGCGCCTCACCGAGGTCAACATGATCCTGCCCATGCTGCCGATCCTGGTCATGGTCGGCACCCTCTATTCCACCAGTATCTGGCTGATGCTCGGGGTGGTGGTGGTGCTGGGCATCTTCAGCGCGGGCATCAAGATGTACCGGGTCATGCTGCTGCCGATCCGCGAGGCGCCCTACATCGAGGCGGCCCAGGCCTATGGGGCGAGCAACCTGCGCATCGTGATGCGCTACATGATCCCGCGCATCCTGCCGGTGTTGATCCCCACCTTCGTCACCCTGATCCCCACCTTCGTCTTCCTGGAGGCGTCGCTGGCGGTGCTGGGCCTGGGCGACCCGGTATTGCCCACCTGGGGCAAGGTGCTCAACGATGCCCAGTCCCAGAGTGCGCTCTACAACGGCTATACCTACTGGGTGGTGTCGCCGGCGGTGCTGCTGATGCTCACCGGCCTGGGCTTCGCCATGCTTGGGTTCGCCATGGACCGGGTCTTCAACCCACGACTGAGGAGCCTGTGATGGGCGACCGGCCGCTGCTGCAGGTAGATAACCTGAGCGTGCAGTATCGGACCCGCCAGGGTCTGGTGAGCGCCGTGGATGGCGTGAGTTTCGATGTGCGGCCCAGTGAGGCACTGGTGGTGCTGGGCGAGTCCGGCTGCGGCAAAAGCTCGCTGGCCAGGGCCCTGATGCGAGTGTTGCCTCGAAATGTCTATCATGTCGGCGGGCGGGTCAGCTTCGGCGACGCCGACCTGACGGCCATGGACGCTGAGCATTTCCGCCGCGAAGTGCAGTGGTCGCGCATGGCCCTGGTGATGCAGGCCTCGATGAATGCCCTGAACCCGGTGGTGCGTGTGGGTGACCAGGTCGCCGAGCCGTTGCGCGTGCTGCGTGGCTGGCCCAGTGGGAAGGCCCGGGCACGGGTGGCGGAAGTCCTGCAACTGGTGGGGGTGTCGCCGGACTTCATGGGCCGCTATCCCTTCGAGCTCTCCGGCGGAATGCGCCAGCGAGTGGTGATCGCCATGGCGCTGGTCGCCGAGCCCGAACTGGTGATCCTGGACGAGCCCACCTCGGCGCTGGATGTGCTGACCCAGGCCAGTATCATGAACGCCTTGAAAGAGATCAAACGTGAACTCGGTACCAGCTTTATCCTGATCACCCACGACGTGGCGACCTCCAGCGAGCTGGCCGACCGGGTGGCCTTGATGTATGCAGGCCAGTTCGTCGAGGTCTGCGATGCGGCGACCTTCTTCAGCGAGCCGGCACATCCCTATTCGCGGATGCTGATGGCCAGTGTGCCGCGTTTTCGCCAGGCATAGCGGCCCCGGTCGATTCCCGGTCAGCCGCCCAGCCTGCTCGCGCCGCCGAGCGGCTGTCGTTTCGCCGAGCGCTGTCCGCTTCGCTTCGCGCGCTGTGCCGATGATCCCGAGGCCATCATCCTGGGGGATCGGCATCGGGTGCGTTGCTGGCTGCTTGCCGACCGGGAGACACCATGAACGACAGGACCCAGGCGGCCTCCACTGGGGCGATGCCTGGCCCCCTGCTTGAAGCGGAAGACCTGCATACCTGGTTCGAGCTTCGCCAGTGGGGCTTTCTGCGGGCTGGCAGTGTCCATGCGGTGGATGGCGTCAGTTTCACGCTGGCCCGTGGCGAGGCGGTGGCCTTCGTCGGCGAGAGCGGCTGCGGCAAGAGCTCGCTGGCCCGTACCCTGCTGGGCCTGCATCGGCCCTCCCGTGGCGAGGTGCGCTTCGAGGGGAGGGCGATGACCGACCTGCATGGCCGGGAACTCAAGGCCTACCGAGCCCGGGACGGCTATGTGCAGCAGGACCCATACGGGGCGCTGCCGCCCTTCATGGACGTGAGACGCCTCCTCGCCGAACCCCTGATCGTGCACGGCGTGAAGGATCGCCAGATGCGGGAGCATCGCATCCGGGCGCTCATCCTGGCCCCGGCGATGCTCATCGCCGACGAGCCGGTGTCGATGCTCGATGCCTCGGTGCGGGTGGAGATCCTCGAGCTGTTGCGCGCTATCCAGACCAGCCGGCAGCTGACCCTGGCCTTCATCACCCATGATCTCTCCACGGTGCGTCACTTCGCCGACCGGATCTTCGTGATGTATGCCGGCCGGGTGATGGAATCGGCCCCGGTGGACGAGCTGCTGGACCATCCCCGTCATCCCTATACTCAGGCCCTGATCAACGCTATTGCCGACCCGGATGCGCGCAATGCCGATCACCTGCGTGAGGTCCCCGAGGGCGAACCCCCCCAGCCTGATCCACCCGCCCGGGGGGTGTCGCTTCCATCCACGCTGCCCCCAGGCCATGGCCGGCCTCTGTGACCGCGAGGATCCCCCCGACTTCGCGCCCCGCCCTCGCCATCTCTCGGCCTGCTGGCTGGATCGCTGAGGGAGTTAGCGTGATCGGTTCGCGGTGCGTGTCTCGAGCCACTCCCCGAAGTAGTCGCCGATGCGTTCGTGGGTACGCGCGTACCTATCAGCGACCTCGGGCTGTTAGGCTCTGGTCATGACGATGCCCAATTCCTCCCTCGCCCCGGAATCCCTGCCGCGCCTGGAGCAGGCCCCGCTGACGCCGGTCTCGCCACGCTTGTCGCCCTGCCAGGCAGTGCAGCAGTCCTTTGGCTGGTTGCTGATGACCCTGGTGGTCGGTTTCGTCCCGCTGGGTGACTCCCCTCTGGCAATCTGGCAGCCCTGGCTGGCCGGGGCTTTGGCTGGCCTGGGGGTGGTGAGGGTCATGCTGGGCTGGATCGAGGCTCGGCAGCGGGCCTATGGCCTGCGCGAGCATGACCTGATCTACCGACGCGGCCTGCTGGTCCGTCGGACCCAGGTGCTGCCACTGGTGCGCCTCCAGCATGTGGAAACGCTCAGCAACCCCGTGGAGCGTTCCTTCGGCCTGGTACGCCTGTCCTGCTTTACCGCCGGCGGCCGTGGCGCGGACCTGATCCTGGAGGGACTGCCGGGCGAGCGGGCGGAAGCGATCAAGCAGCATCTGCTGGCGCGACTCTCGTCGCCTGGATTGCCTGAGAAGGACCATTCGACGTGACAGAGACGCCGAGGCCTGGCCTGCTCGACGACTGGCAGCGGCTCTCGCCCTGGGCGATCGGCTTGATGCTGGCCACCACCGGGGTATCGCTGCTACGCCAGCACCTTCCCTTGTTGCTCGCGGTTGGTGCAGCCCTGGCCGTCAGCGAGCGCTTCGGATGGCGTGAGGCGCTATTGGGTGGGGTTCTGGTCGTGCTCGTCGCTCTGCTGCTGAGCCTGCTCTATTACCGGCGCTTTCGCTTTCGTTTCGATGGCGAGGTGTTGGTGGTCAAGAAGGGGCTCTTCGTCCATCGCGAGTTCAGGCTTTCGGCGCTTCATGTCCAGCAGACCAGCATCCAGCAGCCGGCCTGGATGCGTCCCTTCGGTGTGGTGCAATGGGAGGTGGAGACCCTGGCCGGGGAGGCCGCGTCGATCGCCCTGCCGGGCATCCGTCGCCAGCTGGCCGAGGCCCTGGACGCGCGCCTTGGCGGAAGACCCTCGAGCGATCGGTCAGATGAGCCAGCACCGCGTTCGCTGGTATTGTTCACCCTTGGACCGGGCGGCTTGCTGCTGCATGGGCTGACCAGCCGGTCGATCCTGGTGGTCGCGGCCTTGGTTTCGCCACTGATGCGCCCCCTGGAAGGCTGGCTGCATGACCGGCTTCCACAGGCCGATCTCTGGGCCTGGCTGCCGGCGTCTCCCTGGATGGCGATCGTGGTGGGGATTGTCGCTGCCGTGGGGGTATTGATGCTGCTGTCGGTGCTGGCTGCCTGGTGGCGATTTCAAGGTTATGTGCTGCGCGACGATGGTGAGCGCCACGTGCAGGTCAGCGGCCTGTTGCACCGCCGGTCGCAGACGCTGACGCGTCGCCGACTGCAGGTGGTGGACTGGGAGCAGACCGGACTGGGTCGCCTGATGGGGCGTGGCTATCTGGTCTGTCACCAGTTCGGGGCGGCAGGCGGTGGCGAGGTCGCCGAGGCGCGCCGCTTCGTGGTGCCGGGCCTGACCGCCGTCCAGGCCGATGCCCTGGTTCCGCCGCTCTGGCTGCGGCCGACCGTGACGCCTTCCTTCGTGGCGCCGCTGAGGCGGGTCTCTGCCCTCTATCGCCGGGTCCTCTTCCTGCGCCTGCTGCTGCTGGGCATTGGCTCGTTGGTGGTCTGGTGGATCGTCTTCCCGGCATGGCCGGGTTGGGCTCTTGGCGGCGCACTGCCGGGACTGGTGGTGCTCTCACTTGGCCTGGCCCAGCTGCGTTGGCGCGC
>NZ_JBDNGD010000503.1:0-2975 GCF_041689495.1 Halomonas sp. | reverse complement strand
GACCTGCTGGGGCTCCCCGTGCTGGCCCTGCTGCTGTGGTGGTCGATCGGCTGGGGCCTGCGGCCCTTGTCGCGGATGGCCGAGCAGATCCGCCGCCGCGATCCACATAACCTGCAGCCCTTGATCCTCCACCCGATGCCCCGGGAACTGGAGACCATTGCCGGGGCCCTGAACCGGCTGCTCGAGCGCATCCGCACGCTGCGGGTCCGCGAGAAGCGCTTCATCGCCGATGCCGCCCACGAGTTGCGCACACCGCTGGCCGTGCTCGACCTGCACGCCCAGAACGCCCTGGCCTCCGACGACCCGGAGGATCGACAGGAGGCGCTCGACAAGCTGCGCGACGGCGTAGCCCGAGCCACCTGGGTGGTGTCGCAGCTGCTCACCCTGGCCCGGCTCGAACCCGAGCAGGAGGGCGAGGGCCTCTCCCTAGACATCGAACTGCTGCGTGAGGTACGCGAGGCCCTCGCCAAACTGATACCACTGGCCGTGGAGGGTCGCCAGGAGCTACAGCTGGACGCCGATGAGACGGCGGACTGGCAGATCGAGATGGAGCCCGGCGCCATCGATACCCTACTGCAGAACCTGGTCGGCAACGCCCTCCAGCACTCGCCGGCGGGCGCCGTGATTCGGATCGCCCTCACCGCCGGCCCCAAGGCACTGACGATCACCGTGGAGGACCAGGGGCCCGGCATCCCGGTGGATCAGCGCGAGCAGGTGCTGGAGCGTTTCCACCGAGCCGGTCCGGGCGCTGGCGCCGGTCTGGGACTCTCCATCATCAACCGCCTCCTGCAGCGCCATCAGGGCAGGCTATGGCTCGGCGACGCCCCGGGCGACGGACTGAGCGTCACGGTCTCACTGCCTAGAACGCACCGCGCCGCGTGATCGCCGGCGCAGCATAAGACGCCGTTAAGCTTACCAGGGCAGGATGTCAGTCGGATTCCCGACACGGCGATACCATGCCCGACCTGCACCCCCTGGCGACGACTCGCCCCGGCGAAAAGCCGGCGCTCCTGGCCGCTCGCCTCCGCCCCCTGCAACGCTTGGCCCTGGCCTGGTGCGGCTTCATCGTCCTGATGCTGGTGGAACACTGGCTGGCACTGGACTTTCGCCTTGCCGATGCCCTCTATGGCCTCCAGGGAGGCGAGTGGGTGCTGCCGCGACGGCGTCAGACGGAACGCCTCCCGACCACCCGGTTCTTCACCCTCGAGACACCCACCGATGCCTGAGGCGATCTCCACCACGCGCGAGCGACGGGCCATTCCGCGCTCGCGACTTCCCGCCCTGTCACCGCAGGCGCTTACCCTGCTGGCCGGCCTGGCCTTCACGCTCTTCTACAACCAGCGTTTCTGGTCGACAGTGCTTGGCGCAGAGCCGCCCGTCACGCTCGCCGACTGGGGACGGCTGGCCGGCTACGGCGTGGTCATGACCGCCCTGCACGTCGTGGTCTTCCTGCCGCTGGTCAACCGCGTCAGCGTCAAGCCACTGCTGTCTTTGCTGGTGATGTTGGCGGCGTCGGTGAGCTATTTTACCGGCCACTACGGGGCCTACTTCGATACCCACATGATCGACAACGTGCTGCAGACCGATAACCGGGAGGCGGGCGAACTGTTGACCCCGGGGCTGGCACTCTACCTGCTGCTCTACGCCGGGCTGCCGGCCCTGGTAGTGTGGCGCTGGCCGCTGCAACAGCGCAGCTGGCAACGTGGGCTGGGCATGTCGCTGCTGTGGCTGGCCGGTGGCGTCGGCGTGCTGGTGGTGTCGCTGCTGCTCTCCTATCAGAGTCTGTCGTCGCTGATGCGCAACCACCACGAGTTGCGTTATCTGATCACGCCGGGCAACGCCATCATCTCTACCGGCCAGGTCATGGCGGCCGGCGAGCCGCTGCCGGACGTGCGACTGCCCATCGGCGAGGATGCCTTTCGGCAGGCCAGTGCCACCGGCACGCCGCGTCTGCTGGTGATGGTGGTCGGCGAGACCGTACGCGCCGCTGACTGGGGGTTGTCCGGCTACCCGCGCCAGACCACGCCGCGGCTCGCCAGCAGAGATGTGATCAACTTCGAAGAGGTGACGAGCTGCGGTACCAACACCGCCGTCTCCCTGCCCTGCATGTTCGCGCCCATCGGCAAGGCCAACTATGATGAATGCTATATCAAGAGCCACGAGTCGTTGCTGGACGTGCTGCAGCGGGCCGGCTACCGAGTGATGTGGATCGACAACCAATCGGGCTGCAAGGGCGTCTGCGACGGCGTCGAGCGGTACTCGCCATCCCCCGGAAACTACCCGGCACTGTGCGACGCGAACGACTGCCTCGACGGCGTGCTGGTCGAGGAGCTGAAACAGCGGGTCGCATCGATCGATCGCGATACGGTGATCGTGCTGCATGAGCTCGGCAACCACGGCCCCAGCTATTTCCAGCGCTACCCAGACGCCTTCCGTGCCTTCATCCCGACCTGCGACGGAGCGGATCTTGCCAAGTGCTCCCGCGAGACGATCGTGAACAGCTACGACAATGCGATCCTCTATACCGACAGCGTGCTGAATGAGCTCATCGGCGTGCTGGAGCAGCAACCGTCACTGGCCACGGCGCTGCTGTATGTGTCCGACCACGGCGAGTCCCTGGGCGAGAACGGCATCTACCTGCACGGCCTGCCCTACGCCATCGCCCCGGACGAGCAGACCCGGGTACCGATGGCCTGGTGGTCATCCCGCGCGTTCGAGCGTGCCGCCGGGCTCGAGCGCGACTGCCTGGCCCAACAGGCCAGCCAACCCCTGAGCCATGACCATCTTTTCCATAGCCTGCTTGGCCTGCTCGGCGTCGAGACCCGCATCCGCGACCCGGAGATGGACATCAGCCAAGCGTGCCATTCAAGCAGGCAACCGGCGACTCAGCCATACTTGGCCAATGAAGGGAGATAATCTTTCATGGAAAAAACGGCCATGACACCGAAATGCATCGACTGTTTGCCACTCCCTGG
>NZ_JBDNGD010000502.1:0-5793 GCF_041689495.1 Halomonas sp. | reverse complement strand
CGATGCCCAGCAGGCCGGCCATGAGGCCGACGAAGCCGCCCAGGGCCAGGTAGGCCAACCACCAGATAAGATCCAAGTCGATTTCCCCTCTCGTGATGTCGTCTTGCCGTTGAGAACCCGATCGGTTACAACATGATAGCGCTATCAGTAAAGCATACAGGACCATCGGGAGAACGCCAGGTGAGCGACAAGACCACAACAACGCCACGGGTGGGTGTGATCGGCCTCGGGGCCATGGGCCTGGGGACGGCAACCTTCCTTCGCGAGAGCGGCCTGGACGTGACGGGATTCGATATCACGCCGAAGGCATGCCAGGCATTCGAATCCCGCGGCGGGCATAGCGTCGGCTCTCCCGCCGAGCTGGCCGAGCACTGCGATATCGTGCTGGTGGTGGTGGTCAATGCCGACCAGGTCGATGCCGTGCTGTTCGGCGAGCAGGGCCTGGTGGGGCGCATAGCTAAGGATGGGCTGGTCATGCAGTGCGCGACCGTGGCCCCGAGCTTTGCCCGGCGCCTGGCCGAGCGTCTCGAGGCGGAAGGGCTCCAGATGCTGGATGCGCCGATCAGCGGCGGGGCGGCCAAGGCCCGGGATGGCCAGCTGTCGGTGATGGCCTCGGGGGCTGAGGCGGCCTTCGCCAAGGCGGCGCCTGTGCTGGATGCCATGGCCGCCACCGTCTATCGCCTGGGGGATGAGCCGGGTGTGGGTTCCAGCATGAAACTGGTCAATCAGTTGCTGGCCGGGGTGCATATCGCTTCGGCGGCCGAGGCCATGGCGCTGGGGATTCGCATGGGCCTCGACCCGGACACCGTCTACGACGTCATCACCCATTCCGCCGGCAACTCCTGGATGTTCGAGAATCGGATTCCCCATATCCTCAAGGGGGATTACACGCCACTCTCCGCCGTGGACATCTTCGTCAAGGATCTCAATATCGTCCACGAGACCGGTCGTGAACTCGCCTTGCCGACACCGGTGGCCTCCAGCGCCCTCCAGCAGTTCACCGCGGCCAAGGGCGCCGGCTTCGGTCGCGAGGATGATGCGGCGGTGATCAAGGTCTACCAGCGCCTCTCGGGCATCGCCTTGCCCGAGGCGGCCAACGACGACGGGGAGGCCTGACCATGAGCATCGTGCTGGGAGCCATCGCCGATGATTTCACCGGTGCCACCGACCTGGCCAACAACCTGGTGCGTGGCGGCATGCGCTGTATCCAGATGATCGGGGTGCCGGATACCGCCCTGACACCGGAGCAGACCGAGGCGCTGAAGGGCGTCGATGCCGTGGTGGTCGCCCTCAAGTCCCGTTCCTGCCCGGTGGACGATGCCGTCACCGACTCCCTGGCCGCGCTGGACTGGTTGAAGGCCCAGGGGGCGCGCCAAGTCTTCTTCAAGTACTGCTCCACCTTCGATTCCACCGACCGGGGCAATATCGGCCCCGTCAGCGACGCCCTGCTGGAGCGGTTGCGGGCGACAGAAACAGCGCGACTGGGGGCGACCCAGACGGTGATGGTGCCGGCCTTCCCGGTCAATGGGCGCACCGTCTACCAGGGCCATCTCTTCGTCGGTGATCGCCTGCTCAACGACAGCGGCATGGAGCATCACCCGCTCACCCCCATGGGCGATGCCGACCTGGTGCGGGTGCTGTCTCGCCAGACGCCTCACCGCGTCGGCCTGGTACCCCGGCCGGTCCTCGCCCGGGGCGTGGCGGCCACCAGGGCGCAGCTGGGCGCCCTGAATGACCAGGGGATTCGCCATGTGATCTGCGACACCCTCGACGAAGGCGATCTCGAGGTGCTCGCCGAGGCCGTGGCGGAGATGTCGCTGGTGACCGGGGGTTCCGGTCTGGGCCAGGACCTGCCGGCACAATACCGTCGCCTGGGCTGGCTGGGGGAGGTGACCGAGCCGGGTCGCCTGGCGCCGGCCTCGGGTGCTGCCCTGGTACTTTCGGGCAGCTGTTCACGGGCGACCCTGGGCCAGGTGGATCACTTCCTCGCCACACACCCCGGCTTCGCCCTGGATTCCCTGGCGTTGGCGAAAAGCGATGACCATCTGGAGTCGGCCCTGGCCTTCGCTCGCGGCAAACTGGCCGATGGTGGGCCCGTGCTGGTCTATGCCTCCGCCGAGCCTCAGCGGGTCAAGGCAGCGCAGCAGACCCTGGGAACCGAGAGGGCCGGTCGCCTGGTGGAAGAGGCCCTGGGCACCCTGGCCTCGACCCTGGTGGCCGAGGGCGTGGGGCGGCTGATCGTCGCCGGCGGAGAGAGTTCCGGGGCGGTGGTCTCGGCGCTGGGCATCCGCCAGTTGCGCATCGGTGAGCAGATCGACCCCGGCGTGCCCTGGACCCAGGCGCCGTTGCCGGGCAGGGAGGTCCCCTTGTCGCTGGCGCTGAAGTCCGGCAACTTCGGCGGCGAGGCCTTCTTCACCCGGGCCTTCGAGGTGCTGCCTACCGCGGGGAGGGAAGACCATGAGCCTTCATGACGAGAACGGCCTACGTGAGCGGATCAGCCTGCTCGGCCAGTCGCTCTTCGATCGCGGCCTGACCATGGGGTCCAGCGGCAACATCAGCGTGCGCCTCGAGGATGGCGGCTGGTTGATGACGCCCACCAACGCCTGCCTGGGACGGCTCGATCCAGCGCGGATCTCGCGGATGGACCGCGAGGGTCGTCTGCTCGACGGCGACACCCCGACCAAGGAGAGCGTCCTGCACATGGCCATGTACGACGAGCGTCCCCAGTCCGGGGCCATCGTGCACCTGCATTCGACCCATTCCGTGGCAGTATCCTGCCTGCCCGAGATCGACCCCGAAGACTGCATTCCGCCCCTGACCGCCTACTATGTAATGCGAGTGGGCAAGTTGCCGCTGGTGCCCTACCACATCCCGGGGGATCCGCAACTGGGCGATGCCGTGCGTGGCCTGGCGGGTCGCCATAGTGCCGTGCTGCTGGCCAACCACGGGCCGGTGGTGGCCGGCAAGTCGCTGGAGGCGGCGGTCTATGCCACCGAGGAACTGGAGGAGACCGCCAAGCTCTTCCTGCTGCTTCAGGGCCGCAACCCGCGGGGTCTGACGCCCGAACAGGTCGCCGAGCTCGAGGCCCGATTCCCTCGTGACTGACCCTCGCGACTGATCCCCGATTCCACAAGGACCCGACGATGATTCGACTGGCCGCCAACCTGACCATGCTGTTCAATGAACATGACTTCCTGGACCGTTTCGCCGCTGCCGCCGAGTCGGGCTTTCGTGGGGTGGAGTACCTCTTTCCCTATGCCCATTCCCCGGAGGACATCAAGGCCGCCCTGGATGAGGCGGGGCTTGCGCAGGTGCTGTTCAACCTGCCTCCCGGTGACTGGGAGGCAGGTGAGCGGGGCCTGGCCAGCCTGCCTGGTCGCGAGGGAGAGTTCCGCGACTCGGTGATCGAGGCCCTGCGCTATGCCGAGGTCCTGGACTGTCCCAGGGTGCATGCCATGGCGGGCCTGCTGCCGCCCGATGCCGACGAGGCGACTCGAGCCGCCCACCATTCGACCTATATCGCCAACCTGCGCTTCGCCGTCGGGGAAGCGGCTCGGGCGGGTCGCGAGCTGCTGATCGAGCCGATCAATACCCGCGACATGCCGGGGTTCTTCCTGTCCCGCCAGGCGCAGGCCATGGCGGTGCTGGAAGCGGTTGGCGCCGACAACCTCAGGCTGCAGTTCGACCTCTACCATTGCCAGATCATGGAGGGCGACCTGATCCGGCACCTGGAACGGCAATTCGACCGGATCGGCCATGTGCAGATCGCCGGGGTGCCCCAGCGCCACGAGCCGGATGTCGGGGAGGTGCACTATCCGGCCATCTTCGACCGTCTCGAGTCGCTCGGCTACGATGGTTGGGTCGGCTGCGAGTATCGTCCGGCCGCGGGGACCCTTGACGGGCTGGGCTGGGGACGCCAGCTTGGGTTGAATCCCTGACACCCGAAGGCGTCTTTCGACGCTGGAACAACGACAACAGGAAACAGGATCAGCATGCATATCGTCATCACCGGCGGCGCCGGTTTTCTCGGACAACGACTCCTCGCTCGACTGCTCGAGCGAAGCGAACTCGATGGCCAGGCGATACGCCGCCTGACCCTGATCGACCAGGTCGAGCCCCGTGTGCCGGCCTCTGCTGATGTAGAGATCATTCCCCTGGCCATGGACATCACCGCGCCGCAGGCCATGGATTCCGTCCTGGCCGAGAGGCCGACGGTGATCTACCACCTGGCGGCGGTGGTGAGCTCCGCCGCCGAGGGCGACCTGGGCCTCGGGATGCGGGTCAACTTCGATGCCACCCGGGGGCTGCTGGAGGGCTGTCGGCACCATGCGCTCTCGGAGACGCGCCTGATCATGGCGAGCTCGGTGGCCGCTTATGGCGGCGACCTGCCCGACACCCTCGATGACATGACGGCGCTGCAGCCGCAGAATTCCTACGGCACCCAGAAGGCCATGTGCGAGCTGTTGATCAATGACTACAGCCGTCGCGGCCTGGTCGATGGCCGTGTGCTGCGGCTGCCGACCATCACCATTCGCCCGGGGCGCCCCAATGCGGCGGCCTCGAGCTTCGCCTCGAGCATCCTGCGCGAGCCCTTGAACGGCGAGGAGGCGATCTGTCCGGTGCCGACCGACCTGGAGCTGTTCGTGATGTCGCCGGGCCGGGTGATCCAGGCGCTGATCCATGGTGCCGAGGTGCCGCGGGCAGACTGGGCACCCTTTCGTGCCTTCATGCTGCCGGGCATCACGGTCAGCGTGGGCGAGATGCTCGAGACCCTGGGTGAGGTGGCCGGTGACGAGGCCCTGGCCAGGGTGCGCCACGAACCGGACGCCGGCATCACCGCCATCGTCTCGAACTGGCCAGCGCGTTTCGATACCGCCAAGGCCCGGCGACTGGGGTTCGAGGGAGACCGGAGTTTCCGTGAGATCATCGAGGCGTTCATCCATGAGCGCTCGTGAAACTGGCATCCGTCAGGGTGCCGATCTGGATCCGGGACGAGAACGCAGAGGCTGTCCTCGTCCCGGCAACAACCAAAAGAGGAATCATGATGACCAAGCATTTCGCACGCCGCACGCTCGCTGTCGCCATCGGTGGTCTCGCCGCCACGGCGCTGAGTTTTCAGACCCAGGCCGCCACCGAGGTGAATCTGGGGCACACCCTGTCCACCAACTCCCACTATAGCGTGGGTGCCGATGCCTTCAAGGAGACCCTTGAGCGGCTCTCCGACGGCGAATTCACGGTCACCGAACATGCCGCCGGCTCCCTGGGAGGCGAGCGGGACATGATCGAAGGCCTGCAGATCGGTACCGTGGATATCGTCATTACCTCCACCGGGCCGCTGGGCAATTTCGTCCCGGAGACCTATGTGCTCGACCTGCCCTTCCTGTTCGAGGACTACGACCAGGCACGCTGCGTGCTCGACAGTGAACTGGGTGACGAGCTGCTCGAGAAGATGGGGGAGCATGACCTGGTGGGTCTGGCCTGGTCGGAGAACGGCTTCCGTCACCTGACCAACAGCCTGCGCGAGATCAATTCGCCCGAGGATGTCGAGGGTCTGAAGGTGCGTACCATGGAGAACCAGGTTCACCAGGAAGCCTTCCGCCAGCTTGGTGCCAACCCGACCCCGATGGCCTTCCCTGAGCTCTTCACCGCCCTGCAGCAGGGGACCGTGGATGGCCAGGAGAACCCCATCACGGTGATCGTGGCCACCAACTTCTGGGAGGTGCAGGACTACCTCTCGCTGACCGGGCACGTCTATTCGCCCGCCGCCATCCTGGGCTCGCCGATCCTGCTCGG
>NZ_JBDNGD010000501.1:0-3871 GCF_041689495.1 Halomonas sp. | reverse complement strand
CGAGATTGCCCCGGGGGCCGACCTGGAACGGGACATCCTGGCGCTGATGGATTTCACGCCCCTGATGCCCGAGCCACCACGACCCATGGACGATCGCATCTTCCGTGAGGCGCCCATGGGCCTGCGTGACGTGCTGCTCAGCCAGCCACTGGCACAGCGCCTCAGCCTGGACGAACGCGACGACATCTTCTTCATCAACTTCGAGAACCTGAGGATCAGCACCCGGGAGGACGTCGAGGCCATCGAGCATGAGGTGGAGACCCGGCTGGCACCCCTGGGCCGTCGGGTCTACGCCATCGTCAACTATGACCACTGCCGCATCGACGAGGCCGTGCTCGAGGCCTATACCGAGATGGTGCGCCGTCTGGAGGAGCGCTTCTATTCGCGGGTCACGCGCTACACCACCAGCAGTTTCATGCGCCGCAAGCTCGGCCATGCGCTGGAGGCACGCGCCGTCCCGCCACACATCTATGAGGACGCCGAGGAAGCGCGGGCACACCTGAAGGAATAGCCAATGCGTCGTCGACGGCATTCAACCGGCGTGGAGGGGACCTACGTCCAGCGCCTCGACCGGCACCGGCCTGCCGAAGAGGTAGCCCTGGAAGGCCTGGCAGCCGTGTGCCGTCAGCCAGGCACGCTGGTCCTCGGTCTCGACCCCCTCGGCGATCACCTCCAGCTGCAGGCTCTCGGAAAGCGCGATGATGCTGGCAACGATGGCCGCACTGGCCTTGTCCTCCAGCAGGTCACGCACGAAGGACTGGTCGATCTTGAGCTGGTCCAGGGGCAGGCGCTTGAGGTAGGAGAGCGAGGAGTAGCCGGTGCCGAAGTCGTCCATGGCGAAGGTCACGCCGTGTTCCCTGAGGCCCTGCATGGTGTTGCGGGCCTCGTTGCGGTCATGGACAAACAGGCTCTCGGTCACCTCGAGCTTGAGCCGCTCGGGGCGGGCGCCGGTGCGCGCCAGAATGGCCAGTACCCGAGCGGCGAAATCCGACTCGCGAAACTGCACGGGGCTGACATTGACCGAGATCGTCAGGTCGGCCGTGGCAGGATCAGCGGCCCAGACCGCCAGCTGCCGACAGGCGGTCTCCAGCACCCAGCCGCCGATGGGCACGATCAGCCGGTTCTCCTCGGCCAGCGGGATGATTTCTCCCGGGGAGACCATGCCGCGCTCCGGATGCTCCCAGCGCAGCAGCGCCTCGGCGCCGATCATTCTTCCGCCTGTATCCACCTGGGGCTGATAGTGGAGCCGGAACTCGCCCCGGGGCAGCGCCTGGCGCAGGTCCGCCTCGAGCCGGGCACGCTGCTGCAGTTGCGCCTGCATGGTGGGGTCGAAGAAGCGCAGGGTGTCTGGCCCCTCCTCCTTGGCCTTGAACAGCGCCATGTCGGCCTGCTGGAGAATCTGCTCCGGGGTCGTCTCATGATCGCGATAGAGGGTAGCCCCGAGGCTGGCGGTCACCTTCACCTCGACACCATTCAGGAGAACCGGCGCCTGGAGCACGCCGAGCAGCTTATAAGCGATACGCTCGACTGCCAACGCCACCTGCGCCTGGTCGCGGCCGAGGTCGTGCAGCAGCACGGCGAACTCGTCGCCACCCAGCCGCGCCAGGATGTCGGTCGCGCGCAGCACCTGCCGCAGCGGCAAGGCGACCTGCTGCAGCAGGTGGTCGCCGGCCAGGTGGCCCTGGGTATCGTTGACCTGCCTGAAGTTGTTCAGGTCGAGGTAGAGCAGTGCACCGAACTGGCCGTTGCGGTCGCTGTCCTTCAGCAAGCCCTCCAGGCGAGCGAGCATCAGCCAGCGGTTGGGCAGCCCGGTCAGGGGGTCATAGAAGGCGAGTTGGTGGATCTCCTCCTCGGCGGCCTTGCGCTGGGTGATATCGCTGAAGGTGGCCACATAGTGGGTCAGCTCGCCGGCCTCGTCGTGCACCGCGCTGATGGTCAGCCACTCGGGGTATACCTCACCGTTCCTGCGTCGGTTCCAGATCTCTCCCTGCCAGCTGCCGTTCTCTCGCACGCGCTCCCAGAGGTGCCGATAGAAGGCCTCGTCGTGGCGACCGGAGCTGAGCAGGCTCAGATTGCGGCCCAGCACCTCGGCCTCGGAATAGCCGGTGATGCGGGTGAAGGTATCGTTGACCTTGAGGATCCTGGCTTGGGCATCGGTGATGACCATGCCCAGGTGGGTCTCAAAGGCGGTCGCGGAGATGCGCAGCTCCTGCTCGGCATGACGGGCCTCGACCACTCGCCGACGCAGTTCGGCCTCCAGAGACAAGCGATTGAGATAGTGGCGCAGCGCCAGGCCGCCCAGGGTGGAGATGACCAATGCAACGATGCCCAGAATCCACAGGCGGTGATACCAATCGGCTAGCAAGACGTCGGTCTCTTCACCGACCACCACGACCAGGGGCAACTCGCCTACCCGCTGAAAGGCATAGACCCGTTCCTCACCATCCAGTGGAGACAGGGTCCTCAGGCTGGTACTTTCCTCGCCGCTATCGATGAATCGTCGTGTCGATGGCTCGACGACCTGGGTACCCAGTACATCGAGGCGAACGTCGTCGACGAAGGCGGGCCGTCGGGCCAAGAGTTGCATCCGAGTATCGATGATGGCAATGCTTTCCCCGCGGGCCATGGACAGCTCCTCGAGCGTCTGCGCAAGCATCGAAGGATCCAGGTAGGCCACCAGCAGGCCCCTGGATTGCCCATCGTCACCCTGTAGACGACGGACCTGGACCAGGAGATAGACATCGCCATCGGCCGAGGCGACAAGCGGCGACACCCGGTCATCAAGGTCCGGATCTTCCGCGAAGGGGCGGAAATAGGGCCGCTCACTGAGATCCTGTCCGCGTCCCGGGTCCGGGCGGGAAGAAGCGACCAGACGACCCTCATCATCGAGGATGCTCAGGGCCTCGACGTTATCGAACTCGTCACTTCGCTGCCGCAGGTGCGACTCAAGGCCGGAGATGGACTCCTGAAGATCGAGCAGACGTGCCCGCATGGGGGAATCGAAGAGATGCACCAGGCCCGCCATGATCTGGTCGCTGGTCTCGAAGGTACTGGCGACCCACTCGACAACCAGATCGGCCCGGGCGGCAACCCGTTCACGGCCCACCGCGAGATCCCGCTGGTACTGATCGACCATGAGGCTACCCAGGGTGCCTGTCATGATCAGCAGCAAGCACAGGTAGAAACCGATCGCCCTTCGCCGATTAGTGATGAAAGTTTTCTACCTGCCCATGGGGCGGAGCATCTTGCATCGACTCAACAATCCTTTTGACGGAGATGTTTCCCATGATAATCAATGGGATACGCCATAACATTGAGACAGGATAGTTAAGCAAAGAACATCAGCCATCACCACTCAGGATGACGCTGGATCTCCTCGGCCATGACAACTGACGATACAGCCAGCGTCAGACCAACCAGCCAAGGCATGACGATTCGCCTCCCTCCCCCCCTGATCAACTCCTGATGACGGTTCATCTGGACTCCTTCAATTGCCAGTCGTTGTCGGTAAGCGGCTCGCCGCCCTGAGGCGTGACACGCACGGTGTCGCTCAGACCGATGCCCCACTGCCCCGGCAGTCGCAGGCAGAGCGGCAGGTGGAAGACCATGTCGGCCTCGAACGTTCGCTCCTGGCCGCGAGCGATGTAGCCCGTGCCCTCGACCCAGCTGGGCGGGAACTGGGCGCCCACGGCGTAGCCGAAGACTCCCGAGAAGAAGACCCGGTCGATGTGTGGGGCAAGCTGTGCCTCGGCGGCGCGGGCGGCATCATCGAAGCTGTTGCCGGGACGCATGGCCGCCGTCAGTGCCTCGAACATCCCGCGACAGACATCGCGCAGCGCCTGCATCTCCGGATGCGCGCGCCCGGCCACGG
>NZ_JBDNGD010000500.1:0-3620 GCF_041689495.1 Halomonas sp. | reverse complement strand
TTGATGCGAGAGACACAACTTGCCGACCCACGTCGGTTGCCTGGAAATCGGCAGGTACGACAGGTCCCTGCCACCGAGGCTGACCGGATAGACAGGTCGGCAGCGAGTGCCAAGCTAGCACGTCTCTCCAGTCACAATCGATAGCGCCATCGTGAGCGCGCTGTCCGTGTGATTACCACCCCTGGATATTCATCTATCTGTATAATCAATAAGATGGCCTGAATTTGGCGATTCGGAAGGGAATCTCTGATGTCCTGGCGGCGTTGAATGAATCCAGGCCTTAGACCAAAGTCTTCTGGGTTTTTGGAGTCATGATGTCATTGCACCGCATTGGGAAGGGGCTGGATGCGCTGGCGGATCATCGTCGCCACCTCGCCGAGCGCCGCTGGCGTGGTCTGGTTTGGCTGGCCGGGGACGTCTCCTCATGTCTTGAACGGGCCGAGGCCATCTGGCATCGGATGTCCTGGCAGCTTCCCCTCTGGGTATCATCCTGTCGGCCGGAATCCATTCCGGCAGAGGCCTGGCTGATGCCCTCCAGCGCCCGTACACGCCTGGGCGGCGAGTCAGACCTCTTGATCATCGATGCGGTGTCCGGGGGATCGGGCTTCGACCCGGATGCGTTCGGCGCCCTCTCGGGAACCTTGCGGGCCGGGGGCTTGCTGGTGCTCATGACCCCACCAGCCTGGGGCACGCGTCCCGATCCGGACTATGTCCGTCTGGCGGCTCATCCCTGGCAAATCGAGCAACTCAGCGCCCACTATCTGGCACGCCTGGCCGGCTTGCTGCAGGCGTCATCGAGGGTGATCCACTGGCCGGAAGACGGCGATCTTCGGTTGTCCGGCTGTTATCCGGACACCCCCCCGGTTGCCGACATAAGACACCCGGAGGATGCGGATTGCCTGACCCTCGACCAGGCTCGCGCCGTTGCCCGCCTGGTGGGATTGCGTCGCCGTCGCCCGCTGGTGATCACGGCAGACCGGGGCAGAGGCAAGACCGCTGCCCTGGGAATCGCCTGTGCCCGACTGCTCGCTGCCGGTGAGATGGATATCCTGGTCACGGCTCCTCGAGCCGTTGCAGTCGCCCCCTTGTTCGAACGACTCCTGGCGTTGTGTCCCCGGGGGCGTCGTGTCGGCAACGAGGTCCTGCTGGAAGGCCGTCGGGTCAGCTTCATTGCCCCCGACGAACTCTCGGCCGGGGTGCGCGAGGGGCAGCTGGGCGGCAACGGCAGCTGGCTTCTGGTGGACGAGGCGGCAGCAATACCCGCCGCCCTGCTTGGTGAATGGCTGACGGCCTTCCCGCGAATCGCCTTCGCCACTACCGTGCACGGCTATGAGGGGTCGGGCCGCGGTTTTGCACTGCGTTTTCGGGAACGGCTGGAACGGCAGACACCGAACTGGGAGCCGTGCCATCTGGGCGAGCCGATCCGCTGGGCAAGCGGTGATCCCCTGGAGGCTCTGGTGACCCGGCTGCTGTTGCTGGATGCCGAGCCCGGCGAGGCGATGGCGCCCGGGGTACCGGTCGAGTACCAAACCCGGCGTCCCGCCGACCTCATCCATGACGAGACCCGTCTTCAAGAGATGTTTGGCTTGCTGGTGCAGGCGCATTACCGCACGACCCCCGCTGACCTGCGACGCCTGCTGGATGCGCCCGGCATCGAGCTCAGCAGCCTCGATGCCGGAGGAACGCTCCAGGCGGTACTGGCCACCCTCGAGGAGGGTGGCTTCGATGCCGATCTGGCCGAGGAGGTGGCGCGTGGGGAGCGGCGCCCCAGGGGTCATCTCATGGCCCAGTCCCTGGCTGCCCATGCCGGATCGCGCGAGGCCCTGGAGGGACGGCTTCGCCGGGTACTGCGTATCGCCGTGCACCCGGGCCGCCGCCGGGAAGGGCTCGGGAGACACCTGATCGAGCTCGCCCGGGAGCAAGCCCGTCGAGACGGCTGCCAGTTGCTCGGCGCCAGTCTCGGTGCCGAGCCGGGCCTGCTCGCCTTCTGGCAGGCTCAGGGGTGGCGTGCCGTTCGGCTCGGGTTGACTCGGGAAACGGCCACCGGAGAGCATGCCGTGATGATGGTTCTGCCCCTGGATGACCGCGGTGCTGCCCTGGCCTCTGCGCTCCAGGCACGCCTCCACCGGCAACTTCCGGGGTTGCTCGCCTTCGAGCTTGCCGATTTCGACCCCCTGGTGGTGCTGGCGCTGCTCGCCGAGTTCCCGCCGATGAGGATTCTCGACGATGACATCCGCGATATCGCCGACGTGGCCTTTGGTCATCGAGCCCCTGGGCTGGCGCGACCGGCCATTCAGGCGCAGGTGATACACGCGGCGGCCTTCCCGGCATGGCGCCAGGATCGAGACCTGGCGGTTCTGGCGGCCTGGGCCTTCCAGGGCTGGGATACCGCGGGTCTTTCCAGGCGCCTGGGTGTGCCGGGCAAGCGCCAGGCCATGGCCTGGCTGAGGACGTTCCTCGGCAGGCTCCATGTCAGTGGCGTCGGACTTCTCACGGCTCATGACGGCGAGTAGAGTGCTCGGGTCAATCACGAGATACCCTTCCCATGAACGCATATCTCGAACAGCTTTCACCTTCGTCTGTCTGGCGACACTTTCGCACCCTGTGCAACACCCCTCGGCCTTCCGGAAAGGAGGCGGCTCTGGTGGCCCGGCTGGAACAGTGGGCCGATGGCCAGGGACTGGCCCATGACCGCGATGCCTTCGGAAACCTGCGCCTGTGCAAGCCGGCCACGCCTGGCCATGAGCGGGTGCCGGGGGTGATCCTGCAGGGCCACCTGGACATGGTGACCCAGGCCAATGCCGATCATTCCCATGACTTTGCCCGCGATCCCATCGACACCCAGGTGGTGGATGGCTGGCTGCGGGCGCGAGGTACCACCCTGGGCGCCGACAATGGCCTGGGAGTCGCGGCCATCCTGGCCATCCTCGAGGACGAGACGCTGGTACACGGGCCCCTGGAGGCTCTCTTCACCCTGGAGGAAGAATCGGGCATGGGCGGTGCTCTCAATCTGGCCGAAGGCTGGCTGGAGGGACATCTGCTGCTCAATCTGGATTCCGAGGATCGTGGCCAGGTGTTCATCGGCTGTGCCGGTGGTGCCGATGTGGCCGTCGAGTCTCAGTTTCCCACTGCCCCCCTCGACGACGGGGAGATGGGCGCGCGCCTGTCGCTGACCGGCTTGATGGGGGGGCATTCTGGCATCGATATCCACAGGGGGCGTGGCAATGCCAACCGTCTGCTGGTGCGGGTGCTGCGTTCCCTGGAAGCCTTCGATGTCCGGTTGGTGGACTATCATGGCGGCACGATGCGCAATGCGCTGCCCCGAGAGGCCTTCGCCACCCTGGCGCTCACCGCCGATACCCTGGAAGAGGTGTCATCCCGGCTGGCGGTGCTCCAGGCGGAGCTGCGTGCCGAACTCGCCGGTGTCGACGACGGACTGACACTGGCCCTGGAACGGCTCGAGGCGACGCCAGGCGACGCGCTGAGCCACCACGCCAGCCACCTGTTGATTGCCGCCCTGCACGCGGCACCCTGCGGCGTCGAGCGCATGAGCCATGAGGTGCCCGGGGTGGTGGAGACCTCGAACAACCTTGGGGAGGTTAGCCTGGAGGCGGGCCGTT
>NZ_JBDNGD010000499.1:0-6069 GCF_041689495.1 Halomonas sp. | reverse complement strand
TCTCGTCGATGAGGTAGCTGTCCATGGCGGTGCCGCACTTGGGGCAGCGGTGCTTGGCGCGCAGGGCATCCGTCTCGGCTTCCTCGCCGGCATCGGCGGCCACCGCCTCGTCGCCTGGCAGGAGGTCGATGGTCGTCTTGCAGCGTTCCTTGGGCGGCAGATTGTAGCCCGAGCAGCCCAGGAAGACGCCGGTGGAGGCGGTACGAATCTGCATCTTGCGCCCGCAACTCGGGCAGTCGATGTCGGTAGGCACCGGTTGGTTGGGACGCATCCCCGCCTCGCTCTCGGCCACTTCCAACTCCTGGCGAAACTCGGCGTAGAAGGTATCGAGCAACTCTTGCCAGTTGCGTTCGCCGTCGGCGACTTCATCGAGACTGTCTTCCATGCGTGCCGTGAAGGAGTAGTCCATCAGGTCGGGGAAGGACTCCTTGAGCCGCTCGGAGACGATGTCGCCGAGCTTCTCGGCGTAGAAGCGGCGATTCTCGAGCGCCACGTAACCGCGATCCTGAATGGTCGAGATGATCGAGGCATAGGTAGAAGGACGTCCGATGCCACGCTTCTCCAGTTCCTTGACCAGGCTCGCCTCGGTATAACGTGCCGGCGGCTTGGTGAAGTGCTGCTGGGGGTCGAGGCGCTCGAGGGTCAACGGCTCTCCCACCTCCAGGTCCGGCAGGGTCTGGTCCTCGTTCTTGCCGGCAGGCTTCATCACCCGGGTGTAGCCATCGAATTTCAGCACGCGTCCCTTGGCCTTCAATTCATAGCCATCCACCTCCACCGTCAGGGTGGAAGCAAGATACTCCGCGGGTGTCATCTGGCAGGCGACGAACTGCCGCCAGATCAACTCATAGAGGCGTTCTGCATCGCGTTCCATGCCGGCCAGGTCCGAGGCCTGGCGATGAACATCCGAGGGACGAATGGCCTCGTGGGCCTCCTGGGCGCCCGCACGACTGGAATAGCGGTTGGGCGCCTCGGGCAGATAGCGGGGGCCGAATTCGTCACCGATGAACTGGCGAACCGTCTCCACGGCATCGCTGGACAGATTGGTTGAGTCGGTACGCATGTAGGTGATGTAGCCAGCCTCGTAGAGGCGCTGGGCAAGCGTCATGGTCTTCTTGACCGAGAAGCCCAGTCGGCCGCTGGCCACCTGCTGCAGCGTGGAGGTGATCAGGGGCGCATTGGGCTTGGATCGGGTCGGCTTGTCCTCCCGTGCGGTGATCGAGAGGCTGGCCTTCCTGAGCGCGGCGATGCGCTCCAGTGTCTCGGCCTCGGAGGTGGGCCGGAAGGCCTTGCCGTCCTGGCGCACCAGCTCGAAACGCACCGGCTCTCCGTCGCTGGAGACGAGATCGGCATGAAGGTCCCAGAACTCTTCGGGAACGAAGGCATGGATCTCGCGCTCGCGTTCAACAATCAGGCGCATGGCCACCGATTGCACGCGTCCGGCCGAGAGGCCCCGGGCGATCTTGGCCCAGAGCAGGGGCGAGAGCATGAAACCGACCACCCGATCGAGGAAACGCCGCGCCTGCTGGGCCTCGACCCGCGGGATGTTGAGGCTGCCGGGATCCTGGAAGGCCTCCTGGATGGCGTTCTTGGTGATCTCGTTGAACACCACCCGCCGATAGCGGATATCATCGCCGCCGATGGTCTCACGAAGATGCCAGGCGATCGCCTCCCCCTCCCGGTCAAGGTCGGTGGCGAGATAGACCGTATCGGCCTTCTCGGCGACCTTTTTGAGTTCGGCCACCACCTTTTCCTTGCCCGGCAGGATCTCGTAGTGGGCTTCCCAGCCGTTCTCGGGGTCGATGCCCATGCGACGGATAAGCTGGTCGTGAGCCTTCTGCTTCTTGTACTCCGCCTTGTCCTCCGGCGACAGCTTACGGGTAGCGGCCGCCTGGCGTGCGCGTTCCTTGGGGTCGGCTGACGTCTTGCCGGAGCCGCTGGTCGGCAGGTCACGAATATGGCCCACGCTCGACTTCACGATGAAATCGTTGCCGAGATACTTGTTGATCGTCTTTGCCTTGGCAGGCGACTCGACGATGACCAGTGACTTGCCCATAGTGCTCCACACGTTTTATGCATGGCCGGACACCTCGGCATCCGTACCTGACGAATCGTCCTCCGCGGCCAGCGGGCCTTTCGGAGGTTGAAAAATGCGATAACCCTACCCCAGCGACCTGCGAGGCGCCAGTCGCAGCAGGGGTCGTCATCCGCGGGAGTCACTTGCCGAACGCGAGATCACGGCAGAGATGACGATGCCACCGACACGCCTGCACCCCCGGCGGGTGAACGATCGGGGGTGCCGTCAGCCGTTCTCGTCCGCATCAATCCCTGTCGGACGTCTTCGCCTTGCGACTGCGGGGTTGGCGAGTGGGTTGTCCTGCCGTTGTCTCCTTCGGCTTGCGCTTCTTGGGCACCGGCGCTACGTCCGCTGCCTGGTTGGCAGGCGCCGCGACAGGATCCCCAGATGCTGCCCCCTCGGGCGGAAGGCTTTCTATCATGGTCTCGCTTTCCTCCCTGGCAACACTCTCGGCCTGGGCCTCGGTGACCAGTTCCGCCTCGGCATCGGCCCGCGCCTCGAGCTCCAGCAGGGGAGCGCGATCGATGGCTCGATGGAAGAGTGTCTGGATACGCGCAAACCGATCCGCGGCGTGGCTGGACAACTCGCCGCTCGCCGCCAGCACATGTTCGATATGCGCCAGGTAGTCGTCGATCTGTTCCGCCGTCTGCCCCTTGAGCAGGGTCGGAATAGCCTCCAGGGCGGCTTCACGGTCGAGCTTGAGAATGAAGAACTGCTCGCGCATCAGGTGCTTGAAGTCAGCCACCTGGATCTCCGGCTCGAGTTCGGCACGCGAGGCACGCAGGCGATTGAAATTACGTTCATCGGTGGCGGGGGCGCCCCCCATCACGTGGATCACGGAACGCATCACGGCCTCGTGGCTGCCGCCCTTCTCGATCTGGTCCCGGACTTCGGCCCGGCGACGCTCGATGAAGCGTCGGTGCTCGGGCTCGGCACCCGGGCGACGACGGTGCACATGGGCATCACCACCGAGACCCACCATGGCCTGGAGTACCGGCTGGCCATAGATGTCCATGAACAGCCGCTCTGTGGAGCTGTCGCGCAGGTCGCGCCAGGCGTTGAGCGCACGGTAGACCTGGTCGGAAAAGATACCCTCCAGCGAACGGAAGAGGTTATCGCCTCCCAGGGGACGTCGGTCCTGACGAATCCTCTCGGCAAGCACCGGTACGCCCACCATCAAGGGATTACGGTCTGAAAGCAGCCGATAACCGAGACGATTGGGGTGCATGCGTCGCATCCACTTCGCCGAATCCGGGGTCGCCATGGCCTTGATCCAGGGCTGAAGAAAGTTGCGGTAGAGCCCCAGGTTGATCTCGGAGATCCGTGCCACGGTCGCGAAGCGGGTATCATCCTCGGGGCGGTGCTGCACCACCTCATCCAGTTCATCGATGGTCCGGGTCGAGAATTCCAGCAGATAGTCACGCTCGATGAGCTTGGCATCGGTCCGGTCGGCCGCCGCCGAGACCGTCGTCTCATAGAGGCCCGGCGGCAGGACATCGATGTAATCCATGTTGGCCGTGAACTCGGTATGTTCCTTGCGAGAGACACTGCCCGAGACGAAGATGCCCAGATGACCGGTGGTGTCATGCACGCAATATACGATCGTCTGCTCATTGGCGATGATATCTTCGACACCTTCGTAGAGATCACGCACCCAGCCCAGGGCCTGGGCAGGGGGCGTGATATCGTCCCCGCGAGAGCAGAACACCACCACGGGGGAGCGCAGGTTGCGCAGGTCGATTCGGCGACCATCGGAGGTCACCAGTTGTGCGGTGGAGAGGCGGTTACCGATGAAGAGGTTATCGACGATATACTGGATTTCCTCACCGCCCAGCACCACATGACCACCCCACCAGCGCTCGAATTCCAGATAGCGCTCGGCATCTGTGTCCACATTGGCATAGAGTCCGTACTGCTTGCCCCACCAGGTATTTGCCGGATTTAGTCGCTCGAAATTCTGCACCAGCCAGGCCCCGTCGAAGAGGCCGGCCCCCAGGTCACTGAGCATGGACGTCATCCAGCTGCCACCCGACATGCCACCGGCGAAGCGCATCGGCGCCTTGCCGTGCTCGCCTCCCCAGTACGACATCGGGGAGCCGGCGATGAGGATCGGACCGAAGATATCGGGCTCCAGCGCCGCTGCCATCATTATCTGCCAGCCAGCCTGACAATTGCCGACTACCATGGGCTTCTCGGAGGTCTCGGGGTGACGCTCGATGACGTGCCGCAGGAAAGCGACTTCCGCCTCGACCACGTCCTCCACGGTCTGGCCCGGGACCGGATGGGGCAGAAAGCCGATGAAATAGCAGGGATGCCCGGCACGCAGGGCAACGCCGATCTCGCTGTCGGGCTTGAAGCCACCGATCCCCGGCCCATGACCGGCACGGGGATCCACTACGACGAATGGACGCATCTGCAGGTCGATCTCCACCCCCTCGAGGGGCAGGATCCTCAGCAGTTCATAATTGACCGGCCGCGGCAGGTCACGGCCATCCTTGAGTACTTCGGCTTCGAATCCGAGCACATTGGGCTTGGTTTTCTCGATGTGCTCGAGATACTGGTTGCCACGCAGTCGCATGACATCCATATAGAGTACGCTACGCTCAAAGGCATCGCGCCAGTAATCACAGGCCGCCCGTCCAAAACCGAACGGATCCAGCATGGGCAGCATGGCTGCCGGTGGTGTCGGCATCAGGGGATTCATCTAGAGCTCCTGGCATTTCGTGAGCGTCGAACGCCCACAGGTTTGAGTATCTTGCTGCATTGCAATATAGCGCACATCCACATGATCTTCGAGCCTCCTCGTACCAATCCCGCCATGGGGAAACCCGCCGAGGGATGATTCATGCCGCGTTCCGCGCCTGTCAGGTGCGGCGGATGCTGTGGTATCGTTGTCAAAAATACACGGTCGTCGAGCAGGCAGAGAGGCTTACCTCAATGAGCACAACCCCCCCGAAACGCGTAGCCAGTGGCGAGAAATTTCGCAACGAGCACGGCATGGCCGTGATCAAGGATGGTATGAAGTTGCGTCATCAGGCCGAGGAAAGCAATACACTCGGCCGTAAACCATCCTGGTTACGTGCCCAGATCCCTGGCGGGGAACGCTTCGAGGCGGTCAAGAAGAATGTCGCCACCCACCGCCTCAGCACCGTCTGCGCGGAATCCCATTGTCCCAACATGGGTGAATGCTGGAGCAATGGTACGGCGACCATCATGCTGATGGGCTCGGTCTGCACACGCGCCTGTCGCTTCTGTGCCGTGGACACCGGCAACCCCAGGGGATGGCTGGATGCCGAGGAACCCGAGAACACCGCCAAGTCGGTGGAACTCATGGGGTTGCGCTATGTGGTCCTGACTTCCGTGGACCGGGATGACCTGGACGATGGCGGTGCGACTCACTATGCCGATTGCATCCGTGCCATCAAGACCCATACGCCCGAGGTCGTGGTCGAAGCGCTCACACCCGACTTCGATGGCGATCCCAGCGCCATCGAGCGTGTCGTGGATTCCGGCCTGGAAGTCTTCGCCCAGAACGTGGAAACCGTCGAGCGGTTGACGTCCCGGGTGCGGGACCCGCGCGCCGGCTACCGCAAGACACTGGATGTCCTGGGCCATGCCAAGCGCCATCGTCCCGATGTCATCACCAAGACCAGCCTGATGCTTGGTCTCGGTGAGACCGAAGCCGAAATCCTCGAGACCTTCGATGACCTGAGGGCCATCGGGGTGGATATCGTCACCCTCGGCCAGTACCTGCGGCCTACCCGCAATCATCTGCCGGTGGAATGCTATGTCACGCCCGAGGAGTTCGATCGCTACCGCGTGCTCGGGCTGGAAAAGGGCTTCATGGAAGTACCCTCCGGCCCCCTGGTTCGCTCCAGCTATCGAGCCGACCGGGTCTTCGAGAAGAATAACCTCGGCCTGGCGGCCCCTACCAAGGTGCCTGGCCAGGCATCCGATCCCGACCGCATCCAGGCGATCAATGTCGGCTGAGCGCC
>NZ_JBDNGD010000498.1:0-1818 GCF_041689495.1 Halomonas sp. | reverse complement strand
GCAGCCGCCGGAAGCCCTCATCAAGCAGGGCGTCGAATCGCTGCCTTGCCTGGGCGATGGCCGTCAGTCGGGTACCTCCGGTTCACCCTCGATCCTCAATGCCTCACCCGAAGCGGCTACCGGTGGCGGACTTGCGCTGCTCGAGAGCGGTGACTGGTTGCGTGTCGACCTCGGCCGCGGCGTGGTTCGCCTGAAGATCGACGACGACGAACTAAAGGCGCGGCGCGAGCGGCTCGACGCCAACGGTGGCTATCGCTATCCGGACCACCAGACGCCCTGGCAGGAGATCCAGCGCGCCCTGGTCGAGCCGTTGGACCGCGGCATGACGCTGGAAGGGGCGACTCGCTACCGCGATGTGGCGCGGGTGAGCCCGCCGCGGGATAACCACTGAGGCTTCAGCGGGCCAGCCAGCCGCCGTCCACTGCCAGCGCGTGACCGTTGACGTAGGCGGCCGCAGGGGAGCAGAGAAATACCACGGCCCCGGCCAGGTCGTCCGGCGTGCCCCAGCGCCCGGCGGGAATGCGGCCGAGTATCTCCGCGCTGCGCTGTTCGTCCTCGCGCAGGGCCTGGGTATTGTCCGTGGCCATGTAGCCGGGGGCAATGGCATTGACGGTGATGCCGTACGCTGCCCACTCGTTGGCCAGCAGCCGTGTCAGGCCGAGCAAGCCGCTCTTGCTGGCGGTATACGAGGGCACGCGAATTCCTCCCTGGAAGGAGAGCACCGAAGCGATATTGACGATTCGCCCGGTTGCCTGGCGCTCGACCAGGTGGCGAGCCACCTGCTGGGCGAGGAAGAAGGCCGCCTTGAGATTGACGTCAATGACCTCATCCCAGTCGGCTTCGGAGAACTCCAGCGCCGGCGCCCGGCGGATGGTGCCGGCATTGTTGACCAGGATATCCAGCTGGCCGGCCTCTCCCAGGGCCCGTGCGACGATCTCGCCCGGCGAGTCCTTGTCGAGTTCGGCCTGAACGTCGAAGAAGCGCCGGCCCAACGCCTTGACCGCGGCGCAGGTGTCGCTGGCCGGGTGGCGATTGACGCCCACGATATCGGCGCCGGCTTCCGCCAGGGCCACGGCCATGGCCTGACCTAACCCCTTGTTGCTGCCGGTGACCATGGCCACCTGGCCGTCCAGGGAGAAGCGATGCATGTCTTGCCTCCTGTCGCGGTGCAAGGATTCTCGCCGTCGCGCGTTCCGCTATCCGGCATCGATCAGGGCGCCTATCGCCCCGTGTAGTTCGCTGGCGTGTCGGATCGCGATGGCGCCGGCCGGCGTGACGCGATTCCAGCACCAGCACGATGGTCAGCTTCCAGTTTTTCGAGCCGTGCGCGGTCGGGAAGGCCTTCCATGTCGCCGATCACCTGTACCGCCTGGGCGCCGATCAGGTTGCCGCGCCGGACCGCCTCGCGGGGCGAGAGGCCGTCGAGCAGCGCACTGATGACGCCCACGGCGAAGCCGTCGCCGGCGCCAACGGTGTCCACCACCTCGGGCACCGGGAAACCCGCCACCGTGAAGCTGGCCTCCTGGCCACCCAGGACGCCGCGGTAGTAGCTGCCTTCCGGGCCGAGTTTGATGATCACCGCCTGGGCGCCGCGTTCCAGGTAGAAATCGGCGATGTCGTGGGGGGCCTGCCGACCGGTCAGCCGTTTACCCTCCTCGATGCCTGGCAGCACCCAGTCGGCCCCGGCCGCCAGGCCATTGAGGGTGTCACGCATGTCCGTTTCGCTGGCCCAGAGCCCGGGTCGCAGGTTGGGATCGAAGGAGATGCTGGTCCCGGCGCGGCGAGCCTGGTCGAGCATGTGCATCGATAATTCCCGGG
>NZ_JBDNGD010000497.1:0-1439 GCF_041689495.1 Halomonas sp. | reverse complement strand
TCCTGTGGGGAATGGAGCATGGCGTCCAGGCTGCCGGCGACCAGCACGCCCAGCCAGAGCAGGGAGGACAAGAAGGCCATGGCACCGAGCAGGAAGTGCAACCGGTTCATGCCATGTAGCTCCGGGACGTCCAGCAGCCTAAGGTGTTGCAGGTTGCCTTGTGTCCAGCGGCGGTCGCGTCTGGCGAAGTCCAGCAGGTTGCCGGGCATTTCCTCGAAGCTGCCCCTGATGCGAGCCTCCAGTTGCACCTCCCAGCCACCACGGCGCAGCAGGGCGGCCTCGACGAAGTCATGGCTCAGGATCTCGCCACCCAGAGGGGGACGACCCGGCAGTACCGGAAGGCCTCCATGGTCCATGAAGGCAGAGACCCGCAGGATGGCGTTGTGTCCCCAGTAGTTGGCCGTGTCGCCCTGCCAGCTGCTCTGACCGGCGGCGAGGATCGGCGCATAGAGGCTGGCCGCGAATTCGGCCAGGCGTCCGAAGAGCGTGATCTGGCGCGCCGGCAGCGGGACCGTCTGGATCAGGCCGACACTGGGGCGCGCCTGCATGGCCCTCACCAGGGCCAGCAGCGTCTTGCCCTCCATGCGGCTGTCGGCATCCAGCACCACCATGAAATCGTAACGCCTCCCCCAGCGTCGGCAGAACTCAGCGATATTGCCCGCCTTGCGGCCGCGGTTATCCGTCCGGCGGCGGTAGTGGAGCGTTAGGTCTCCCTTCAGCCGCTGCTGCAACTCGGCGATCTGTCGGCCCTCGTCCTCGGCGATATCCGTGTCGGTGGTGTCGCTGAGCACGAAGGCCTCGAAGTGGTGCGCCTCGCCGGTATCGATCAGGGATCGTGATGTCGCCTCCAGGGCGGCCACCACCAGGCCGAAGACCGCCGACCAGAAGGCCAGGGCGATCCAGGCGAAGGTCAGGGTGAACAGGATCAGGATGCCACCCCGTAGCGGGGTAAGTCCTCCGCCCTCCAGGATACGCAGCATCAGGAAGGCGCCCGCCAGGGTGGTCACGGCCACCAGCAGACCCAGCAGGCAGCGTCGTGATGTCAGCCAGGGGAGTTGGGCCGCCGGGTGCTGACTGGCGAGATCAGTGCTGCTCGTCGGGGTACCAGACATAGTTCCAGGTCTCGCTGTGGGTCTTGCCGCGCAGGGTCATCCGCAGGCGCAGATCGATGGCTTGCCGGTCAACGGGGTCGAGTCGGAAGGAGGCACGCCATCCGCGTCCGTCCGGCAGTGGGCTGGCCTGGAGGTCGTGGATCACGGCGCCGCGGGTGTCGAGCTGGGCCTCCACCGGCTGGTCGTGGGCTAGGCCGGCGAGCTCTCCCCCTTGGAAGTCGATCATGAAGTGGCGTCGGCTCTTCGGTGGCGGGTCCGGCTGACCGGGTACCCCGCCCCAGCCCTGCCGGGTTCGCTCGACCCTGGCCAGTCGCTGTTGGGGAAGGG
>NZ_JBDNGD010000496.1:0-8666 GCF_041689495.1 Halomonas sp. | reverse complement strand
TTCATGGCCGCAGCTGCGCGGCCTTGGCGAAATTCTATATACTGAAACCAACTTACTAAACAATAATTCATTCTCTCAAGGCATATTGCAGCGATGTCCTTGGCTGGCATAATAGCCACCTAAACCCGACCAAAGAGGTCAAGTATATGTTCAGAACACTCTCCATCATGGCAGGCACCCTGCTGATCGTCTTCCAGGCGCACGCCGCGGATCTGACACCGCTGGTCGACGGCGACTGGCTAAAGGCGCATCTGGACGACGACAATCTCGTGATCCTCGATGTCCGTTCCGCCATCGATGACGGCGGGGACCGCGAAAGTTTCGAATCCGCCCGTATCCCCGGAAGCCTCTACAGCAACTACATCGAGGATGGCTGGCGGGAGTCCCGCAACGACGTCGCGGGTCTGATGCCGGACGTCGATGATCTCGAGACCCTGATCGGCAGCCTGGGTATCGGCAACGACGACACCGTGGTCATCGTGTCCGCGGGTACCGGCGAAACCGATTTCGGCAGTGCCGCCCGAATCTACTGGACCTTCAAGGTACTGGGCCATGACGCTGTTGCCATCCTCAACGGCGGCTTCGCCGGCTGGCAGCAACAAGGGTTCGAGGTGGCCAGTGGATCCTCGCCCAACCCCGAACCGGCCACCTTCCAAGCGAGCCTCCGGGAAGAACTGATCGCCACCACTGAAGAGGTCGAGGCCGCGCGTTCCTCGCAAGCTCAGCTGGTCGATGCGCGTCCCTCGGACTACTTCACCGGTGACAACAAGTCTCCCGCCGTCCGCGTTGCGGGCACCATTCCGGGCTCGACCAACCTTCCGCATCACACCCTGATGCGCGGTCAGGATGATGCTTTCTTCCTGGATGTCGATGGCCTTCAGGCGCGTATCAACGAGGCCGAACTCGATCGCAATGCCCAGACCATCGCCTTCTGCAACACCGGCCACTGGGCGGCAACCGACTGGTTCGTCCTCAGCGAGATGGCCGGCTTCGACAATGTGTCCATGTATGACGGCTCCATGGCCGCCTGGACGGTGAGCGATGCGCGTCCGGTCCAGGTGGCCAAGCGAGGCATAGGACGGCTGCTGGACTTCTTCAACTGAGTCGCTGAACCAGCGTCGTGTAAACTTTCAGGTTTACCGCCCCTGCCATGCCCTAGGGTATGGCAGGGGCATTAGGTTGAACGACTGACGGACGGGACTATGAATCAAGCGAGCACGCTGCAAGCCCGGGAAAGCACCTGGCAGGTGGATCGATTCGCGGTGGTGGTGGCAATGGTCGGGCTGGTCCTGCTGGCTGCCTTGATCTGGCTGGAAACGGCCCCCTTCCTGGTCGCTCTCTTCTGTGTCGGCACCCTGCTGGGGGTAGCCCTATACCATGGCGCCTTCGGGTTCACCGCCGGCTGGCGCAACCTGGTGACCCAGAAACGGGGAGCGGGTCTGCGTGCCCAGTTGCTCCTCTTCGCCGTTACCTCGGTGATCATGGTGCCCATGCTCCATAGCGGCATGGAGGGACTGGTGGGCGCCGTGGCACCGGTCGGTGTCTCCCTGGTGGTGGGCGCCTTCATCTTCGGCATCGGCATGCAACTCGGGGGAGGCTGCGGCTCCGGCACCCTGTTTACGGTAGGGTCGGGCAATATCCGCATGGTCGTGACCCTGCTATTCTTCATCATCGGCAGCGTGATCGGCACTATCCATCTGCCCTGGTGGCTGGAACGCCCCGGCATCTCTCCGGTAAGCCTGGTCGACGGACTGAGCCTGCCGGGTGCCATCCTCTTCCAGCTGGCCCTGCTGGGCGCCATCGGCCTGTGGGTCAACCGTGTGGAACGCCGCGCCCACGGTCGAGTGGAATGGAACGAGCTGCGTCTCGGTGGGGCAGAGAAGGGGTTGCTGAAAACACTCCTGACGGGGCGCTGGCCATTCCTCTGGGCGATCGCCGCGCTTGCACTCGGAAATGTCCTGACCCTGGCCATCGCCGGCTCCCCCTGGGGCATCACCTTCGCCTTCGGTCTCTGGGGTGCCAAGGCCCTGCAGGGTATGGGTGTGGACATGAGCCAATTCGAGTTCTGGACCTGGGACACCCCTGCCCTGGCCCTGGCCGATTCCGTGCTGGTCGACACCACCTCGGTCATGAACTTCGGCCTGCTGCTGGGCGCCATGCTGGCCGCCGGCATGGCCAACCGCTTCAACGAAGCCAGCCTGCGCAAGCCTCAGGGTCGGCAATTCCTGGCAGCCATCGTCGGCGGGCTACTGCTTGGCTACGGGGCCAGGTTGGGCTTCGGTTGCAACATCGGAGCGCTCTTCTCCGGGATCGCCTCGGCCAGCCTGCACGGCTGGATATGGTTCGCCTCGGCCTTCCTCGGCTCGCTGATCGGCATCCGGCTGCGTCCCTGGTTCAGACTTCCCAACTGAACTGACCCAACTGAACTGACCCAAGGAATTCGACATGAAGGCCATCTATCGCCGCAGCATCGTGGTGCTGGCTCTGCTGGTGATTTTCGTGATGATCCTGGCCGATCACCTGTCCAGCAACACCTTCGCCTTCAACACCGGCGACAGAAGCGTCGATACGGTGCTCAAGCAACGTGAGCAGGGCAGCAGGGAATGTTCGCCCTGTGCTCCCTGCCCGCAATAACCGGCATGCCAGGATGGCAGGCAGGTGAGCCTGCCATCATGCACGACAGCCACAGGCATCGGGAGGCCAGGAGAAAAAGCACAGGGAATCAATGACCAAGGCTGCCGCAGTAAGCAAGTAAGGGTGCTGCAGCGAGTGACGTGAGACATCATGACGTGGTGTGATGACGTTGGCTCCCCGAACAGGACTCGAACCTGTGACCCAGTGATTAACAGTCACTTGCTCTACCAACTGAGCTATCGGGGATCGTCATCTAACGGCAGGATGTGTGCTTGGCTCCCCGAGCAGGACTCGAACCTGCGACCCAATGATTAACAGTCATTTGCTCTACCAACTGAGCTATCGGGGAATGACCTCGAACACGGGGCGCAGTATACGTAACGGGCTCGCCAGGTCAAGAGCGCATGATCCCGGTGGCATCATGCCCCCACAACGAGAAGGCGCCCCTTCGCGGGAAGCGAAGAGGCGCCTTCTCTCGTCTGGTGGCTGCGCCCTGATTTGAACAGGGGACCTGACAAGCCCGCGAGAGCCTGTCAGCCCTCGATGGCCAGGGACGCTTTCACCGCCGGCAGCGCCGGCTCGCCCTCACGGGTACTGATACTATCCAGCCAGGTATCGAGCACCTCCGGGTTGGCCTGGAGATAGGCGCGGGCCGCATCGCGGGGATCCTCGCCCTGATCCATGATCTCACCCATCAGCTGGTTCTCCATTTCAAGGGTGAACTCGAGGTTCTCCAGCAGCGCACCGACGTTGGCGCACTCCTCGGCGTAGCCACCGCGGGTGTTGGTGTAGACGGTGGCCCCGCCCAGGTTCGGGCCGAAGTAGTCATCGACACCCGACAAGTAGGCCATGTCGAAGTTGGTGTTCATGGGGTGGGGCTCCCAGCCGAGGAATACCATCCAGCGCTCATTGGGTACCCTGGCCCGAAGTTCGGCGAGCATACCGGCCTCGCTGGAATCGACCAGCTGCCAGTCACCGAGACCGAAGGCGTCGTCGTCGATCATCTGCTGGATCAGCTGGTTACCGTCGTTGCCGGCCTCGATACCGTGGATCTTGCTGTCGAACTTCTCGGCATTCTCGGCGAGATCGGCCACCGAGGTGACACCGGCCTCATGGACGTATTGCGGCACCGCCAGGGTGTACTTGGCGCCCTCGAGGTTGGCCGCCAGGCGATCCACAGTGCCATCCTCGACGTAGGGATCGCTGATCGAGGCCATGGACGGCATCCAGTTGCCGAGGAAGACGTCGAAATCGCCGTTCTTCAAGCCAGAGTAGGCGATCGGCACCGAAACCGTATCGATACGGGTCTCGTAGCCCATGGCCTCCAGCACCTCGGTGGTGAGCGCGGTGGTGGCTGTGATGTCGGTCCAGCCGACCTCGGCGAAACGCACGGCCTCGCAACTCTCGGGCTCGGCAGCCTGCAGCGGAGCGGCAGCGACCGCCAGGGCAGCGGCACCGAAGCCGAGGGCCATTCGACGGTTCAGGGTGGTCATGCTCATGAGAGCTTTCCTCTTGTTGGACACGAAGTGAAGCCGCGGCAGCAACGCCAGCGACCAGCAGGATGGTCCACCAGACCTTTATTGATTGAACGTTCAATAAAGAAATGGCAAGCTGTACACATGGTAACCATGCTTCATGCGTTGGTTGCAAGATCGACTCCCCGGGAAAGGAGCCAGCAACGGTGCCAAAGGTTGGAATGGAACCCATCCGCCGCCAGCAGCTGATCAAGGCGACCATGGCGGCCATCGACGAGGTCGGCCTGGCCGATGCGACGATGATGCGCATCGCCCGCCACGCGGGCGTCTCCGCCGGCATCATCAGTCATTATTTCAGCGGCAAGGACGGCCTGGTGGAGGCCACCATGCGCCAGATCCTCAGCGACCTGGGCGAGGCGGTGGCGGCGCGGCGTGGCGAGCTCACCACGTCAAGCCCCAGGGCCCATATCGGCGCCATCATCGACGGCAACTTCGACCGCAGCCAGGTCACCGGGCCGGTGGCCAAGACCTGGCTGGCCTTCTGGGCCAGCAGCATGCACAAGCCGGAATTGGCGCGCCTTCAGCAGGTCAACGATCGGCGCCTGTACTCCAATCTCTGTCACCAGTTCCGTTGGCTGATGCCCCGCCAAGAGGCTCGCGCCTGTGCCCGCGCACTGGCCGCCCTGATCGATGGCCTGTGGCTGCGCGGCGCCCTGACCCTCGAGGGCCTGGACAGCGACGAGGCGCGTCGCCTGGCCCGGTACTACCTGTACCGACTGCTCGACACCCAAGCCACCCTTCCCCCCGCCTGAACGGAGGTCACCATGGCATCTCTAGACACCCAGACACTCTACATCGATGGCCGTCACACGGCCGCCACCTCCGGCGAGACCTTCTCCGTCACCAACCCGATCGACGGCTCGCCGCTCGCCACCGTCCAGCAGGCGTCTCAAGCCGACGTGGATGCCGCCGTGGTCGCGGCCCGCAAGGGCCAGCGGATCTGGGCGGCGATGAGCGGCATGGAGCGTTCGCGCATCCTGCTCAAGGCCGTGGCGCTGCTGCGTGAGCACAACGACGAGCTGGCCGAGCTCGAGACCCGCAACACCGGCAAGCCGATCAGCGAGACCGCCGCGGTGGATATCGTCACCGGCGCCGACGCCCTGGAGTACTTCGCCGGACTGGCGCCCGCCATCGAAGGCACCCAGATCCCGCTGCGTGAAGAATCCTTCGTCTACACCCGTCGCGAACCGCTGGGCGTGATCGGCTCGATCGGCGCCTGGAACTACCCGATCCAGATCGCCTGCTGGAAGTCGGCCCCGGCCCTGGCCGCCGGCAACGCCGTGGTCTTCAAGCCCAGCGAAGTGACCCCGCTGACTACCATGAAACTGGCCGAGATCTTCACCGAGGCAGGGCTGCCCGCCGGTGTCTTCAACGTGGTGCAGGGCGATGGCCGCGTAGGCCAGATGCTGACCGCCCACCCGGGCATCGACAAGGTGTCCTTCACCGGCGAGGTCGGCACCGGCAAGAAGGTCATGTCCGCCTCGGCGAGTTCGAGCCTCAAGGACGTGACCATGGAGCTCGGCGGCAAGTCGCCGCTGATCGTCTTCGCCGATGCCGACCTGAATCGCGCCGCCGATGCGGCGATGATGGCCAACTTCTACTCCAGCGGTCAGATCTGCACCAACGGCACCCGGGTCTTCGTCGATCGCTCCGTCAAGGAGGCCTTCGAGGCCAAGCTCACCGAGCGCGTCGCCCGCATCAAGGCCGGTGACCCGATGGACCCGGCGGTCAACTTCGGCCCGCTGGTCAGCTTCGAGCATAGAGAGAAGGTGCTATCCTACATCGCGCTGGGCAAGGAAGAGGGTGCTCGCGTGCTGATCGGTGGCGAGGCCTGGGACCAGGGCGATTATGCTCACGGCGCCTGGGCGGCACCGACCATCTTCACCGATTGCACCGACGAGATGCGCATCGTGCGTGAGGAAATATTCGGCCCGGTGATGTCCGTGCTGGCCTTCGACGACGAGGACGAAGTGATTCGCCGCGCCAACGACACCGAATACGGCCTGGCCGCGGGTGTCTTCACCGAGAACCTCAACCGCGCGCATCGCAGCATCCATCGTCTCGAGGCAGGCATCTGCTGGATCAACACCTGGGGCGAGTCCCCCGCCGAGATGCCGGTGGGCGGCTACAAGCAGTCCGGCGTGGGCCGCGAGAACGGCATCTCGACCCTGGATCACTACACCCAGATCAAGTCCGTGCAGATCGAGATGGCGCCCTTCGAATCGGTGTTCTAAGCCGACGCTCCGCACGCGGTCACGAGGCGCCCCTCGTGACCGCCGCTACGGTCTCCCCGTTCCATCCTTGCCGCTTGAGGAGGGCTTGTCGATGACACAGGCTCGAGAGTTTGAGTACATCATCATCGGTGCCGGCTCGGCCGGCAACGTGCTGGCCACCCGGCTCACCGAGGACCCCGACGTCTCGGTGCTGCTGCTCGAGGCCGGCGGCCCCGACCACCGCTTCGACTTCCGCACCCAGATGCCGGCGGCACTGGCCTACCCGCTGCAGGGCAAGCGCTACAACTGGGCGTTCGAGACCGACCCGGAACCCCATATGGACGGCCGGCGCATGGAGTGCGGCCGCGGCAAGGGGCTGGGCGGTTCCTCGCTGATCAACGGCATGTGCTACATCCGCGGCAACGCCCTGGACTACGACAACTGGGCCAAGGGCGCCGGGCTCGATGACTGGGCCTATGCCGACTGCCTGCCCTACTTCCGCAAGGCCGAGACCCGCGACATCGGCCCCGACGACTATCACGGCGGCGATGGCCCGGTCAGCGTGACCACGCCGAAGGAAGGCAACAACCTGCTATATCACATCTTCATCGAGGCGGGCCAGCAGTCGGGCTACCCGGCCACCGGGGACGTCAACGGCTACCAGCAGGAAGGCTTCGGCCCCATGGACCGCTCCGTCACGCCGAACGGTCGTCGCGCGTCCACCGCCCGCGGCTACCTCGACCAGGCCAAGCCGCGCCCCAACCTGACCATCGAGACCCGCGCCACCACCGACGTCATCACCTTCCAGGACAAGCGCGCCACCGGCGTGCGCTACGAGCGACGTGGCCAGACCCAGGAGGTCCATGCCCACCGCGAGGTGCTGCTGTGCGGCGGCGCCATCGCCTCCCCGCAGATCCTGCAGCGCTCGGGAGTGGGCAACCCCGAGCACCTCGCCGAACTCGACATCCCGGTGGTCCACGACCTGCCCGGGGTGGGCGAGAACCTTCAGGACCACCTGGAGATGTACATCCAGTACGAGTGCACCCAGCCGATCTCGCTCTACCCGGCGCTCAAGTGGTACAACCAGCCGAAGATCGGCGCCGAGTGGCTCTTCCTCGGTACCGGCATCGGCACCAGCAACCAGTTCGAGGCCTGCGGTTTCATCCGTTCGAATGACCAGGAAGAATGGCCCAACCTGCAGTACCACTTCCTGCCCATCGCCATCAGCTACAACGGCAAGAGCGCGGTCCAGGCACACGGCTTCCAGGCCCATGTAGGCTCCATGCGTTCCGGGAGCCGCGGGCGCATCCGTCTGACCTCCCGCGACCCCGAGGCCGCACCCAGCATCCGCTTCAACTACATGTCCACCGACAAGGACTGGCAGGAGTTCCGCGATGCCATCCGCTTGACTCGCGAGATCATCGCCCAGCCCGCCTTCGACCCCTACCGTGGCCGGGAGATCTCGCCGGGACCGGACGTCCAGTCCGACGCCGAGCTGGATGCCTTCGTCAAGGCCCATGCCGAGACCGCCTACCACCCATGCGGCAGCTGCCGCATGGGCGAGGACGAGCAAGCGGTGGTGGACGGCCAGGGCCGGGTGCACGGCCTTCAGGGACTGCGGGTGGTGGACGCCTCGCTGTTCCCGGTGATTCCCACCGGCAACCTCAACGCCCCTACCATCATGCTGGCCGAGAAGATCGCCGACCGCATCCGCGGACGTGAACCGTTGCCGCGTTCGGATGCCCCCTACTATGTGGCGGGTGATACCCCGGCCCGCGGCGAATCCCGGCGCCCGGATACGTCCTCCGCTCTGGCCAACTGAAGGGAACTGGGCTAGTCTGCAAGGATTCAAACGTCTGTTCGAATTCCGGCGTTCCACCCCAAGCGGAGACTGCCCATGCTAGCCCTGATCCTGCTGATCCTGGCCATGACCGGCCTGCTGGTCGTCATGCGCCGAGAGGCTGGCGCCCTGCCTGCCCTCGGCGTGCTGGGCGTGACGGGCCTCGCCGGCCTGCTGCTCGGTGCTGCGGTACTCGGCACTCTCCTGCTGATCGGGGCCATGCTGGTGGCCGCGGCTGGTCTCCCTGCCCTGCGCCTCAAATGGCTCAGCCCATGGCTATTCGCCGCCTTCAAGAAGGTGGCACCCAGGGTCTCGGAGACCGAGCGCATCGCCCTGGAAGCAGGGACCGTGGCCTGGGACGGGGAGTTGTTCACCGGACGACCCGACTGGCAGACATTGCTTGCCATGACGGATGAAGGATTGACGAGTGAAGAACAGGATTTC
>NZ_JBDNGD010000495.1:0-2764 GCF_041689495.1 Halomonas sp. | reverse complement strand
CAAGCGTCACCTGCAGCGGGTAGCCCCCAAGGCCAGGCTCGACCTGGAACAGCTAAACAGCCTGGTGGAGGATAGAGATATGCTGGCAGAGAACTTGGAGAACCTGGTGAAGAAGGAGCGTCAGGAAGGGCGTCAGGAAGGTCAGTTGGAGGCCAAGCAGCAGACTGCTCGCAATCTGATCAAGCTGGGCGTGCTGAGTGATGAGCAGATTGCCGAAGCGACCGGCTTGGCGGTTGATGATATTGCCAAGCTACGTATCGAAGACAAGCACTGATCTTACCCAGCATTTGTGGTAGGCGCTCCACCAACCCATCTTTTTGAACTGATCGGTGTCGGCCAGACTGGTGGCCTCTGATGGATAGGAGGACACCATGAACGAACTGACCTCGACGCAGGCCTACTGGCTGGAGCGTTATGTGCCGGCCCATGTGCGGCGTTATCCCTTCGTTTTGGCCAAGGTCTCGATGAGCGCGGCCGAGCTCGACGAGAAGGGCCAGCAGTACGCGGTGCAGTTCGATGCCGCGGCGCGCCACTTCGAGCGGCCCGATGGCCACCCGCTGCTCGATGACCAGGGCAAGCCCACCTCGGTGCTCAAGAACATTCAGAAGGTGTTGATGACCCTGGAGCAGGATCAGCAACGCACCGAGCGACAGGTCGCTCAGCTCGACGCCGCCGGCCTGCTGGTCGAGCGCAGCATCCAGGTCAATCCTGCAGGCAATACGGCCAACGACAGTGAAGATAAAAGCCACCAGCTCAGCGGATTGCGGGTCGTCAGCGAGAAAGCACTCGCCAGGCTCGATGCCGATACGCTTGTCAGCCTGCGTGACAGCGGTGCGCTTGCCCTCGTTTACGCCCATCTGGTTTCACTGACCAATCTGCAGGATGGGGTGATCGCCAAGCAGCTCGACAGCAGTGGCCCGCCGGCCGATATTGATGAACTCTTCGGCGACGACGACTTCACCTTCGATTTCGATGGCTGAGCCCCGCCGCAGTCCGGCATCGACACCATTTTTTTCAAGGAGCACTGCCCGCTATGCCAGAACCTCAAGCCCAGACCGTCACCATCGATGGCAAGGAATACAACGCTGCGGATCTCTCCGAGCAAGCCCGCACTCAGATCATGCAGGTACGGGTGACCGACCAGGAGATCGAACGCTTGAAGCAGCGCCTGGCCATCGCCCAGACCGCCCGCACCGCCTACGCCAACGCGCTCACGGCTGATATCGGGTAGGAGGGCGCTTCAGCGCGCGATGTTTTTGGTGGTTGAAACCGGCAAACCCTCGCCCGGCAAACCGGCCTCCTGGTATGGATTGACCCGTCAAGGGTTCGGTTGTCTCTACGGCATGCGATTGTCCTCAATGCCTAAGGGTCAGGAAGCGAAGGGCTATCAGCGACGGCGGATCTCTCTGGTATTCGTGGGTTGGGTACCGACCTGTCATCACTTCGTCGCGGAGCTACCCTGGTCTACACGCGAGGGTCACCCTGCCCCGCAGGGCGGGGGCCTTATAGGAGGGTCAGGGGTTCTCCTACCGGCCCGACACTCCCTGACACTTAGGCACTGGGACACCCCGATCATGCGGTCGCCCGGCTACCGTGCGGTTTGCCCATCGCTTCACAGGCGATCGCCCACAGGAAGCCCGCCAACTCGCGCGCGATCGCCGTGGTGACCTGCTGCTTCACCTTGCCCGTGGCGGCCAGCCGGCGGTAGCGCCCACAGAGACGCTTCTGCGCTTCCCAGGCGATCGCCTGGACGGCGGGCGAGGTCTTCTCCGCCCGCTGCTGAATGATGCGCGTCTTGCGCGCCGGGAAGCGGTAGCTCCAGGCGGATTCCACCAGCACGCGTCGCACATAGCCGTTCCCCGTTTTGGTGATGCCGCCCTGACGGCGGCTGCCGCCGCTGGAGTGCTCGCTGGGCACCAGCCCCAGGTAGGCCATCAGCTGGCGAGGCGAGTCGAAGCGGCTGATGTCACCGAGCTCGGCCAGTACCGTCATGGCCGTGATCAGGCTGACGCCGCGCATCGCCTCCTGCTCCGGCGTCGGGACCCACACCGGGGTGAGCTCACCGGAACGCGACAGCCGCGCCAGCATCTTCGCGTCTCGCCGAGCCGTCTTGACGCGATCCCCCGCACGCGGGGGGATCAAGGACGGGGCCACGACCTCACCGTCATGGCCGCTGGCCTGGACCTGGTGATAGACCCCATAGCCACAGGGGCCCGCCTCGTAGCTGAACAGCAGAGGCTGCCCCGCGAAGCGCTCGCTCAACTGACGAATCAGCGTGTCGATGGCCTTGGGCTCGTGGGGGATCTCGCCGCGGAACTCGGGGGCCTGACGCCCTGGCTCGGCGATGGCCACGGAGATGCTCGCTTTGTGCACGTCCAGGCCAATATAGGCGGCATGGACATCGCTGGCGGCACTGAGCCGCTCAGCGACAGCGTGCTGAACAACAGACGGCTGAGTTGCGTTAGACTGTTTCATGACCTGTCTCCCTCAATAGTGGCTCTGCGTTCTGGTCCCCCTCAACGTAACCCACGATGTTGAGGAGGGGCAGGTCAATCCATCATGTCTACCTGCCTTTGCGTTCTCACGCCTGATATCGGGTAGGCGGGCGCTTTTTTTCTTTACGCAGCAGCTAGATAGGCTGAGCGTCAGGGCCGAGAGAAAGCGGATAGCGAGGGGAATGACAGGCAAGGGTGCGGTAGAATCGGCGCATCGAAACAGGAGCACGCATGGCCAGCCATCATCATGACACCGGCTACAAGGAGCT
>NZ_JBDNGD010000494.1:0-2130 GCF_041689495.1 Halomonas sp. | reverse complement strand
CGCGAGGGCGATGGAGCCTGCCAGGAGATGGCGCTGATGGCTGACGGCGTGCGTGAAATTATGCATGGATTTCATTTTTCATCCTCTTCGTCTGTTCTGTGTCTTGTTTTACGGACTCGGATATCACGCTGGGATCACTCCAAGCCTAGCGGAGCTTTCGTTTTTGTCAACAGTTAGCAGTTTTACGTTAGGCTATGACCGACCCACTGTCGAGACCCGAGTGAGGCAGGGTTATCAGGGAAGACTACCGGCGGTTTGACATGACCGTCACCTGTTAGCAATCTAATCCCATGGCGGCCCACTTCACTCCCAAGATGGCGCATGCCTACCCGGGGCGCCACTTAGTTATCGTGAGGACACAATGAAGATCAAGGATATAAGAGCCAGCCTGCACACCACCTCGATCGAGATTCCGCTCATCGAAGGCAAGATAGCTGGCTATGGTCGTGAAGAGCAGAAATTGTTCGTTTTCTGTGAGGTCGAAACCGACGAAGGCATCATCGGCTGCGGCCTCACCGGGCATTTCCTGGCCCACTCCGTGGTCGTGGCCCTGGAAAAGCACTTCCTGCCGGTGGTCCGGGATATGGATCCCCGGGATATCGAGGCCATCCACCAGCGGGTATTCAGCAAGCTCAATCCCCGCGCCATGACCGGCACCGTCTCCATGGCGCTGTCATGCCTGGATATCGCCCTGTGGGACATCCACGGCAAGCATGTCGATCGCTCCGTGGCGCAGTTGCTGGGAGGCAACAAGACCAGCGCCCCGGCCTATGTCACCTTTGGCTTCCCCCAGTACGATCGGGACTTGCTCGCCGAGGCCGCCAGGATGCACGTGGACAACGGCTTCCGTGCCCTGAAGACGGTGGTCGGTGTCGACAAGGGTGGATGGCGAGAGGATGCGGCCCGGGTTCGCGTGATCCGCGAGGCGGTGGGTGACGACATCGATATCATGATGGACGCCAACTACCTGTTCAGCCCGGTGGAGGCCAAGATGCTGTGCCGCGCTGTCGAGGACTGCAACATCACCTGGTTTGAGGAGCCATTGTACCAGAACGATGCCCGGGCATTGGCCGACCTGCGGGCCTCGACCCGCATTCCGCTGGCGGCTGGCCAGATGGAGGGCCACCGCTGGAGGTTGCGGGAACTGGTCGAGCATCAGGCAGTGGACATCCTTCAACCGAACTGCAACTACTGCGGAGGCTTCACCGAGGTGCGCAAGGCCGCACACCTGGCGCAGATCTACAACCTGCCGATTGCCAATGGCGGCGGCTGGCCACTCTTCAACATGCACAGCATGGCCGGCCTGATGAATGGCTGGCTGGTGGAATGGCACCTGGGAATGGTGTCTGTCGGCGAGACGATCTTCGTCGATCCCCCCAGCCCCGTGAACGGGGTCCTCACCATACCGGATGCCCCCGGCCTGGGACTGACCATCGACCGGGATGGCCTCGAGAGAACACTGGTCACCGCCTGATGGCAGTATCCTCGCTACCGTTGTGTAGCGCCCTGGGCACATCGGGACCCGTAGTGTCGAAGGTCGCCGCTTCATGAGTCGACCGACGATCAGGCCTAAAACCGTCCTGACCAGCCTGGCTACCCTCGTGGCGGCCTGGGGTGCCGGCTACCTGGGCGACAGGGTCGGCATCCCCCTGCCGTGGATACTGGGGCCGATGCTGGTGGGCGCCGTGGCCGCCTTGAGTGGCCACCCGCTGGCAGAATCCAAGCTCGTGCGTCAGGGCGCGCAGGTCATCGTGGGAACCGCTGTAGGGCATGGCTTTACCGCGGCCATTCTTGTGTCCTTGATGTGGCAGTTGCCCTGGATGCTCGTGTTCACGTTCTGGTCGTTGCTGGTGGCTGCGACCTGTTCGCTGCTTCTGGAACGCTGGGGGCGACTGGACCGTCGCACTGCACTGCTCGCCAACCTGCCCGGAGGTGTCGCCGAGATGGCGTTCCTCGGAGGCGATACCCGTGGTGCCAGTACCGCCATCTCCCTGGTCCAGGCCATGCGGGTGACCTCACTGGTCATCGTATTGCCCTTCCTGTTGTTCTTGGTAATGGACGGAACCGAGGGTACCGTGGCTACCTCCCTGGGCAGTGGCTCGCTGGGCGTGGGCACCCTCATCCTTCTCG
>NZ_JBDNGD010000493.1:0-1304 GCF_041689495.1 Halomonas sp. | reverse complement strand
GACAGCTTCGATGGCAGCATCAGCGCCGAGCACGGCATCGGCCGTACCAAGCAGGCGGCCTATCTGTCGCGACTCTCGCCGATGGAGCTCGAGCTTGCCCGGGGCATCAAGACGCTCTTCGATCCGGATGGCCTGATGAACGCGGGTCGGATCCTTCCAAGCCGTTAATGGGGTCAGAACGGCCCCTCATGCCGGGCGGAACCGCTCGGCAAGCCCCTTCATCGCCTTCATCAACAGGAGGGTATCGATGCCGACGCCAACGAAGCCACAGCCGGCATCGAGATAGCTCCTGGCCTCGTCCTCGTCGACGGTCACGATGCCCGCGACCTTGCCGACGGCACGCAGTCGCGTGATGGCGTCATCAATGGCGGTGCGCACCTCGGGATGGCCTGGGTCACCCAGATGCCCCATGGAGGCGGAGAGATCCGCCGGTCCGATGAAGACACCGTCGACACCCTCGGTGGCGGCGATGGCCTCCAGGTTCTCCAGGCCCTGCAGGGTTTCCACCTGCACCAGCAGGCACAGCTCTTCGTCGGCCCGTTCCAGATAATCCGTCCGTTGTCCCCAGTGAGCCGCCCGCGCCAGCACATGACCCACGCCGCGAATCCCCCGAGGTGGATAGTGCATGGCCTCCACCAGACCGGCGGCCTGGCCGGCCGTCTCCACCATGGGCACCAGCAGGGTCTGTACCCCGATGTCCAGGTACTGCTTGATCAGCACCGGGTTCCCGACCGGGGGCCGCACGATGGGATGGGAGGCGTAGGGGGCGATGGCCTGAAGCTGGCCCAGCAGACCTTTCAGATCGTTGGGCGAATGTTCAGCATCCAGCAGCAACCAGTCGAATCCCGCCGTGGCCGCCATCTCCGCCGTGTAGGGATTGGCCAGGCCCAGCCACAGCCCGGTCATCGCCTCGCCGTCCAGAAGGCGGCGCTTGAAGGGGGTCTCATGAGACTGCATGAAGTTCTCTCCTCTCGTACTTGTCATACAAGTATACCTTCATTCATAGTAAACCTTGTCGCCATGCGGAGATCTGAACTAGGTTTTCCTTTGTGACCCGGCACCTCCTTGAGTCCCGACGGGATCCGCAGGCTGCCGGAATGTGGAACCAATCAATAATTCGCCACCCTGCCTCGTGATGAGGCTCGCCGAGGCCAAGGCCCACCGGCGCTCACCACGCAGGACACCAAGGAGTTAGATGCCATGATGCACATCTGGCGCAGCACGCTCACCCTGGCCGGCGCGGCCACCCTTACCCTGGGCATGGCCCATGCACAGACGCCGGATCTTTCCGCCCCGCCTGCCAT
>NZ_JBDNGD010000492.1:0-1261 GCF_041689495.1 Halomonas sp. | reverse complement strand
TGAGCGGATCCTGACGGTGCGAGAAACCGCTGCGCCACTCGCTGGGGAAGGAAGTCCGCCAGCCATTCCTCCTTGATCACCGGCTTGGGGCCCTCGACGGCCTGGCGGATACCCTCGGCCAGTGATGCCTCGTCATGGGCGACGATACTCGCCTCCAACTCTCCCTTGAGAATCTCGCGGATACCGCCAGGACAGTCGACACTGAGCACCGGCGTACCGCAGGCCAGCGCCTCGAACAGCACGATCCCCATGCCCTCGAAGCGCGAACTGAGCACGAAGAGCCGCGCCTGATGCATCCAGGGATAGGGATTGGCCCGCTGGCCGGCAAAGATGACGCTTGCCGCGATTCCCAGTTCGCTTGCCAGAGAGGCGAGGCGCCCGCGCTCCTGACCATCACCCACCAGCACCAGGGGCAGGTTCACGCCACTGCGGGCATAGGCACGCAGCAGCAATGCCTGATCCTTAGCCGGCACCAGCCGAGCCACACAGACCAGATAAGGGCCCTGGGGCAAGTCCGGCTCGGCTTCCCGCATCTGACGGCGAATGCTCTCCACCGGGCAGGGATTGACGATCACCTCGATCGAGGCTGGAACCACCCGCCACTGCCGGCAGGCCGCGTCGATGCTCTCCCTGACCCCCTCCGACACCGCCACCAGGTGCCGGTCATGGTAGAGACAACGAGCGAAGAGTCGCTCACGCCAGTGATCACTCGGTGCCTGGAAGATATTCTCGAGCACATGGCGGGCACGGTCAGCACGGAAGGTCCAGACCAGCTCGAAGGTCCCCACCCCGCGGAAGATGATACGATCCACCCGACCATGACGGCGCTCGAAGCGCCACAGCCAGGCCCGGAAAAGCCAGCCACCGGTCAGGCCGGTGCCCAGGAAGAGCGAGCGCTTGACCAAAGGATTGATGAACCAACGGGTAAAGAGTTCGATCACGAAACCGACCAGGGTCAGGCGGTTCGCCCAGTTGAGCTGGAAGCAGTGGACCTTCACCGAGGCGTGTTCGGGCCTGAGCGTACGACGCCCGCGACGGAAGGTCAGCAGATGACTGTCATGCCCGGCCGCTGCAAAGGCATCGGCGAGGTTCACCGCGACGCGTTCCATGCCTCCCATTCTGAGGGATCGAACCACCACCAGAGTGCGCATCAGGCGGCCTCCCGTTGCCAGCGCCAGTAGTGGGTCACCAGTCCGCCGACCATGAGGTTGTGGACATAGACCCCCGTCCAGAACGAATTGTAGGACTCGAACTGGTTCAT
>NZ_JBDNGD010000491.1:0-6004 GCF_041689495.1 Halomonas sp. | reverse complement strand
CTGAACACCGGGCTCATCGAGTTACTACCCTCGTGGTTAGAGAACGGTACTACACCTCGTGGTTAGAGAACGGTACTGAACACCGGGCTCATCGAGTTACTACCCTCGTGGTTAGAGAACGGTACTACACCTCGTGTTTAGAGAACGGTACTGAACACCGGGCTCATCGAGTTACTACCCTCGTGTTTAGAGAACGTATTCCTGCTGACGCGTTTACCCTCCACCCGTAACCGACACTGGCACCCATCGGGGTTCGAATCCCCGAGTCGGCTTCTGCGGCCTACTCCACCCGCAGACCACTCGAACGTGTCACCTCGATTTCTACCGAAGGGATTAAGGTGTCACCCATAGAGTGTTAGAGTAGGCAATCCCCAGCAGCGGGGAGCGCCTATCGAACGATGGAGCAACACAACCACCCAACAATGACACAGCGATACAGCGGTTACAGCGGCAGTGGCACTGGCAGCGGCAACAGCAAAGACTTCGATGACATCACGCTGAAGCTCCAGAAGTACAGCGCGATTCGCGTCAACGGCAAGCGGGTCAACGCGTTCGACTCGCAGTACGGTGACAAGTTCGTCATCGGCTTCGATGACGTGGAAGTGCTGGACGGCATCGTGTTCCAGCGCGACGACAAAGCGAACACGTGGAAGGTCTTCAGTCCCGGCAAGTTCTTCAACGTGGACCCGGACACCGGGAAGGTGTACGAGCAGGCAGAAGAAGACGAAAACGAGATGTCTGCACAGGACATCCTCGAACACCCACGCGTTCTCGGGTTCTCCGAAACCTTCGGTAGCGACGACTACTTCTACACGCCCGTCGGGGTCGTGCTGGAAGCGACCGAAGACATCGCGATGAACGAAGACATCGACGTGGAAAGCACGGACGAGCCAACCATCGTTGTTGGCGAAGTCTCGATGTTGCTCTCGAACAAGTCGTGGGTTCGCACGCTCGCGAAGCTCCTCACCGAGCAGGGTAACAACATCATCGAGAAGACGGAGAACGAAGACGGCAACGAGGTCGCGGTCACAGAGAGCCACGGCTGGCTCACCACGATGGACCCCGAACTGCGTGCCGGCATCGCCGGACGTGAGATGGAGCTGTTCATCATCGAGGAAACGCAGGACTTCAACGGCGAAGAGGTGACGTACACCACGCCCATCCTGCTGGACTCGAAGACGGGCGAGCGTATCACCATCGACAACCTCGATGGCGAGGGCGACGACGACGCACAGGAGGCCGAGGAGGCCCCTGCTGACGACGCCGACACGTCGGACGATGATTCCCCCACGGACGAGTCGGAAGCCGATGAGGCTGCCGACACGGACGACGAGGGCGACGACGAGACCGGCAGCGTCGAGGGCGAGTTCCCCGATGAACTCGAATCGCTGCTCGACTACTTCGCGAAGACTGACGGCACGGTTGAGCCGGACGAGCTTCGCAGCTTCGGCGAAGACGAGGTAGAGAACCCGGACGACGTGGACTGGGAGCTTGGCGCGAAGCTCGTGGAGGAGCGAGCGTAATGCCCGAGTATTCCTTCCTCGTTCGAAAGGAGGATAACACGGAGACCGAGTACCGGACTCGGGGCAACGCGCTCTCCGCACAGGAGGCGGTTGACCGTACCTACGAGCGGTACCCCAACGGGAAAATCATCAAGCAACTCTACGGGTCGCCGGTTCCCGACAGCGTAGACGTGCTTAACCCGAACCTCGAAGGCGAGCAGGAAGCCGATGACGACGGGGACCAGACGGTCGCTGAGTCGGTGACCGAAGACGGCGAGGAAGAAGATGACGCCGCGATGGTCCCACCGCCCATCGACCCGGCGGAGTTCACCGTGAAAGAGGTTCGCGCTGAACTGGCCGAGCGGGACATGAGCGATGGCGAGCTTCGTGGGCTGCGAGTCAGTGAAGAGGGCGGCGAGAACCGTGTCACGGTCATCGATGCGATTGATGACCGGCTGAATGGCGAGTAAGCCAATGGGCAAAGACACGGTGAACCTCGGTGTGGAGTTCGATGCCGACGACTACGACGAAGGCGCACTGGACGCGCTGGACACAGTCGAAGTCGCTGCCGGCAAGAAAATCCAGCTTGAGCAGTTCGAGCCGATTGACGATAACGTGTCGTTGAGCGCCGACCTTTCCGGGCTGGACATCGAGACGAAAGTCGCGGTCATCAACGAGCTTGGCGAGATGGCACGCGATGCCTGCGAAGCGAACATCGCACGGCGCTACGAACAGCACGTGCGGAAAGAAGCCTTCGGCGAGTAGGCTCACTAACTCGCTCGCGTTTTTGCGCACACAGTTACGGGGGTAACCACAGCGCAGTACGCGATTCCGACTTCACATGACAAACGACAAACCAACACTACACGAAGTATCGCAGATGCGTTATGACTGGGGCCTCGAAGGTGAAGAGGACACACATCTCACGATGTTCCTCTCCTTCATCAACGGTGGCTTCGTCCTCATGACGGGTCTGTCCTCTGGCGGGAAGAACGCAGTGGTCAACGCTGCTGCGTACTGTCTTCCCGGCGGGGGAGAAACGGCAGACGAGTCCGACTGGACGTACCCGATTTCGACCAGTCTCTCGAAGACCCAACTGTTCACCGACCACGAGAACGTGAACGCAAAGCCAGTCCACATCCACATGGACGTTTCGAGCATCCGTGATAAGCAGTTCCTCGAAGACATGTGGAAGGCGCACGGTGAGGGCAACGAAATCACCCACTCGTGGACTGAAGTGATAGGGCAGGAGCGTGTGTCGCGTTCCCAGACGCTCAAGCCACCGAACTGCATGGTGTTGTTCCTCGCAGAAGACAACGAATCGGTGGACATGAACGACTACCCGGAGGTTCGCAATCGGGCGCTACTGCTGCCCATTGACGACTCCCAAGAACTCACCGAAGACGTGAACACGCGACAAGCGGAGATGGAATCCGGGCTGGTGAGACGGAAGGTAACACCAGAGCGAACCGAAGAAATCCGTGAGTACGTCGGCTCCATCCCGATGAGTACCTACGGCGATGATGGCAGCGGTGGGATGCTGAACCCCGTGGCTGTCGCTATCGACAACCAGAACCCACTACCACAGCACTTCACCGAAGCCCGCCGGGACTTCCCCCGACTGATGGACTTCATGGAAGCCGTGGCGCTATTCCACCACGACGACCGGCTGGAAGTGCCGAACAAGCTGCTCGGCGATGCAGCGAGGGGCGTGGTCACCATGCTCGTGACTCCTGCCGACGCATGGATGGCGATGCGAATCTTCGGCGAGAAGATGGTGCTGTCGGCGCTGAACCTGCGCGATAAGGACTTCGAGCTACTCTCCATCCTGCGGCAGAACCCCGACGTGGCGATGTCGGCGGACGAGCTTCAGATGGAGATGCGGGCGAAGGGCTTCAACATCACGACGCCCGACGTTCGCTCTTCGCTCGACAATATGCAGTACAAAGGCTACGTGCGAAAGGACACGGATTCTTCTCACGTCACGTACAACGCCACGCCGTTCGCGCAGAAAGCACGGCGCTACGTGGACTTGGACTGGGCGCAGGTGGTCGAAGACACGAAGCAGACAGCACGCGAAGCCCTGCCGCCGAAAATCGCAGAGCAGTACATCAGCCGGTACTGCCAAGGCGAAGGACTGCTGGTGACCCACCCGTTCACGGGCGAGACCATCAACCTCACCGAGCAGACCGCAAACGAACTCCAGCAGAAGGAGCAAGAACGCGCCGAGGAAGAACAGGAGTTACTGGACGACACGAACCCGTTCGGTGGGGGCGACTCATCGGATGACGACACCGACGATGGCAACGGAGGGTTGAGCGACTTCGCATGAGTCAGTGTCCGTGCTGTAACCTGACTCTCGAACCCGAGTACGCACTGGAGAATCGCTTCTGCCCGGTGTGTGACCATGCAGGTTGCACTGCACACTACAGCGAGCACTCCGACGAGCGCCTGAAAGTGCACAAGCAAAAGCGCCTCAACGAAGAGCAGCAATGAACTGGCAGAAGGAACTCTGGGCGGTGTCGAAGACATACGCGCCGGACTTCCCTCGCCGCGGCTCCGATGACGAGCTAATTCAAGCTCAGAGGAATGACCGCGCATCGTTCGTTGCTGGCCTGAAAGAAGCTTCTGAAGGCTCTAACCCCGGCTACTACTCAGTCTACTCCTTCCCGTGGGGTCACCCGATGGATGGTAACGTTCCAAGCGTGGACTGTATCTTCATCGACTTCGACGTGACCGGGAAGAACTACGACCCGAACTCGGGGAACACTGAGTTCGCCGATTGGAAGCGCGATATGAGCGCACTGCTCGCTCGAACTCGAATGATTGCTAGCGCCCTCATCGAGAAGGGCGCGGCGAAATACTTCCGGGCGGCACTCTCCGGGCACAAAGGCGTTCACCTCTACTTCGATTTCCCAGCCATTCATCCCGAGCAGGGTGAGTTCCAGCAGTTCAAGAACGGCCTGAAAGCCTACGGCACGGAACTCGTAGAGTGGCTGAACTATCTTGCGGGCGGCGTAGACATCATGCCGTGGATGGACGTTGACGGGTCCGACCTCGCGAGGTTGGCCCGGCATCCAAACACACGGCATCACGGCGCGGCCTACGACGACGTAGACCGTTGTTGCGTACCGCTGACGATGGAAGAACTCGCGGAGTTGAACGTCGATGGGTATCTCGACCTCACGGCGAGCTTCCGTCCGATGAGGCCGGCGCTACAACGCACCGAGAACGACCGCGCCGGCAAAGAAGTCGTACAGAAGATACGCGCTGCGAAAGCTGCGACGACCAGCGCAACGCGCTCATCAAACTACGACCCAAACGCAGTGAGGCGCTACAAAGAAAACGCGAACGAAGCGCTTGAACTCGAAGACCTACTCGACCCACTCATCATGGGGAACAAGCCGTGCATCCGGGCGTTCCGAGAGCGTGATGATGCCTACAACTACGGGCAAGAATCACGCATGATGGAACTCTCAATCATGGGCCACTTCATCGAGAAGGCGGTACCCATCGATGTGATGCACGAGTTCTTCGAAGTCATTCCCGGCTACGACGAAGCGACAACGCAGCAGATGTTGGAAGACCTTATCGGGCGACAGTTCCGCTCGTTTAACTGCGAGAGTATCGCAGGAGGCTACGACTACGACGGAAATCCCACCCGTGGCAAAGCGTCACGGTTCTGTCTGGGGTCGGAGTGCGGGGTCTACACCCGCAACGACGACATCCAACTGCACAACTGAAACGGCCCCCGCCCTCTCCCTCATCGTGTTCCCGAGAGTTAGGAACACAGCTCTACAATGGACCCACACGCGACCCTCCGACAATCCGAGCAGAACGTGCTGACGCTGCTCGATGAACAGACAACCTACAAAGAACTCGCGGAGATACTGAACATCTCCACGTCCACCGCTCGCGACCACATCTCGGCGATTCGTAACGCCGGCATCCCGCTGGGTGAAACGACGAAGGATGGCGAGAAAGCCTTCTATCGCAGTGAGGAAACCCGCGCTGCACTCGAACGAGAACGACCAGCGCCCACGTCCTCGAAGGCAGCCCACACGAAGGCGAAGAAGGAGATGCTGCACGTCCTGCAAGAGTGGCTTGCCGACGACCTGACGGGCCGCGCAGTGGTCGCAGAGGGCGGCATGCAGCGCCGCGACTCGAATCAAGACATGGTTATCCATCGGTCGGACGACCACCTCGGCGCGTTCTACGAAGACGAGAGAGGCACTGTGGTCTACAACGACGACATCGCAGCAGAGCGTGTTCGCACGGTCTCTGAGCGCGTGTTCAACCTGAAGGAACGGCAGGAAGATGCCGGAGTCACGTTCGATACGGCACACATCCTTCTCGGCGGCGACGGAATCCACGGCGAAGGCATCCACGACGACCAGCCGTGGGAATCCTGCCTCACTCTCATCGAGCAAATCGCGCTCTACGTGGACCTGTACTCGGAGTTCATCGACCGAGCAGCACGTGAGTTCCCGAGCGTTCAGGTG
>NZ_JBDNGD010000490.1:0-3571 GCF_041689495.1 Halomonas sp. | reverse complement strand
GGAGAGGGAGTCGAAGCCACTCTCATCCTCTGGGCACTGACCCGGGAACTGCGCACCCTGCTGTCACTGCATCAGCATCTCGACCAGGGCCAGAGCTTCGAACACGCCTGCAAGGCTCAGAAACCGGCCATCTTCGAGAAACGTCGCCCGGCTTACCAGCAGGCACTGAATCGCCTGCCCATGAAGCGTCTGCACAAGCTGCTGCTGTTTGCCCAGCGTCTGGACCTGGCGATCAAGGGTGCCGCCGCACTGCCGGTAAAGGACGGCCTACATGACCTGTCCCTCACCCTCGCCGGTGGCCGTGGCCTGCTGGCCGAGATGCCGTCTTCCTACCGGATTGGCTGATCGTCATCCATCCTGGCCGTATGAAGAAAAGACACTCGAATGCCCTGGCATGGAATTGCGCTGACAAGGGCATGAAAATTCATGGCATTTCTGTCTATACTGGCAATGCATCGCCGTTGTGACATCGTGACCGCGATATCGCCAGGACGAGACGTGTGGCGCAAATGCGGAGCCGGAAGTCCATCCAAAAAAGAAGGATCACCCTCATGAAGAAGATCTACCGCTACCTCAGTCCACTCCTCATTGCCTGCCTTGTGCTGGCCAGCTTGCCCGTCGCCGCGGCCCCCCAGGCCGGTAGTGACCTCGTCAGTACCCATGAGGCCCTGTCGGCGGACCGCTACCTGTCCGATCGAGAGCGTATCCACGAGGTTCTCGCCCGGGACGATGTTCAGCAGCAGCTCCTGACCCAGGGCGTCGACCCTGCCGAGGTTGAGGCCCGTGTGGCAGCACTCTCGGATCAGGAAGCCGCCGACATGGCCGACAAGCTGGAACAGCTACCGGCCGGTGCCAGCGTGGTCGGGGCCTTGTTCGCCGTCTTCATCATCCTGCTGGTGACTGACATTCTGGGGCTGACCAACGTCTTCCCCTTCACCCGCTGATCCGGGGAATGCCATGATCACTTGCCGTCCGCGGCAGCGCCACGCCGCCTTGAACGCCCGCCTTGCGGGCGTTCTCGCCTTGGTGCTGCTGACCTTCACCCTGGCCGGCTGTGCCACCACACCGCGGCTTGCGGAGACCACCGAAAGACAGCTGTCCCGCCAGGTGCTGCTCGATGACATCCCCTTCCATGGTCAGCGTGATTACCAGTGCGGTCCGGCCTCACTGGCCATGGTGCTCAATGCCGGGGGCGTGGACATCAATGTCGACAACCTGATCCCTCAGGTTTTCCTGCCGGGGCGTGAGGGTAGTGTCCAACCCGAGATGCTCGCCACGGTCCGACGCCACGGCCGTATCCCCTTTCAGATAGCCGCGACCTTCGACGCCCTTCTCACCGAGATCGATGCCGATCACCCCGTGGTGGTGATGCAGAACCTGTCTCTTCCTGCCTGGCCCGTCTGGCACTATGCCGTGGCCATCGGTTACGACCTGGATGCAGAAGACCTGATACTGCACAGTGGCATGGAACCGAGACGGATCGAATCCTTCCGCCGATTCGACGCCACCTGGGCACGCAGCAACCGCTGGGGCTTCGTGGCGTTGACGCCGGGCGAGACACTGCCCGAATCCGTCGCCGGGCCCGACGCCATGGAGGCCATTGCCGACTTTGAACGTGTACAAGGCGCCTCTGCCTCGCTTCCGGCCTGGGAATCGCTGGTCGAACGCTTCCCGGGCTCGGCCATGGGACACTTCGCCCTGGGCAACGCTCGGCAGGCGACGGGCGATCCGCAAGCAGCCATAGAGGCCTATCGTATTGCCGTGAAACGGCGACCGGACCTGGCCGCCGGCTGGCTCAACCTGGGGTTGATGCTTCGTGACCATGGCGATGTAACTGAGGCACGTGCGGCACTGGAACGTGCCGCAGAATCACCCGGTGACTGGCAGGACCGAGCCAGGAAGGCATTGGAAAGTCTCGAGGTGACATCCTGAGGAGCACCCCATGACCTATGACATCCAGTTGAAACGCCTCTACAGGCCCGTCGAGAAGGATGATGGGGCCAGGGTCCTGGTGGATCGGCTATGGCCACGCGGCAAGCGACGAGACAGCCTGGACCTCACCGACTGGTATCGGGATGCCTCGCCCACTCCGGGACTGCGCCGACAATATCACCAGCAGGCCATCAGTCATGACAGCTTCGCTGACCGCTATCGGCGGGAACTGGGGGATGCCCCGGAAAACCTGTTTCCGCTGATGCGTTACGCACGCCGCGGTCGGCTCATCCTGCTGACCGCGAGCCGTGACATCCAGACGTCTCATCTGCCCTTGCTTCGCGAGGCCATCCTCGAGGCACTCCATGAAGAGGATGCCACTGACCATGAGCCCAGCTCACCGCCCTGCTATCTGGGGCTGATGAGGTCTTCATAAGCAATGAAAATGAGATCGCCGCGGCTACCGTCGCGGTAGCCGCGCCATGACGACCCGTCATGCCCTGCCTGCCTGCTTAACGCCGAACGGCGTTGTAGCCCAGGTCGGCACCGCGATTTTCGTCACTGCGACGGCGAGCACTACCGCTGGACTTGCGACCTTCTTCCTCGCAGACCTCGTCCTTGCCGCCACAGATCTCGCAACCTTCCTTCATGCCGAGCTGATTCAGCCCACCGCAGGACCCGGCGATGGGGCGCCGACCCATGATCACGCCCACGGCCATCCCTGCCATGATCAACAACATGAAGCCCAGTACCAAGAGCCAGAGTGCCATGAGATCTTCTCCTTCAGTGAGACATCCGCTTCGAGGCAAGCCTCTTGCCCTGGGCGGTATGCGATTGATGCGTGTCCAACCCTCGTTCATTAGACATCGATAGGGACCGGACTATCCATAGAACGTCAGCCGTCACGCTTCTCTCATTACTTTTCCACGCCTTCTGCCTCACACCTCTCCGGCCTCTCACCATCACTGGCAGACCAAATGCGCGGTCCGGGGCCGGTGAGCCGTGAGGGTGAAAGCAAGAGGGCCGACACGAGGGTCGGCCCGGAGAGTACGGGAACACAAGGGTTACCCGAAAGCGGGAGTCATCATCCGCCGAAGTCGTCAAGAATGATGTTCTCTGGCTCCACGCCCAAATCGATCAGCAGCTTGATCACGGAGGCGTTCATCATGGGCGGCCCGCACATGTAGTACTCGCAGTCCTCGGGGGCCGGGTGGTCCTTGAGATAGTTCTCGTAGAGAACGTTGTGGATGAAGCCGGTCGGCCCTTCCCAGTTGTCCTCGGGCTGTGGGTCGGAGAGCGCCAGGTGCCACTCGAAGTTGGGGGACTCCTCGGCCAGCTTGTCGTATTCATCATTATAGAAAGTCTCACGCCAGGAGCGTGCACCATACCAGAAAGTGATCTTGCGCTTGGATTCCAGGCGCTTGAGCTGGTCGAAGATGTGACTGCGCATAGGCGCCATGCCCGCGCCACCACCGATGAAGACCATCTCGGCATCGGTGTCCTTGGCGAAGAACTCGCCGAAGGGCCCCATCACGGTCACCTTGTCACCCGGTTTCAGGCTGAAGACGTAAGTGGACATCAGGCCGGGCGCATGGTTGGTGTTGGGCGGCGGCGTGGAGATACGAATATTGAACTTGAG
>NZ_JBDNGD010000489.1:0-1243 GCF_041689495.1 Halomonas sp. | reverse complement strand
GTGATGGCACTACGCGCACGCATGACCGTGCAGGAGATCGGCGACTAACTGTTCCCCTATCTGACCATGGTGGAAGGACTCAAGCTCTGCGCTCAGACCTTCACCAAGGATGTGACGCAGTTGTCGTGTTGCGCGGGGTGAGGAGGAAGGATTTGACCCTTGTGCAACACCGCAGTGCCATCATCGGCCTTTACCACGGATAGCCTACGGAGAAGCGTCGCCATGAGTATGACACCTGACGACTACGGCATGATGATGGGTGCGATGGGCTGGGTGATGCCGGTTGTCGGTATCGCCCTACTATTGCTGTTGGGGCTCGGCATCGCCAGCCTGGCCAAGTATCTGTTCGCAGGTAAATGATAACGGTGTTCAACATAAGGCAACTCTCGTGAGTACCCATGGATCGTTCCCCAACCTGGTTGTGGCCATGGGGCTCGAGTGGTGCGCGGAACGCCACTCTTGTCACCCCTCCACTTGACACCGTACCTTGGTACGGTCAGTAGGCTATCGGTGACCAGCAAAACGCAGAGGTAACACCATGGGGGGCATGACGATTGGTCGGGCAGCCCAAGCATCAGGCGTTGGGGTCGAGACGATTCGCTTTTACGAGCGTCGCGGGCTTATCGAGCAGCCGCCCAGGCCGGAGACGGGGGGATACCGCTGTTACCCCGACGATACGGTGCAGCAAGTACAGTTTATTCGCCGCGCTCAGAAGCTCGACTTCTCCTTGCGCGAGATCGCCGAGCTGCTTGCACTGCTTACGACTCCCGGCACCGATGCCGGCGACATGAGGCGCCGCGCTACCGCTAAACTCCAGGACGTGGATCAGAAGATCGAGCGCCTGCAGCGTATCCGTAAGGGGCTTGTGGAGCTGCTCGACAGTTGTCCCGGAGCAGGGCCACTGCGGTGCTGTTCTATTCTCGACGCCCTGGAACACGATGAGGCACTGGGCGGCGAGACAACCAACCGACAGGAGAATGGCATGCAGACAGTGAAGCTCACTATTGGCGGCATGCATTGCGACGGGTGCTCGGAGATCGTTCGCCACCTTCTCGAGCAGCAGCCGGGCGTCAAGGGATGTACGGTCTCCCATGAGAGCGGCGAGGCCCGGGTGGCGGTCGACGCCGCCCAGGTCTCCGCCGAGCGGCTCGCGAAGGCGGTCCGCGATGCAGGGTACACGGCGAGTGTAGTGTCAGCGGCCGAATAGCGCCTTGGAGATCGTCGCTGCATTGCCTCTGGCCTC
>NZ_JBDNGD010000488.1:0-4538 GCF_041689495.1 Halomonas sp. | reverse complement strand
TGATGTGGAGAATGATGTGACTGATGGCGTTTCCCCGTTCGACTATGACCTCTTTGTCATCGGTGCCGGTTCAGGCGGTGTCCGCGCCGCCCGAACCGCTGCCTCGATGGGCGCGCGGGTGGCTGTGGTAGAGGACCGTTACCTGGGTGGCACCTGCGTCAATGTCGGCTGTGTGCCCAAGAAGCTCTATTCCTTTGCGGCCCATTTCCATGATGCCTTCGAGGATGCCGCCGGCTTCGGTTGGCATCTGCCCGAGGCTCCTCGCTTCGACTGGGCCACCCTGCGCGACAACAAGATCGGCGAGATCAAGCGGCTCAACGACATCTATGCGCAGCTGCTCGATACCGCCGGTGTTCGCCTGATCAATGGCCGTGCCCGGGTGATGGACGAGCACCATGTCAGGGTGGGCGGCGACACTTTCAGCGTTGGCAAGATTCTGGTGGCGGTGGGGGGCTGGCCCTGGGTGCCGGACTTTCCGGGTAACGACCTGGTGGTCACCTCCAACCAGGTCTTCGATCTCGAGGCCTTCCCCGAACGCTTCCTGGTCCTTGGCGGCGGCTATGTCGCCGTGGAATTTGCTAGCATCTTCAATGGCCTGGGAAGTGATAGCCACCTGATCTATCGCGGCGACCTCTTCCTGCGCGGCTTCGATCGGCAGGTTCGCGAGTTCACCCGCGACGAGATGGCCAAGAAGGGCGTGAATCTCCACTTTGGTACCAACATCGAATCCATCGAGCGGGTCGAGGGCGGATTGAAGGTGAGTCTGACCACTGGCGAACAGCTGGAAGTGGATGCGGTACTGGTGGCGACCGGTCGTCGGCCGAACCTGGCCGGCTTGGGCCTGGAGGAACTCGGTGTTGACCTCACGGAAGGTGGTGCATTGAGGGTGAATGACCGTTTCGAAACCTCGGTGCCATCGATCCTGGCCATCGGCGATGTCACCGGCGGGGTGGAGCTTACTCCCGTGGCCCTGGCAGAGGCCATGCACATGGTCCACCAGCATTTCGGTGACCAGCCCCCGCGCGCACCGCTCGATTACTGCAACATCCCGACGGCCGTTTTCTGCCACCCCAATATCGGCACAGTGGGGCTCTCCGAGGAGGAGGCCCGTGACGCCCATGGCGACATTCGTATCTATGTGGCCGACTTTCGCCCCATGAAGCACACCCTTTCCGGCAGCCGCGAGCGGTGTCTGATGAAATTGATCGTCGATGACGCTACAGACCGCGTATTGGGCGCAGAGATGGTGGGAGAAGAGGCCGGCGAAGTCATCCAGGGGATTGCCATTGCCGTCAGGGCGGGCCTGACCAAGGCGGAGTTCGACAACACCGTCGGGATCCATCCCACCGGGGCAGAGGAATTCGTGACAATGAGAACTCCAACTCGGCGCTGACTCGGCCGCGGGCGCCTGCACAAAGCAAGAATCCAGCGGGGCGAGAGGAGCGCTGGAGTCGGTCCGTCGTTATCCTGCCGAACGTTTGATTACAGGATAAACTCGTTGGAACATCAGAATGATTTACTGCAGGGAAGGGAATCTCTGAAAGTATCGTCGATTTGAAATATAAATCCCAGCTGTTATAATTAAAGTCAAATTCGCTACAGCGAAACTCACCGACATGACCATTACTACCGAGCCCTTTACCCCCTCCGCCGATCTCGCACGCCCGACCGTGGCGGATGCCGTGGTCGGCTTCGATACCATGCCGCTGTTCATTCGCAAGCCGAAACCGGATGATGGCTGGGGCATCTATGAACTGGTCAAGTCCTGCCCCCCGCTGGACGTGAATTCCGCCTACGCTTACCTGCTGCTGGCCACCCAGTTTCGCGACACCTGTGCCGTGGCCACCAATGAAGAAGGCGAGATCGTCGGTTTCGTCTCCGGCTATGTGAAGAGCAATGCCCCGGATACCTATTTCCTGTGGCAGGTGGCCGTCGGTGAGAAGGCGCGCGGCACCGGTCTGGCCCGTCGTCTGGTCGAGGCCGTCATGACACGGGACGAACTGAGTGGCGTTCACCACATGGAAACCACCATCACCCCCGACAACCAGGCGTCCTGGGGGCTCTTTCGTCGCCTGGCAGACCGCTGGCATGCGCCTCTAAACAGCCGCGAATACTTCTCCACCGACCAGCTCGGTGGCGAGCACGACCCCGAAAACCTGGTACGTATCGGTCCCTTCCAGACCGACTGCCTTTGAATCACGCTTCTCCCGGTGCCTGGCTCCCGGCGGCTCGTCGGCGATGCCATGCCCATTCCTTTCCCATTTCCTCAAGGAGTTCACTGCATGCAAACTCAGATCCTCGAACGCATGGAATCCAATGTCCGGACCTATTCCCGGTCCTTTCCGGTCGTCTTCACCAAGGGCCGCAACGCTCGTCTGACCGATGAGGACGGTCGCGAGTACATCGACTTCCTGGCGGGTGCCGGCTCCCTGAATTACGGCCACAACAATCCGAAGATCAAGCAGGCCCTTCTCGACTATCTGTCAGAAGACAACATCATCCATGGCCTGGACTTCTGGACCGCCGCCAAGCGTGATTACCTGAATGCCCTGGATGAGATCCTCCTCAAGCCCCGTGGCCTGGACTACAAGGTCCAGTTTCCGGGACCGACCGGGACCAATGCCGTCGAGGCCGCTATCCGCCTGGCCCGCAATATCAAGGGACGTCACAACATCGTGGCCTTCACCAACGGTTTCCACGGTGTGACCATGGGGGCCCTGGCCACCACCGGCAATCGCAAGTTCCGTGAGGCCACCGGCGGCGTACCCACCGTGGGAGGCAGCTTCCTGCCCTTTGACGGCTATCTGGGTGAGCACACCGACACCCTTGATTACTTCGAGAAACTGCTGACCGACAAGTCCGGCGGCCTGGACGTACCGGCCGGCGTGATCGTCGAGACCGTGCAGGGGGAGGGCGGCATCAATGTCTGTAGCCTGGAGTGGCTCAAGCGGCTCGAGACTATCTGTCGTACCCATGACATCCTGCTGATAGTCGACGATATCCAGGCGGGATGCGGTCGTACCGGGAAGTTCTTCAGCTTCGAGCATGCGGGGGTCGTTCCGGACATCGTGACCAATTCCAAGTCACTTTCCGGGCTCGGCCTGCCGTTCTCCCAGGTGTTGATGCGTCCCGAGCTCGATGTCTGGACGCCCGGTCAGTACAACGGCACCTTCCGTGGCTTCGCCCTGGCCTTCACCACGGCCGCGGCGGCACTTCGCCACTACTGGAGCGATGATACGTTCGAGTTGGATGTCCAGCGCAAGGGCAGGGTAGTCGAGGATCGTTTCCAGAAGATTGCCGCCTGGGTCAGCGAGCAGGGCATCGAGGCCAGCGAGCGGGGTCGCGGCCTGATGCGTGGCATCGATGTGGGTAGCGGTGACATTGCCGACAGAATTACCGAGAAGGCCTTCGCAAACGGCCTGATCATCGAGACCAGCGGTCAGGATGGTGAAGTGGTCAAGTGCCTTTGCCCCTTGACCATTCCCGACGAGGACCTGCTGGAAGGCCTGGATATTCTCGAAACTAGCGTCAAGCAGGCACTGAGCTGATAATCTAGGAGTGTCTGTTGCATCTTGGTCGGGTCACGCGTGTTTCGCTACTTGGCACCGGCCAGTTTTAAAGCTCCCTGTTCTCAACGGAATCGGAGATTCATATGATCGTTCGCAATATCGAAGAAGCGCGCCAGACCGAGCGTCTTGTCAAGGCCGAAAACGGCAACTGGGACAGCACCCGTCTGGTGCTGGCCGGTGATGGAGGCAGTTTTTCCTTCCATATCACGCGCATCTATGAAGGCACCGAGACCCATATCCACTACAAGCACCATTATGAGTCAGTGTTTTGCATGGAGGGTGAAGGTGAGGTCGAGACCCTGGCCGATGGCAAGATCTGGCCGATCAAGCCGGGCGATATCTATGTCCTCGACCAGCACGACGAGCTCCTGTTGAGGGCCAGCAAGACGATGCATCTGGCCTGCGTTTTCACGCCGCCGATCACCGGCACCGAGGTGCACCGCGATGACGGTTCCTACGCGCCGGCCGAGGATGCCGACGACAAGAAGCCGCTCTGATCCCAGTGCGCTTTTTGTTCCCTGACGCCCTCGACTTTCAGGAGTCGGGGGCGTCGTTATTCAGCGGGACTTGTCGAAGACGATGGTGATCTCGGCCAGGGTAAAGCCGAACTTCTTCATGGCGGTCCGATTGATCAGTCGTCCGTCGGGCTGCAGATACATCCAGTCGTCCAGGGTGGGCGCTCAAAGGTCCATACCCGGCGGTCGGTCTCACCGTCGTCATAGACGAAGTGCTCGTTCATAACCAGGCTATCGCCATCCAGACGGCCCTCGATAATTATGCATCGATGGTTTCCTGTAATGGTATCGTATCGTATTTCCGATATGAGACCGATGAGCAAACGAATACATGGCATTCTCATAAGTACGCATAATGTATATTATGTTAAATAGAATATGTTAGATAGAAAGTGGATCGGTAGATGACACAACCGGCTCATCTGGGTCTACCATCACGATTCCCTATCATGGA
>NZ_JBDNGD010000487.1:0-4069 GCF_041689495.1 Halomonas sp. | reverse complement strand
CGCGCAAACATGCGTCGTAGGCCGATGCCAAGCATCGGCCTACGAACAGAGGGTGTTATCGAAGAAAAAGCGTTACAGCAGCTCGTTGTCCTGCAGGAAGGACTCGGCCACATCCTCGATGGTCTCGCGCTCCACGTCGACGCGGCTATTGAGCTCGGAAATAGTGTCGTCGTCGAGCAGTTCGGAGAGAATGCTCATCTGCTCCGCCAGCTCGGGAGTGGCATCAAGCGTTTCCTGGCGCACGACCGGGGTCAGCGCATAGGCGGGGAAGAAGCCTCGGTTGTCTTCCAGGATCTGGAAATCGAAGGCCGGGACGCGACCGTCAGTAGAATAGACCATTCCGACATCGACGTCGCCATCGCGCAGAGCCGAATAGATCAGGCCGGTGTCCATGCGTACTATATCGCTGCGCTGAACCTTGAAATCATAGGCTTTCTGAAGCGGACGCCAGCCATCATCTCGCGCATAGAACTCGGCATCGAGGCCTAAGGTCAGGTCCTCACCATCATTGACCGCATCGGCCAGATCATCGAGCGTCTCGATACCGCGTTCCTCGACGTCCTCCTCGCGCATGGCCAGGGCGTAGGTATTATTGGCCTCGGAGGGGCTCAGCCAGACGATTCCCTTCTGGGCATCCAGCTCCTTGACCCGTTCGTATGTGGCCTCGCGGGAGAGCGACTCGCTAATATTGTTGTAGACCATCAGAGAGGTGCCGGTGTACTCCCAGTAGAGATCCACCTGGCCGTTTTCCTGGGCCTGGCGAAGTATCGTCGACCCCATGCCATCACGCATGGTCACGTCATGGCCCAGGGCGTCGAGATACTGCTCGGTCATGCTGGAGAGAATCAGTTGCTCGGTGTAGTCCTTGCCCCCGACGGTAATCTCGGCGGCGCCGGCTGTGGTCATGGCCCCAGCCAGAGCCAGGCCAGACAGGGTGGTCATCAGGTGTTTCATGGGTGCTTCTCCTTGTCTTACTAGTGGATGGTGTTACCGCCCGGTATGAACGGTCAGGCGCGTGCCGGGTTGACTCCCCTCGGCACCACCAGGAAGGCGACGGTGGCGACCAGGGCATCGACGGTGATCGCCAGCAGGGAGGTGGGAATCGCGCCGGCCAGCATCATCACCGGATCGTACAGGGCAATGCCGGTGAAGATCAGCTCACCCAACCCCCCGGCACCGATCAGGAAAGCCAGCGGCACGGTGCCGACATTAATGGCCAGTGCAGTGCGCATGCCGGCGAAGATCACGTAGAGGGCGTTGGGTAGCTCCACCCGCAGCAGGCGCTGGGTCGACGACATGCCGATGCCAGCGGCGGCCTCCATCAGTGCGGGGTCCACACCTTTGAGCCCGGCATAGGTGTTGCGGGTAATCGGCAACAGGGTGGCAACGAACAGCCCGAAGATCGCCGGTACCGAGCCGATGCCCAGGAAGCTCATGGAGAGCGCCAGCACCGCGAGCGTCGGGATGGTGGTGCCGACGTTGAGCACCTGCATCAGCGATTCCGCCCAGCGACTCATGCTCGGACGCGACAGCACGATGCCCAGCGGGATGGCCACCAGGATCGCCAGACCGCCGGAGATCACCGTCAGCCACAGGTGCTGGATGGCCAGGTACTGCACGTCGGGCAGATAGAAGAGGAAGTCGTCGATGACCCCGCTCGACTGGCTCCATACCCCGGCGAAGAAGATCACCACCAGCAGGAGTGCGCGCAGGGCCCCTTTCAGGCTCTGTATGGGCATCGGCTCACTCCTTGACGGCGCTGGCGGGATTCCGGATAGCGGCCTCGCGGGTACGGAAGCGCGAACCCAGATGGTGCGTCATGGCGCGCTGGGTGATCTGACCGCTCACGCGGCCGTCATCATCGACACAGGACAGCCAGGTGGTGCCGCTGGCGAACATCAGTGAAGCGACCTTGCGCAGGTCATCGTCCAGCCTGACGACGGGAGGCGCGCTCTGGAAATGATCGCGGCAGTACCCCTTGGTGGTGCGGGCAACGGCGCGGGTGATCACCCCGGCCGGCTGGTGGCGGTCATTCACCATCAGGATCGAGTTCAGGTAACCGAAGTCATCGATGCGGGATAGCGCCGTTTCAAGCGTGTCGTCGGGATGCACGCTGCCGATATCGCTACTCACCACCTCACTGACCTTGACCAGGTTCAAGCGTTTGAGGGCACGATCCTCGCCCAGGAACGACTCGATGAAGGCATTCTCGGGCGCCGCCAGCAGGTCGTCGGGGGTGGAGTACTGCACCAGCTTGCCTTCACGGAACACGGCGATGCGATCGCCCATCTTGATCGCCTCATCGATGTCGTGGCTGACGAACATGATGGTCTTCTTGAGTTCCTGCTGCATCTTGAGGAACTCATCCTGAATCACCGCCCGATTGATCGGATCGATGGCACCGAAGGGCTCATCCATCAGCATCACCGGCGGATCCGCGGCCAGGGCCCGGGCCACCCCAATACGTTGCTGTTGGCCGCCGGACAACTCGCTGGGATAACGCTTGAGAAACGCCTCGGAATCCATGGCGATCATGTCCATCAGCTCACGGGCGCGCTTCTTGTAGCGGTTCTTGTCCCAGCCCAGCAGCTTGGGCACGATCGTGATGTTTTCCTCGATGGTCATGTTGGGAAACAGGCCGATCTGCTGGATGACATATCCGATATTGCGACGCAGGTCCTGGGTATTCATGCCGCTGGTGTCCTCATCATTGATGAAGACCTTGCCCGAGGTAGGGCGAATGATGCGGTTGATCATCTTCAGCGTGGTGGTCTTTCCGCAACCCGAAGGGCCGAGCAGAATGCAGATATCACCGGCAGGCACGTTCATGCTGATATGGTCGGCAGCGACCACGGCCTCTTTGGGGGTATCGAAGACTTTGGTCAGATTGTCGAGTTGAATCATAGTGATCCTGTTCTGGTGAGCAGCAAGCGGTTCGCGTAGGACGCGTCTCAGTCGGCTGAAGCGTCATGCTCCATGCCCTTGGGCGTCAGGCGCTTCTGCAGCGCCAGCAGAGAAAAATCGACAATGATCGCGAGCAGGCTCACGGCGACCGAACCGACGATCAGCTGGCGCGGGTCGGATTGGGATATGCCGCGACTGATGAAGGTGCCCAGACCGCCGGCACCAATATAGGCCGCAATTGCCATGACCCCGATATTCAGCACCACCGCAGTGCGTACCCCCGCCATGATGACCGGCACCGCCAAGGGGATTTCCACCATGCGTAAGCGCTGGTTCGAGCTCATGCCGAGCCCGCGTGCCGCTTCGCGCAGTGCCGGATTGACGTTATTGATCGCCGTATAGGTATTGCGAATGATCGGTAATTGCGAGTACAGCAGCACCGCCAGCACGGCCGGCACGTAACCGATCCCCTGGCCGAAGATCGAGAGTATCGGGATCATGATGCCGAACAGTGCAATCGACGGAATGGTGACGATAATCGAGGCGACATACAGCACTGATTTGGCCAGGTTTTCGTTCTTGGTGATGGCCATGCCGATGGGCACGCCGGTCAGCGTGGCGATGCCCACGGCAACCCCGACCAGGGCGATATGTTCCAGCGTCCGACTGCCGAGCAATTCAATATTGTCGAGGGCGTATTGCAATAGTTCCAAGCGACGGCTCCTCTTTTAGCAGAGACTTCCGACGACATGAAACGACTTGATTTGCCGCAGAGTTCAACCGCTGCATGGCAAATCAAGTCGCTTATGAACGCCAAGTCGTTTGTAAAGGCCCAGCACACACTGCGTCGGAAAAAACTAGCCTAACAGATATATGAAGTGGTCCCCAAAATTCGGACCAGGCGCTAAGCTCTGGTCAGACCGACAAGGAGAGCCAGGCCTATGACGCCTGTCGCAGCCTGGTTCAGGAGGGCATGGACTGTATAGTGGTCAACGCCGGGCTCTGACGGGAAATCGCCTGTCGGCCCTTGTCGTTTCTCGGCCGACCCTCTAGCCTGTCTCCTCGCCACACCCCGCTGCCCTTCTCGGGCCGGCGGGGTGGTTTTTTTGGCAGTGTGGAAGTGGCGCAAGGGAGGTCATGATGACGGCTTCGTTGAAGGGTATCG
>NZ_JBDNGD010000486.1:0-1030 GCF_041689495.1 Halomonas sp. | reverse complement strand
ACTAGACGGTGCGCGAATAGCGCCCCTCGCTGCGTGCCAGGTAGGCATCGAAGGCCATGGCGGCATTGCGCATCATCAGCCGTCCGGCCGGCAGCACCTCGATCTCGCTCTCGTGGATCGCCAACAGACCATCGGCTTCCATCTCGGCGAGTTCGTCGAGGGCGTCGGCGAAGGTATCCTGGAAGTCGATGTCATGGGCCGCCTCGATCGCGGCGACATCGATGTGGCCATGGCACATCAGGGCGTTGATCACGTCCCGGCGCAGCCGATCGTCGGCGTTCAGACGGTAACCGCGCATCACCGGTAGCCGGCCTGCCTTGAGGTGCGCCTGGTACTGGGCCGTCTCCTTGACGTTCTGGCTGTAGCTGTCGCCCACCTTGCCGATGGCGGTATTGCCAAGGCCGATCAGGTCGCAGTCGGCCTGCGTCGAGTAGCCCTGGAAGTTGCGCTGCAGGGTACCGTTCTCCTTCGCCAGGGAGAGCTCGTCCTCGGGCAGGGCGAAATGGTCCATGCCGATGTAGACATAGCCCGCCTCGGTGAGGCGGCGGATGGTCAGCTCCAGCAGTTCGATCTTGCGCTCCGGCGGCGGCATGTCCTCGGGACGGATCAGCCGCTGGGCCTTGAACAGCTCCGGCAGGTGGGCATAGCTGTAGGCGGCGATGCGGTCCGGGTGCAGGGCGATGATCTTGTCCAGGGTGGCATCGAAGCTGGCCACGGTCTGCAGCGGCAGGCCGTAGATCAGGTCGACACTCACCGACTGGAAGCCGGCCTCGCGGGCCGCGGCCACCAGTTCCACCACCTGGGCCTCGCTCTGGACACGATTGACCGCCGCCTGGACGTCGGGGTCGAAGTCCTGCACGCCGAAGCTCAGGCGGTTGAACCCCAGGACACGGAGCTCGTGGATCTGCTCGGGGGTCACGGTGCGGGGGTCCACCTCCAGGGAGAACTCCCGCGCCTCGGGCTCGGCGAAGTGGAAGGCGGTATCCAGCGCCGCCATCAGCTCGCCGAGCTGGTCATTGCTCAGGTAGGT
>NZ_JBDNGD010000485.1:0-1032 GCF_041689495.1 Halomonas sp. | reverse complement strand
GTCCGCTCCCTGCGTGACAGCGCCGCCACCGACCTGGCCGATCGCTTCCGTGCCCTGTTCGAGCTGATCGGTGCCCGCACCCTCGTCGAGGGCGGCTATCCTGGCTGGACCCCGGCCTCCGGGAGCGAACTGCTGGCTCGCTTCCGTCGTGTTCATCGGCATCAACTGGGTAGCGACCCCGAGGTGCTGGTGATCCACGCCGGGCTCGAATGCGGCATCCTCGGTGGCAAGTATCCCCACCTGGACATGATCTCCTTCGGGCCCTTGATCCGCGGGGCCCACTCGCCCGACGAGCGGGTCGAGCTCGACTCCGTCGAGGAGTTCTGGGCGCTGCTCAGGGGTCTGATCGAGGACATCGCCATGAAGGATGCCGAAACCGCCTTGGCTGAATGCTAGCCGGAACCCTCAGAGCCTCGGCGCGGCGAGGAGTAGTCGCGCGATGCTCTCGCCACGGTCGGCCAGCAGCTCGGCGCAGCGCTCCAGTGCGTCTTCGAGTCCCATGGGGCCATCGGCCAGGGCGAACGCCGCGGTGACTCCCTCATCGAAGGCGGCCTGCCAGCCCGGTGCCAGTCGTCCGGCGAGCACGATGACCGGAATCCCCCGGCGATGTGCGGCCCGTGAGATACCGACCGGCGTCTTGCCGGCCATGCTCTGGCCGTCCAGTTGACCCTCACCGGTGATCACCAGGTCGGCGTCGCTCAGCAGATCCTCGAACCCGACCTGATCCATGACGAGCTCGATGCCGGGACGCAATTCGGCGCCGAGGAAGGCCCGGGCGGCGAAGCCCATGCCGCCCGCTGCTCCGGCACCGGGCAGGTCGCGGTGATCTTCCCCCAAGGCTTCGGCGGCCAGGTCGGCAAAGCGTGAGAGGGCGCCATCCAGGCGGCTGACGTCGGCGGCCGTCGCCCCTTTCTGAGGCCCGAAGACGGCACTGGCACCGCGTTCGCCCAGCAGGGGATTGTCCACATCCACGGCAGTTTCCACGGCCAGGCCCGCGAGGCGAGGGTCGAGGCCGGAGAGATCAAGCCGGGC
>NZ_JBDNGD010000484.1:0-3118 GCF_041689495.1 Halomonas sp. | reverse complement strand
CGCATAGCCGATCAGCGTGAACAGGGCCATGCCGCCCGTCAGCGACGGTGTGACCCCCTCAGCGTGGGTCATCATGCCGTAGACCAGCCAGGGCGCTCGGCCGGTCTCGGTGACGATCCAGCCGGCCAGCACGGCGACGAAGGGTGTCACCGTCATCAAGCGCAATGCCTGCAGGAAGCCGCGATGCTCGAAGACCCGCCCTCCACGGCGAAGCAGATTGCCAACCAGGGCCACAGCGATCATCAGGAGGCCGAGGGCGACCATGACACGAAACGACCAGAAGACGATGATCACCGGTGGCTGCTCCTCCGGTGGAACCTCACTGATCCCCGGCACCACGCCATCGGCATGGTGGGTCAGGATCACGCTTGCCAAGGACGGGATGCCGACCTCGAAGCGATTGCTCTGGGCCTCCTGATCCGGCAGGGCGAAGAGCAGCAGCGGCACGTTACCGCTGGTCTCCCAGTTGCCTTCCATGGCCGCTACCTTGGTCGGCTGGTGCTCCAGGGTGTTGATGCCATGGAAATCGCCGACCACCGCCTGGGCAGGCGCCAGGAACAGAAGCAACCACAGACACATCGACAGTGCCTTGCGGTTGGCCTCCACATCACGACCCATCAGCAGGTACCAGGCGCTAACCCCGGCCACCACGAAACCACCTGTAAGGAAGGACGCTATGCCCATGTGCAGGAAGCGATAGCCAAAAGAGGGGTTGAAGATCGCCGCCATCCAGGACGTCACCTGGAAACGCCCATCGACAAGGTCAACTCCCGCGGGAGTATGCATCCAACTATTGGCCGAAAGGATCCAGAACGAGGAAATGAAGGTCCCGATGGCGACCATTATCGCCGCAAGAAGGTGCACCCCCTGTGGCACCTTCCCCCGGCCGAAGAGCAACACCCCGAGGAAGGTGGCCTCGAGGAAGAAGGCGGTAACCACCTCGTAGCTGAGCATCGGACCCAGGAAGTTGGATGCCGCCAGGGAAAAGTTGCTCCAGTTGGTGCCAAACTGGAAGGACATGACGATCCCGGACACCACTCCCATGCCGAAGACCACCGCGAACACCTTGGTCCAGAACAGGGCCAGACGATCCCAGGCCGAATTGGCGGTGGTAAAGAAGAGGCCGTTGAGAACGGCGATGTAGGATGCCAGCCCGATGGTGAATACCGGGAAGATGGCATGAAAGGAGACAACGAAGGCGAATTGCAATCGCGACAACAGCAGGGGATCCAGTTCCATGGTGCAGGCCTTTTTCTGCGATGGGCTCGAAAAGGTGAAGGTCAGTCTACAAACAAGACAAGCCTAGACCACTGCCCGAATGAGGTATCAACGTTGGCCGAAAAAACTCTTGCCTTGGACATCGGGACAGATGTCCAGCAAGCCATGAGACGCGAAAACCAGCAGGAAGTTGACCAGCAGACCGTGTCGTCTTGTCGCATGGGGAAAGCCGCCGGCAACTCAGGCCCCCTCAACCACCCCCGGACACCACCAGATTCACCATCCAGCCGGTATATGTCAGGAACATGGTCAAGAGCACGGCGCCTTCCAGGCGGTTGATGGAGCCCTGCCGGCCTCGCCAGCCGAGGGCAAAGACCGCCATCATGAAGGTCATGGCCGTCATCAGGCTCCAGTCGCGCAGCAGAACCGCGGCGCCTACCCACCGCGACCACGGTGAGACCGATGATCAGGTCGCTGACACCGAAGCCTTCGGCACCTTCGCGCCGCGACAGGATGATGCTCACGCCGATGAAGGCGGCCAGGAGCAGCAACAACAAGCCCCCTTCCAGCCGGCCGATCACTCCTCCCCATATCAACAGGGCCGAAAGCAGCGTCACGACAGCCAGCACCGGCAGTTCCCTGCGCACCACGCCGGAGTGCACCGCCAGCGGCGATATCAGTGCCACCAGGCCGAGAATCAAGCCGATGTTGGCGATATTGGAGCCATAGGCATTGCCCAGGGCCAGGCCCGGATTGCCCTGGGAGGCCGCCAGGGCCGACACCATCAGTTCAGGGGCCGAGGTACCGAAGCCGATGACCAGCATGCCCACCAGCAGGGGCGAGAGTCCCAACCGTCGGGAGGTAGCGGCAGCCCCATCGACGAAGCGCTCGGCACTCCATACAAGCAGGACCAGGCCTGCCACTACTGCCACTACGGGAAGGATCATCATTGCGTCTCTGGAACATTCGGGATTGCATGTTTGACTATGGTGTCCGTCGAGTCAACATGTCACACTCGCTGAATCTACCGGAAGCCAGTATCCGGCCAACTCCGCCATCAGAGAACACTGTCAGCGGTGCCCAAGCGCTACCTTCCCATTCCGGAAATGCCTTTCGGCGCCCCTCAGGTGGACCGCCATCCCCGGAAGCCCGATCCAAGCGACGACGACTGCGCGCCTGCCATGAATGCGACTGGCTGGTGGCACTGCCCCCCTTGAGTGCCGGCCAGAAGGCTGACTGCCCGCGATGTGGTCATACCCTGGTCAATCGTCACTTCCAACCCGCCCAGCGAAGCATGTCCCTGGCACTGTCGGCACTGCTGGCACTGGCCATGGCGGTTTCCTTTCCCTTCGTCAGCTTCAGTGTCAGTGGGATAGGCAACCGCATCGAACTCTCCCAGACTGCCACGACCCTGATCGGCTTTCACCAACCGCTGGTGGCCATCGTGGTGATTCTCACCATCATCGTCTTGCCGGCGGTCTACCTGTTTGGGGTGATCTGGCTACAGATGGGCCTTCTGTGCCTTCGCTTTCCTGCTCCTGCTGACCACCCAGTCCCTCGACTCGGACTGGATGTGGTTCTCGCTGGCGGGAGAGCGCCTCGCACCGAAGGGCGCCAGAACCGGCGAGACGGCGGCAAGCCAGGGGCTGACCGGCTGCCACACCTGTGGCCTGGTCAACCGCCTGGACGATGACAAAGGTGGCTACTGCCGACGCTGTGGGGAATCCCTGCACACTCGCCTTCCTCACAGTCTGCAACTTACCTGGGCCCTGCTGGCCGCCAGTGCGGTGATGTACATCCCCGCCAATATCTACCCGATCATGACCACCACCAGCCTGGGTCAGAGCACGCCTTCGACCATCATCGGGGGGGTGGTCGAACTCATCCAGATGGGCTCCTG
>NZ_JBDNGD010000483.1:0-1069 GCF_041689495.1 Halomonas sp. | reverse complement strand
GCGCGATACCCGGCGCTCAAGCAACCATTGCGGTAGCCACACACGGTCACGGCCTACCAGGATCTGTGCAGCCGAGAGCGCCACCAGGCTGGCCATCAGTGTCGGTACGCCGGGGATATCCCCGATCAGGGGTGCCAGGGTGACAAGCCCGGCAATCAGCAGGAAGGGGGCGAAGGAGCGTCGCCCCAGGGTATCGAGGATGGCATCGAGGCTCACGCTGTCGGGTAGTCCGCCGGTGGATTCCAGCATATCCAGCAGAGTCGAGAGGTTGGAGGGAGCCGGGTCGGAGCGTTGCATGGGCCCTTACTCGCCAGGTCGACGGTTGCGCGTCCACAACAGGATCCCGCTCAGGACGATCAGGACGATGCCGACGAAGAGAGCCGGGTGGGCCTTCAAGACGCCGACGATCACGAAAACGAATCCCAGCAGCAACAGGGCAAAGGCGAAGGTGCGGACAGTCATCTTGGAAGCTTCCTGACGAAATGGGCGACCAGTGTAGCGCCGCCGGCGGTCGTGATGCAGCCCTGGGTTCCCGTCTGGCCAGCGGTTATCATGCCAGACCGTTTCCGGCCTGACGTACAGCGCCCTGACCACCGAGCGGCACCAGGCGGCATTTGAAGGGGTGCTGGTGGCGCTGGCCTGGTCCCCTGGCAGGATGAGGACCGAGTCCAAACGTTGATCTGACTCCCTGTTCGACAGATGTTCGGTTCCTGTGGCGATGGTAGTCTGGGGGCTCCTGACCGATTGGAAGCCCGAGTGGATGCGTGAATTCGCGAACGAGATGCGGGCCCTGGCGCTGGTCCTGGATACCGATCCGGACGTGGCTGCGGTGCTGTCCTTGCAGCTTCATCTGCTGGGACTCGAGAGCCGCCACTATAGGCGGGCGACCCCCTTGCTTGATGAAATGACGCTATGCCGCCCGCAACTGGTGATCATGGCGCTGGAGGCCGATGACCATGACGGAATCGCCCTCCTGCATCAGCTGTCGGAGATGGATTATCGGGGGCGTGTCCTGCTGCTGAGCGGCGTCGAGCGCAAGATCTCGCGGATTGCCGAGCGAGTGGGCCTG
>NZ_JBDNGD010000482.1:0-1558 GCF_041689495.1 Halomonas sp. | reverse complement strand
GGCAGCTTTCGCGCCATCGGACGCGGGTTGCTGGTGTGCGTCACCATCGCCCTGGCCACCACCTTCATCGCCGATCACTACGGGGGGCCGACGCTGCTCTACGCCCTGCTGTTCGGCATGTCGCTGCACTTCCTGAGTGAAGAGGGACCTTGCCGCCAGGGCATCGAGTTTGCCGCTCGCACCGTGCTGCGGCTGGGGGTGGCGATGCTGGGGGCGCGGATGACCCTGGCGCAGGTGGGCGACCTCGGGCTCGGGCCCGTGCTCACCGTGGTGGGGGCCGTGGCGCTGGTCATCGCCATGGGGGCGGTGCTGGCCAGGGTGCTGGGCCTGGACCGCGACCTTGGACTCTTGACCGGCGGCGCCGTCGCCATCTGCGGTGCATCGGCGGCCCTGGCCCTGTCGGCGGTGATGCCGCGTCATGAGACCAGCGAGCGCAACACCATCCTCACGGTGGTCGGGGTGACCACGCTATCGACCATGGCGATGGTGACCTATCCGCTGATCGTCGGGGTCCTGGAACTCGCCAATGTCCAGGCGGGGATCTTCCTGGGGGGCACCATCCACGACGTGGCCCAGGTGGTGGGGGCCGGCTACATGATCTCCGAGCAGACCGGCGACATCTCGACGCTGGTCAAGTTGGTGCGGGTCGCCATGCTGGTGCCGGCGGTGATGGTCTTCATGTGGCTGTTTCGCGCGTCGCGCCAGGAAGAGGGGGCGGCGACCAAGGTGCCGATGCTGCCAAGCTTCCTGGTGGGCTTCGTGGTGCTGGTCGTGGTCAACAGCCTGGGGCTCATTCCCGAGGCGGTGAACGAGGGGATGTCGACCCTGTCCCGCTGGTGCCTCGTCACCGCCATCGCGGCGCTCGGTATCAAGACGTCGTTCCAGAAGCTGGCGGTGGTGGGCTGGCGCCCGGTGATCCTGATGGCCCTGGAGACCGTGATCCTGCTGGTGGTGGTGCTCGGCGTGGTGCTGTTCGGGGGGCTCGGCACCTAAGGGCTGCTTGATTTAATAGACGGGCAGTCTATATTGATGGCATGACACAAGCGACCTCCAAGCCACGCCGCGGTCGGCCCCCCAGGGTGCCCCGCGATGATCCGGACACCCGGGCGGCCCTGATCCGCAGCGGGACCGAAGTGCTGACCGAGCAGGGCTTCGTCGTCTCCGGTATCGACGGCATCCTCAAGCGCGTCGCGGTGCCCAAGAGCTCGTTCTACTATTACTTCGACAGCAAGGAGGCGTTCGGGCGTGCCGTGATGGAGCACACGGCGCCTACTTCGCCCGCAAGCTGGATCGCCACCTGCGGGATGCGACGCGTTCGCCGCTGGGGCGCATCGAGGCCTTCGTCGACGATGCCAGGGAGGGTATGGCCCGCCACGACTTCCGTCGGGGCTGCCTGGTGGGCAACCTGGGGCAGGAGGCCAACGTGTCCATCGAACGTATCTCGGTACGCGCCATTCCGCTGGTCGGGTCCATGGTGGTGATCGATCTTGTGCTGGCTTTCTTCCCCCAGATCTCCCTGTGGCTGACCACACTGCTTGGCTTCTGAACGAATGGATAG
>NZ_JBDNGD010000481.1:0-1436 GCF_041689495.1 Halomonas sp. | reverse complement strand
TTCACTGGGTTCACTGGGGGAGGTCGTCCCGGTCGGCCCGGGCCAGCAAGGCGTCGATGTCCATGCCATCCATGGCCGACTCCCCGGCGATGCGATGGGACTCATCGGCCCAGGCGCCCAGGTCGATGACCTTGCAGCGTTCACTGCAGAAGGGGCGGTAACGATTCTCTTCTCGCCAGGCGACCGTCTTGCCGCAGGATGGGCAGGCGACTTCCAGGGGGCGTTGGGATGTCCGAGATGACATGGTGATCCTCTAATGGCGTTGGTCGGCTTTGCGGTAAGCGTCGTTACGCTCGAGCTTCCCGATGGCCACCACCAGGACGACGAGGTCCTGGTCGCGAACCTCATAGACCAGGCGGAAGCCGGAACTGCGCAGCTTGATCTTGTAGCGGTTGTGACTTCCCGACAGGCGCGCGGAAGGAAGGTCAGGACTTTCGAGAATGGCCATGAGCTTCTTCTTGAACTGGAGTCGAACGCTCTTGTCGAGCTTACGCCATTCCTTTAGCGCTTCAGTGCGAAAACGCAGCTCATAGGTCATCCAGTGACACCGTGACTTCCGGCTGAGAACGACGCTCGTCGGCGATACGGTTGAGTTCGCTATCCTCGAGTTTGTCGAGCAACTCCTCGTAGGCCGCCGCCGGGATGCAATAAAAGGCCGGCTCGTTGCGGTTCAGAACGGCCACGGGGAAACCGTCTCCCGCGGCAACGGTTGCCATCGGGTTCTTCTTCAGCTCCGAAATGCTCGCTGTCGTATTGGCCAGGATGGTGTGGGGCATGATCGTCTCCTCCGATCGTTGTGACCTGATTATAGGTCGTTTAACCAGTCTCTGTAAGGCGAATCATTTGCCTTTCTCTGCGGAAAGCCGGCGAAATTGCCTGTCGAGTTCCTGGACCCGAGCGGCCATCGTCTGTTCATCACACCTATTGTCGATCACCTCGTCGGCCAGGGCCAGCCGCTCTTGGCGGGGCATCTGGGCGGCGACGATTGCCCGGGCCTGGGCCTCGTCCACGTCGTCCCGGGCGCTGGTGCGCTGGATCTGCACGGCCTCGGACACGTCGATCACCAGGATACGGTCGCACAGCGCCGCCTGGCCGGATTCGAGCAGCAAGGGCGAAACCAGCAGCACATAGGGCGCGCCCTCGGCCTGGAGGCGCGCCATGTGGGCGATCAGGCGTTCGCGGATACGCGGATGGGTCACCGATTCCAGCCAGCGGCGTTCGTCTGGCTCGGCGAAGATGATCTCGCGCAGCGCCCGGCGATCCAGGCGGCCATCCCCGAGCAGGACCCGCTCGCCCCTGTCGCCTGAATAGCGCGCGACAATATCGGCCAGCGCCGGCTCGCCGGGCTCGACCACCTCCCGCGCCACATCATCGGCATCCACCCAGGGAACGCCCAACGCCGCGAAGGCCCGCGCCACCGTCGACTTGCCCGACGC
>NZ_JBDNGD010000480.1:0-1422 GCF_041689495.1 Halomonas sp. | reverse complement strand
GTAGCCGTGGCAGGCGATCTCATGACCCAGTTCCTTGAAGGCGTGCGCCACCTCGGGGTGACGCTCCAGCGCCATGGCCACGCCGAACACTGTCAGCGCCAGGCCGCGGCGCTCGAACTCGCGCAGCACTCGCCAGACCCCAGCGCGCGAACCGTATTCGTAGATCGACTCCATGCTCAGATGACGATCGGGAAAGGACGGGGCGCCGATGATCTCGGAGAGGAACTGCTCGGAGCCCGCATCGCCATGCAGCACACAGCTCTCGCCACCCTCTTCGTAGTTGAGCACGAACTGCACGGCGATCCTCGCCCTGCCCGGCCAATTGGCATGCGGCGGAGTGCGGCCGTAGCCGATCAGGTCACGGGGATAGAGGGAGGGGATCTCGTGGCTCATGGCAAGGCTCCTAGATTCCCTTTTGACCTTCATTGTATACGCCAAGCGTGGCAAACCTCGACCGCGGGGATGCGGCCGGCCGGCGCTCACTCTCCCCAGGCGGCAATGACCGCGCGTTCCTCGTCGGTCATACCGGTCATGTTGCCAAGCGGCATATAGCCACTGGCCACCACCTGCTGGATCCGCGCCCGCTGGCGGACTACCTGTTCCGGGTTCTCATAGACAACGCCGGCGGGGGGCGCGGAGAAACCCGGCTGAGTGGGCTGGCTGGCATGGCAGGCCACGCAGCGGGTAACAACGATGGCATGGACCTCCTCGAGACCCGGCCCGTCGTCGGCGCTGTCCCGGTTTAGCGCTGAGGAGCTCGCTGGCGAACCGATCCAGAACGCCAGGGCGATCAGCACCACTCCCGCGACGGGATAGGCCGGCTTGATGTTGCCCGAATGTATCAGCACGAAGAACTGGCGGATAAGGGCACCGGCGAAAATGAACAGCGACATGATCACCCAGGCCAGGTCGTGGGAGTAGGCGAAGGAATGGTGGTTGCTGATCATCAACAGCACGCCCGGCAAAGAGCTGGGTGCTGAGGTAGGCTACCACCACCATCAGTAGAGCCACGGCCAGGCTGAGAAGCCCGTCACGCTCCATGTTGGGACTGATGCGCTTGCACAGTTCGTTGTAGATAACCCAGCCCAGCAACAGGAAGAGCAGCGCCAGGATATTGGCCTGCCAGCCACTCAGGCTGGCCGCCCACTGCCAGGGGCTTTCGGCATTGACCAGGTAGACGCCGGGACTAGCCATGTAGAGCAGCACGAACAACACGAAGCCCGACAGCCAGGTGGTGTAGGCCTTCCAGAAGGACCAGTGCAGATCATCGGGCAGCTGTGGCGGACTCGTGGCGTATTTCTGGTTATGGTAGAAGCCGCCGCCATGCACCGCCCACATTTCGCCGAACACCCCCTTGCGGCGGCAGACCTCATCCCCGGGTGTCTTCAACCCATTGTCCAGCATCACGAAATAGATCGATTC
>NZ_JBDNGD010000479.1:0-2665 GCF_041689495.1 Halomonas sp. | reverse complement strand
TGCGCAAGCGGGGCGGCGACGTGCTGGTGCTGGCCGGCCACTTCCTGGAGATCAACCGCACCCGGCTCGGGGTGCGCAGCCTGCGCCTGTCGCCCGCGGCCGAGGAGGCGCTGATGGCCTACGCCTGGCCGGGCAACGTGCGCGAGCTGGAGCACGTGATCAGCCGCGCGGCGATCAAGGCGCTCAGCCGGGGCGCACGGCGCGACGATATCATCACCCTGAAGCCCGAGTGGCTCGACCTGCCCGGCCCGGTGGGTGAAGGGGGCAGCGCATTGGATGTGCCAGATAGAGCGGATGAGGCCGCTTCATCGAGCCTGCGCGAGCGCGTGGAGCGGGCCCAGCGGCGGGCGATTCGCGAGGCCCTGGACGCCTGCCAGGGGAGCTGGGCGGCGGCCGCCCGGCGCCTGGCGCTGGACCCCAGCAACCTGCACAAGCTGGCCCGGCGGCTGGGGCTGAAGTAGGCCTCAGGCCTGTGGGACGCGGGTCAGCCGCCAGCAGTGATGGAATATCCTGGCGCTGGTGAAGGCCCAGGCCTGCAGGCGCAGCCCCAGTAGATGGCTGGTGATGGAGGTGGTGCCGCTGGCCATGATCACCGTGAAATAGCCCGGGAAGCGCTCCGCCGCGGCCCGGTCGACGAGCATTATGAGTCGCCGCAGCAGGGCTGGCATCAGCCTGTCTCCAGCATGTCCAGGGCCTGGTGCAGGTCGGCGAGCAGGTCATCGACGTCTTCCAGGCCGACCGACAGGCGCAGCATGCCGTCGCCGATGCCGCGCCTGGCGCGCTCCTCGGCGGAGAGGTCCACGTGGGAGGTGGTGCAGGGCTGGGTGACCAGGCTCTCGGCACCGCCCAGGCTGGGCGCCAGGGCGAACAGCGTCAGCTGGTCGGCCATACGTGCCGCGGCATCGCGACCGCCCTTGAGTTCCAGGGTCAGCATGCCGCTGAAACCGCACATCTGGTGGTGTGCCAGCGCGTGGCCGGGGTGTGACGGCAGCCCGGGGTAGAGCACTCGAGCGATGGCAGGGTGCTCCAGCAGCGCCTCGGCGATGGTCTGGGCCGAGGTGTTATGTCGCTGCATGCGCAGCGGCAGAGTGCGCAGGCTGCGCGACAGCAGCGAGGCTAGCTGGGGCGAGAGCGCCGTGCCCAGGTTCTGCCGCCAACGCCACAGGGGGGCGAGCCGCTCGACACTTCCCATGACAGCCCCGGCGGTGAGGTCGCTATGCCCGCCCAGGTACTTGGTGGCGCTGTGCACCACGATATCGGCGCCCAGGGCCAGCGGCCGCTGGTTGATCGGCGTGGCGAAGGTGCCGTCCACTGCCACCAGGGCGCCGTGACGGTGGGCCTGCTCGGCGACCGCTTCGATATCGATCAGGCGCAGCGTCGGATTGGTGGGCGTCTCCAGGTAGACCAGGCCCACGCCGGCTTCCAGCAGGCGCTCCAGGGCCTCGGGGTCGTGGCCGTCGAGCAGCAAGTGCGTGTCGATGCCCAGCGTGGGCAGCTGCTGTTCGAGAAGGCTCAGGGTGCCGCCGTAGACCTCGCCGAGGCAAGCGATCCCGCGCCGGCCGTGGGTGAGGAACAGGGTGCTGATGGCGGCCATGCCGGAGGAAAACGCCCAGGCCGCTTCGGCATCCTCGAGCGCGGCCAGCGTCTCCTCCAGGGCGTAGAGCGTGGGGTTCTGGCCGTAGCGCGAGTAAAGCGGCCCCTGACGGCGGCCCTCGGTCACCTGCAGCAACGTGGCGGTGTCCGGGTAGGCGAAGGTGGTGGTGTCGTAGATCGGCATGTGCGGGCTGCCGAAGGCATCCCGCTGCCGCTGGCCGTGGATCGCCAGAGTGGCGGGACCGAGGGGTGACGGCCGAGGATTCGACATGACGACTCTCCGAGTGATGTGTCTGCTCAGGCTAATCGTGTTTTCCCGTATAATCCATTGATTTCAAATGTTTTAAGTGGGAATTATGACGCCGTTTGGATAATCAGACGATTTCCCGATCATCTTGACCGTGATCAGGTGCATCGCGATTCGTCAGGCGAAAGCCATGGGGGTATGCTAGATAGTAATCAGTCACTATCTTTTGAGGCCCGAGCATGTCCGAACGCCAGCATCTCAGCGCCGAGGCGCGTCGCGAACGCACCGTGGAGACGGTCGTCGCGCTTTGCGGGGAGGAAGAGCCCGCCACCCTCACCACTGGGCGGATCGCCGAGAGCATGGGTGTCACCCAGGGGGCGCTGTTTCGCCACTTCGCCAGCAAGGACGCCATCTGGGAGGCAGTAGTGGCCTGGGTCGCCGAGCGGGTGATGGCGCGGGTTGCCGCTGCCGCCGAAGGCGTCGAGGATCCCCTGGCGGCCCTGGAGGCGATGTTCCTGGCCCACGTGGCGTTCATCGCCGAGCACCCCGGCGTGCCGCGGCTGCTGATGGGACAGCTGCAGCATCCACGGCCTACCGCCGCCAGCCGCATGGTGCGCGGACTGCTGGAACGCTATCGCCGGCGTCTCGAGGGGCTGCTTCGCGAGGCGCAAGGGCGGGGTGAGTTGCGCCCCGCCATCGATGTCGAGGCCGCGGCGGCCCAGTTCATCGGCACCGTGCAGGGGCTGGTGATGCAGTCGCTGATCGCCGGCGATGTGGGCCGTATCGTCGATCAGGCCCCGGCGGCCTTCGATCTCTATCGGCACG
>NZ_JBDNGD010000478.1:0-2153 GCF_041689495.1 Halomonas sp. | reverse complement strand
GCCATCAGCCGCTGGCGGCGCTGCCGGTCGGCTTCGGTTTGTGGGGTGTCGTCCAGGGACAGCTGGCGGTTGGCGTCGGCGCTGAGGTCGAGCAGCATCACGCCGACCTTCTGGTAGCGATAGCCCTTGCGGAAGATGGCCTCCAGGCCTTGGGCGGCGGCTCCAACGATCTCTCGGGAGTCGTCGGTGGGCCGGTGCAGGGGAACCACCACGCTGTTGCGGTATTGAGGCTGGTCGAGCTGAAAACGATTGGTGTTGACGAACACCATCACCGCGCTGGTTACGCTGCCCTGCCGTCGAAGTTTCTCCCCTGCCCTGGCGGCGTGCTGGCGGACGGCCTCGCGCAGGTCGGCGGGGTCGTCGCTCATGCGACCGAAGCTGCGTGACACCATGATCTGCTTTTTGGGGGCGGCCATGTCGTCGAGCTGTATCGCCGGACGTCCGCGCAGTTCCCAGACAATGCGCTCCATCACGACAGAGAAGACGCGGCGGATACGCTTGGGATCGCCCTCGCGCAGCTGCCAGGCGGTGTCGATTCCCATCAGCGCCAGGCGTTCGCCGGTGCGACGGGCCACGCCCCACAGCTCGGTGACGGGCAGCCGGGACAGCAGCGCTCGAGTGGCCGGGCTGTCGGCGTCGAGTCGGCATACGCCCTCGTAGGCGGGGATCTTCTTGGCCGCTCGGTTGGCCACCTTGGCGAGTACGCGGGTCGGTGCGAAGCCCACTGACACCGGGATGCCGGTCCACTGCCGGATGGTCTGGCGCAGGCGATTGCCACGCTCCTCCAGCGTCGTCGAGTCGAAGCCCTGGAAGCCCACAAAGCTCTCGTCAATGGAGTAGACCTCGACGTGCGGCGAGAACTCGCCCAGCGTCTCGGTGACGCGGCGGCTCATGTCGCCGTAGAGCGCGTAGTTGCTGGAGAGCAGCACGGCCTGGCGGCGTATGTGCAGCGGCAACAGGTGCATGGCCGCGCCCATTTCCACGCCCAGCGCCTTGAGCTCGTTAGAGCGGGCGACGATGCAGCCGTCATTGTTGGAGAGCACCCCCACCGGCCGCCCTTCCAGACGAGGATCGAAGACACGCTCGCAGTTGACGTAGAAATTGTTGCAGTCGACCAGGGCGATCATGTCGGCGCACCCGGCAGCGTATGCACGACGTGGGTGACCACGCCCCACACATGAGCTTCGCGGCCGTCCAGCGGAATCGACCGAAAATGGGGATTGCTTGCGGTCAAGTAGGTACGCTGACCGACCCGTTCCAGGCGCTTGACGGTGAGCTCGCCATCCACGGCACGCACGAAGAAAGTCGCCGCGGGCCGCTTGACGACATGGGCATGCAAGTCGATGTCGGTATCGAGGTGATCATCGGCGGGACTGGGAAAGCCCGCCCGCACGCGGCTGCCGAACAATGGCTGGCGATGGGTTGGCGTGAAGGCCAGGGCAGCGCCGAGCATGGTCGTGGTGGTCGTCCGTGTCATCGACATGAAGCTCTCCTCGTGTACTGGATATTCAACCAGTATCGAGAAGAATCGAAGCCGAGACAACTCGGCACCTGAAAACGGTTGCTCAACGTCGAAGCGAACATCAGGGGCCGTCCCTGGCCAGCAAAGCCTCCCATGGCGTGACGCAGAGAAAAGGCGAACCTTGCAAGAACGCATAAGTCGAGCATCACACCAGTTCAGCGTAGGAGACACCCGACGTGCGCGGTATACGCCAACCCTAACGAGGCGGGTAGGAGATATGCCGCAGTGGTTGTCGTCTCACTCCGTCATTGGCTCGATCAGGCTGGGGTCGTCGTTGGCGACTCGGTTGACGCGCAGCGACACCGGCCAGGCGGTGAAGGCATCGGCCTCGAGGTGGCGCACCGCGCCGCGGATGGCGTCGCGCTCCACCAGATCAGGATCCAGCCAGGCCGCCAGGCTGGCGTCATCCAACACCAGCGGCATGCGGTCGTGGATCTCCCTGGCGATGCCACGGGCCGGCTCGGTGATGATCGCGCAGCAGGTGGTGTCATCATCCAGCGGCTCCCAGATCGCGCCCAGGAACAACGGCTGACGATCTTCGCGCGCCATAAAGACCGGCTGCTTGCCGCCCTCCCCTGGCACCCACTCGAACCAGCCGTCTGCCGGGATCAGGCAGCGGTGTTTGTGGAAG
>NZ_JBDNGD010000477.1:0-1733 GCF_041689495.1 Halomonas sp. | reverse complement strand
GATATCCGGCCCGCTCGCGGGCCGCGGCGGCGCACGAGCCCATGATGACCATGACGCGTTCAGCATCCGCCGCGCCGTGGTACTCGAACAGCCGGTAGGCACGCCCTGTGAGCTCGGCGAAGTGGTCCATGGTCGCTTGCACGACCGCCGGGAACGTCGTGTAGAAGGGATTGACGGCCTCGCGCCCCTGGAAGTACACGTCGGGGTTCTGCGAACTGCCGCGCAGCACCGGATGCTCCGGCGACAGCGCCCGGGCGCGGTGGGCGTGCACCTGCTCGTCGGACACCAGCGCACGCAGCACGTCGTCCTCCACCGCGCGGATCTTCGCCACCTCGTGGGAGGTGCGGAAGCCGTCGAAGAAATGCACTACCGGCACGCGGCCTCCCAGCGTCGCGGCATGCGCGATGGCGGCGAAGTCCATCGCCTCCTGCACCGAACCGGCGCACAGCATCGCAAAGCCCGTCTGACGCACCGCCATCACGTCGCTGTGGTCGCCGAAGATCGACAGCGCCTGGCAGGCCAGCGAGCGCGCCGCGACGTGCAGCACCATGGGCGTGAGCTCGCCGGCGATCTTGTACATAGTGGGGATCATCAGCAGCAGGCCCTGGGAGGCGGTGAAGCTGGTCGCCAGGCTGCCCGCCTGCAGGGCGCCGTGCATCGCGCCGGCCGCGCCGCCCTCGCTCTGCATCGCGACGATGTGCGGCACCGTGCCCCAGAGGTTCTTGCGGCCTTCCGCCGACCAGGCGTCGGCGGCCTCACCCATGACCGAGGCCGGCGTGATGGGATAGATGGCGCACACCTCGCTCAGGCGATGCGCCACGGTCGCGGCGGCCTCGGCGCCGTCGATGGTCAGCCAGGATCCGTTAGCCATACGTAGCGTTTCCTCCTTCGCCGGGATATCCGACTCTCGGTATAGCCCACCGCTACCCGGCCGAACCCAAGAACCAGGGTTTGATTGACTGGCATCAAGTAGATGTTCGAATCGTCACGGTTCAGTATAGAAATGTGCCGTGAAGGGTTTGCGGAAATCCTGGTGACAGGCGAGACAGCGGTTCTGCAACGTGGCGAACGCGGCGATGACCTCGGCGCCGTTCTGCCCTTCGGCGGCCTTCTCGAGCTGCAGCGCCGCCTGCTGGACCTTCTTGTCATGATTTCTAAAGACGCTGGCATCGGTGCCAAGGAAGCCGAGGATGCGCATTCTTTCGATCGCCGACGGCTGAGAATGGTTGGCGATCGCGGGGGCGGTTTCCGCGACCAGCGCCCAGTCCTCTCGGGAAATGCCGTCGGTGACGGTCTGCATGTCTTCGCCGAGCTCTTGCATGATCCTGCGTAGCATCAGCGGTTCGGTGTCGTCGGCTGCCCATGCCGTGCTGATGGCCATCAGCACGCCTGGTCACGTTGGCGTGGGCCGGTGCTGGTCACCATCCGATTCAAGGCGCCCTACGATCTCCGGGTAAGCCAAGTGGACGTGGAGATGTACCAGTATGCCGGTGCCGGCCATGGAGGCCACCGGGGCCTCCAAGCTCAAGGTGATCGCCTATGCCGTGGTGCCCCAGGTGATGCCGGCCTTCTCCGCCATCGTGATCCTGCGCTGGGACATCAATATCCGCGAGTCGACGGTGCTGGGGCTTGTCGGTGCCGGGGGCATCGGGGTGATCCTGCAGGGCTCCATCGACACCTTCGCCTGGCCCACCGAGGCCACCATCCTGATTGCCATCGTGGTGCTGGTGCTG
>NZ_JBDNGD010000476.1:0-2894 GCF_041689495.1 Halomonas sp. | reverse complement strand
GTGATCGAGCATGCCTGGCGCCACCATGGACTGAAGACGGTCCTCACCGGTGGCGGCAGCACCCAGGAGCGTGAACTTGGGGAACAGATCCGGCGTCTGCTGGACCCGGATGCGGTAGTCGATGCCATCGGGGGCACCTCACTGAAGGGGTTGCTGGCCATGATCCGCGGGGCCCGGGCCCTGGTGGCGCCGGATACCGGCCCGGTGCACATGGCCAATGCCCTGGGAACACCGGTTGTGGGGCTCTATGCCACCTCGAATGTCGACCGCACCGGTCCCTACCTGTGGCGGGACTTCACGGTCGACTGCTACGCCGATGCTGTTCGCAACTATCTGCACAAGACACGCGACGAGGTCACCTGGGGCCAGCGCGTGCGCCACCCCGATGCCATGTCGCTGATCCATGCCGAGGATGTGATCGAGCGACTCGGGGCAGTACTCGAATTCGCCAACCCTCACCCGACAACGGAGTCTTCAGTCGATGAAGTTTGACCTGACCGCACTGGAACGTGCCCGACTGCTGGTGGTGGGGGATGTGATGCTCGACCGCTACTGGCACGGCGGGACCTCGCGTATCTCACCCGAGGCACCGGTTCCCGTGGTAAGAGTCGAGCAATCCGAAGACCGGCCAGGGGGTGCCGCCAACGTGGCGTTGAATATCGCCTCCCTGGGGCCCCAGGCGGTTCTGGCGGGGCTGGTGGGGAACGACGACAATGCCGACCGGCTGGCGTCCCGGCTGGATACCGCCGGCGTGGGTACTCACTTCGAGCGCAGCCCGGGTATTCCCACCATCACCAAGCTGCGGGTGATGAGCCGTAACCAGCAGCTTATTCGCCTGGACTTCGAGGAGGGGCTGGGGGAGGTCGACACCAGCGGCCTGCTGATCCGGGTTGAGGCAGCCCTGCCCGATTGCGATCTGATGATTCTCTCCGACTACGGCAAGGGAACCCTGAACCGCGTCGAGGATTTCATTGCCCTGGCTCGCGCGGCCGGCAAGCCGGTGCTGGTCGACCCCAAGGGGAGTGATTTTCGTCGCTACCGGGGCGCCACCCTGATCACCCCTAACCTGGGGGAATTCGAGGCGGTGGTCGGTCATTGCCGTGATGACGGGGAACTGGCCACCCGTGGCGAGGCCTTGTGCGTCGAACTCGACCTCGAGGCCCTGCTGATTACCCGCAGCGAGAAGGGCATGACCCTGATCCGTGCCGACCATGAGCCGCTCCATCTGCCGGCGCGGGCCCGCGAGGTCTTCGACGTCACCGGGGCCGGGGATACGGTGATCGGCGTCCTGGGGCTGGCGCTGGCGGCGGGTCATGGCTTCCCCGAGGCCATGACCCTGGCCAACCTGGCCGCCGGTCTGGTGGTGGCCAAGCCGGGTACCGCGACCGTTTCCATCGCCGAGCTCTACACGGCCCTGCATGGCGACAAGCTGGCGGAGTTCGGTGCCATCGAGGAAGTGCCCCTGATCGAGGCGGTGCGTGCCGCCCAGGCGCGGGGAGAGAAGGTGGTGATGACCAATGGCTGCTTCGACATCCTGCATGCCGGTCATGTGGCCTATCTGGAGCAGGCCCGTCGGCTGGGCGATCGCCTGATCGTGGCGGTCAACGACGATGCCTCCATCGCCCGTCTCAAGGGCCCCAAGCGGCCGATCAATCCGCTGATGCGGCGGATGCAGGTTCTCGCCGGCCTGGGCGCGGTGGATTGGGTGGTGCCCTTTGGTGAGGACACTCCCCAGCGGCTGATCGAGACCGTCCTGCCCGATGTGCTGGTCAAGGGCGGGGATTATCGTCCCGAGCAGATCGCCGGCGGTGAGGCGGTTCGCCAGGCTGGTGGCGAGGTGAGGGTGCTGGGCTTCGAGGACGGTGTCTCCACCACGGCCATGATCTCCACCATCCTCGACCGCGAGACCTGATGGGCTGGGCGCGTCTCGGCTACTCGATGGCCCTCTACGTCCTGGCGCCCTTGATCTGGTGGCGTGTCTGGCGTGAGCAAACACTCACTCACCACAGACGACAGCGGTTGGGTCTGATGGCTCCCAGCACGGAGGGTGAGCGCACCCTGTGGCTGCACTGTGCCTCGGTGGGAGAAGTGCAGGCCGCCCGCCCCCTGATCGAGGTCTTGCTGGCCCGCTACCCAGACCACCACCTTGTCCTGACCACCATGACCGCAACCGGCGCCGAGCGGGTCGAGGCCCTGATCGAGGCCTGCCGGGTGCCGGGCGTCCCGGATCGACTTCGCCATCGCTTCGTGCCGCTGGACTTTCCTGGTGCAGCCCGGCGCTTCGTCGACCGGCTCGCCCCCGAACTGGCGCTCTTCTTCGAGACCGAACTCTGGCCCAACCTGCTGTATGCCTGCCGACGGCGGGGCGTGCTGGTAATGGTGGTCAATGGTCGGCTCTCGCCCCGGGCTTACCGGGGCTATCGGCGCTTGCGTCCCTTGATGCGTGATGCCCTGGGCCATGTCGACTGGCTCACCGCCAAGTCCGAGGCCGATGCCGAACGTTTCCGTGCCCTGGGCATGGACCCGGCAAACACCACGGTGGCGGGTTCGCTGAAATTCGATCTCGCCAGTGATGACGAGGCCTTGGAGGTGAGTGAGCGCTTGCGTACCCGCCTGGGGCGGCGAGCGATCTGGGTCGCTGGCTCGACTCACCCCGGCGAGGACGAACAGGTGCTGGCCGCTCATGCGCGGCTTCTCGACCATCACCCCGCTGCCCTGCTGATCCTGGTGCCTCGCCATCCCCGCCGCTTCGATGCCGTGGCGGCGCTCTGCGAACAGCGAGGTCTCCGACCGGCGCGCCGCTCCCTGGGAGAGTGGCCCGATGCCCATGCCGCCGTCTATCTGGGCGATACCATGGGTGAACTCTTGATGCTGTATGGCGCCGGCGACATCGC
>NZ_JBDNGD010000475.1:0-1157 GCF_041689495.1 Halomonas sp. | reverse complement strand
GGCTGCAGCGATTCGCCGGGGCTGGCCGTCCAGTCGGCGGCCAACAGGCCGCCCGGCAGGCAGAGCTGCCAGGCGGCAAGAATCAGGAAGAGGACGCCGAGAGTCGGTCGTCGGGTCATGCGTGTCTCCACACTCAACACGTTGCGGGTGACAGGACGGGGCCGGGCGGCTGCCCGGCCCCGGAGGGGGCTATCAGGCCTTCTCGACCAGCATCCTTCCTGTCATCTCCATATGCAGGGCGTGGCAGAACCAGTTGCAGTAGTACCAGTGCACGCCGGGCTTGTCTGCGACAAAGGTGACGCTGGAGGTCTGCTGCGGCGAGATCTCCATGGCGACGCCGTGGTTGACCATGCAGAAGCCGTGGGTCAGGTCCTCGATCCGATCCAGGTTGGTGATGGTCACGGTGACCTCGTCGCCCTGCTTGACCCTGAATTCGGTGAGGTTGAACTGCGGTGCCACCGAGGTCATGTAGACCCGCACCTTGTTGCCGTCGCGGATGACCTTGTTGTCGCGCTCCAGAGTGATGTCGTCGGCCTCGGCCATGGCAACGGTCTCGGCGAAGAAGGGGTCGTCACGCGTCCAGGCGCGACTCGGGTTGAGCTGGTCGGCGCGCAGCAAAATACAGTCGTGGGGTTCAGCGAAGGCGGGTCCATCATGCACCAGCTTCATCTCCTCGCCGGAGATATCGATCAGCTGGTCGTTCTCCGGGTGCAGCGGGCCCACCGGCAGGAAGCGGTCCTTGGAGAACTTGGAGAGTACCACCAGCCACTTGCCGTCGGCGTCCCGGGTTTCGGTCAGGCTGGCGTGGTTGTGGCCGGGCTGGTAGTGGACGTCGATCTTCTGACGCAGGTAGGTGACCTCCTCGCCGTTGTAGGCGCGGATGGCGTCCTCGATGTTCCACTTGGCGATCTGGCTGTCGATAAACAGCGTAGTGTAGGCGTTGCCGCGGCCGTCAAACGTGGTATGCAGCGGCCCCAGGCCCAGTTCGGGCTCGCCGATTACGGCGTCGCGGGGCTCGATGGCGTCGTCGAACACCTCGGGCAGCTTGTCGATGGCGATGATGGAGCAGGTCGGCGAGAGCTTGCCGGCGGCGATGAAATACTTGCCGTCCGGCGAGGTGTTGAGGCCGTGGGGGTTCTTGGGTACCGGGATGTAGC
>NZ_JBDNGD010000474.1:0-1947 GCF_041689495.1 Halomonas sp. | reverse complement strand
GTCTTTCCCGACATAGGCCGTGTTGACGCTTTTTTCGGGGATCACTGACGTGGCAAAACCCACTGGCGCGGTGTTTACAAGGAAACACCGCGCCAGTGAGTGGTAGTCAGGAATAAGTAGTCAGGAATAAACAGTGCCGGCCCGAGAGGGCCGGCGAGTCTATTCGGCCGTCGCCAGCAGGCTGGCATTGCCGCCCGCAGCCGTGGTGTCGATGCACAGATGGCGTTCCACCACGTAGCGTTCCGGCGAGATGGTCTGGGTCTCCAGCGACACGATGGAGCCGTCGCGCTTGGCGAGCGCGATGCGCAGATCGCGGGTCCAGTCGCTGGCACCGGCGGCGGCCACGGCAGCGATGCCCTTGACCGTGGTCAGCGTCTCGGCCGCGATGCTGCCGTCGAGCGCCGCGACGGGCGCCCCGGCACTTCTCAACGGCTGCACGGCCTGTGCCGCACCGGGCGCGACGAGCACCGCCGGACAGCCGCCACCGAGCGCCTGCACCGCCTGGGCGATGGCGATGTCGAGCGTCGGCCCGAGGCAGAGCACCGGGCCCTTAGGATACATCGCCAGCCGGTTGCTTTCCCCCGTCGGCCCCGGCAGCGTCTGCGGGGTCATGTCCAGAGCCGCGGTCTCGGAAAGGGCCTTGCGGACCACGCCGCCCTTGCCGGAGAGCGCCTTGCGCAGCACCTCGACACGATCGGGGCGCGCCGCCCAGTTGCGCGGATCCAGGCCGTCGATGGCCGACTGCAGGTCCTTGAGGGTCACGGTATTGCCCTGGGGCGCGTCGTGACGCTCGGCGGCGGCGGTCCGGCGGAAGCGGGTGACATAGAGCGGCCCGCCGGCCTTGGGTCCGGTGCCCGAGAGCCCCTCGCCCCCGAAGGGCTGGGAGCCGACGATGGCGCCGATCTGGTTGCGATTGACGTAGACGTTGCCGACATGGACACGTTCGACGATCTGCTGCACGCGGTCGTCGATCCGGGTATGCAGGCCGAAGGTCAGTCCATATCCCCTGGCGTTGATCGCGTCGACCACCTTGTCGATGTCGCGTGCCCGGAACGTGGCCACGTGCAGGATCGGGCCGAAGATCTCGCGCTCGAGATCACCGATCCCCCCGACCTCGACCACGGCCGGGGTGACGAAGGTCCCGGCGTCCGGCGCCGGCAGCTTCTTCAGCACCTTGCCGGCCTTTTCCTGAGCCGCCACATAGGCGCCGATGTCGGCCTGGGCCTCGGCGTCGATCACCGGCGAGACGTCGGTGTCGGTGTTCCACGGGTCACCGATGACCAGCGCGTCCATCGCGCCGTCGAGCATCGTCAGCAGCCGCTCTCGTGCCTCTTCCTGGACATACAGCATCCGCAGCGCCGAACAACGCTGGCCGGCCGACTGGAAGGACGAGATCAGGATGTCGCGCACTGCCTGCTCGGTCAGCGCGCTCGAATCCACGATCATGGCGTTGAGCCCGCCGGTCTCGGCGATCAGCACCGCATCCGGGCCGGCATTCTGCGCCAGGGCCTTGTTGATGATCTGCGCCACCTCGGTCGAACCGGTGAAGCAGACACCGGCGATCCGCGAATCGCTGGTCAGCGGCCCGCCAACCGTCGGACCATCACCGGGCAGCAATTGCAACGCCGCCTCGGGCAGGCCGGCCTCGCGCATCAGCTCGACGGCACGAGCGGCGATCAGGGGCGTCTGCTCGGCGGGCTTGGCGAGCACCGCGTTACCTGCCGCCAGGGCCGCCGCGATCTGGCCGGTGAATATGGCCAGCGGAAAGTTCCACGGGCTGATGCAGACGAAGATGCCGCGGGCGCTGCCGGGCTCTTCAACCTCCAGCCGCTCACACTCGTTCGCGTAGTAGCGCAGGAAATCCACCGCTTCACGCACCTCGGCGATGCCATCGAACATCATCTTGCCGGCCTCGCGGGTCGCGATCACGGTCAGCTCGGCGATGTG
>NZ_JBDNGD010000473.1:0-4778 GCF_041689495.1 Halomonas sp. | reverse complement strand
GACCGCGAGGTCTGCCTGGAGGCGGCGGCCGAGCGCATCGCTACCCTGTCCCCGGGTGCCACCGAGCTGACCTTCGCCGCCGGGGCGGGCGACAAGGTGGTGGCGGTGGTCAGCTACAGCGACTATCCACCCGAAGCGAAGGAGGTTGCCTCCGTGGGCAGCCACACGCGCATGGATCTGGAGGCCCTGGTCACGCTGCGCCCGGATCTGGTGATCGGCTGGGTGACCGGTAACCCGGCCGAGCAGCTCGAGACCATCGAGGCGCTGGGTATACCGGTATTCTATATCGAGCCCCGTGATATCGAGGGTGTGGCCAGTGCCATCGAACGACTGGCGCAGCTGGCCGGTACCGGGCAGGCGGGAAGCGTGGCCGCCGAGGACTTTCGCGAGGGCATGGCGAGGCTCGCCGCTGATTACCGGGATGTCGCGCCGGTGTCGGTCTTCTATCAGGTCTGGGATGAGCCGCTGATGAGCGTCAACGATGAGCACCTGATCGGCCAGGTCGTGGCAATATGCGGTGGCGTGAATGTCTTCGGCGGGCTGTCGCGTCTGGTACCTCGCATCGATGATGAAGCGGTGCTGGCCGCCGACCCTGAGGCGATCATCGCCGGTGGCATGGGCGAGGAGAACCGTCATTGGCTGACCCACTGGGAGCAATACGACGATCTCACTGCCGTGACGCGTGACAACCTCTTCTTTGTGCCGCCCTCCTTGATTCAGCGGCCGACTCCCCGACTGCTGGAGGGCAGCCGGCTACTCTGCGAGAAGCTGGAGGTGGCGCGTGGCAGACGGTAACCCGGCCTGATGCGTCAGCTGAGCCTGCCCCTGGGCGTTCTGCTGTCGGCGTCGCTTATATCATTGGTACTGTCGATCAGTGTCGGCAGCGCCAGCGTGGCGTTGCCGGAACTTTGGTCGGTGCTTGGCGGCGGCGGAGAAGCCCTGTCGCGCACCCTGATCCTCGAGCTGCGACTGCCGCGCTCGCTGTCGGCCTTCGCCGTGGGCGGGTTGCTGGCGGTGGCCGGCGCGCTGATGCAGGTGCTGCTGCGCAACCCTTTGGCTGACCCCTATGTGCTGGGGCTCTCCGGCGGTGCGGCTGTGGGGGCTCTGGCGGCAATGCTGGCGAGCATGGGTGGTCTGGTGATCTCCGGCTCGGCGTTTGCCGGGGCGCTGGCCTCGACGCTGCTGGTGTTCGGCCTGGCCCATGGAACCGGCAGCTGGACACCCTCGCGTCTGTTGCTCACCGGGGTGGTGGTAGCGGCGGGGTGGGGCGCAGTGATCACGCTGATGCTGGCGTTGAGCCCCGCCGACCGGCTGCCGGGCATGTTGTACTGGCTGATGGGCGATCTCTCCTATGCACGCTCTCCCTGGCCCTCCCTGGCGCTGCTGCTGGTGATTTGCCTGCTGCTGATTCCGCTGGGGCGAAGCCTCAATGTCCTGGCTCGAGGGCCGATGCAAGCCGCGGCGTTGGGAGTGGCGGTTCGGCCGCTGGAATGGAGCATCTACATTGTCGCCAGCCTGCTCACCGCCATGGCGGTCACCGCGGCCGGCAGTATCGGCTTCGTCGGCCTGGTGGTGCCGCACATGCTGCGCCTGCTGCTGGGCAACGATCAGCGGCTGATACTGCCAGCCTGCGCCTTGGCGGGCGGTACTCTGCTGGTGCTGGCGGATACCCTGGCACGGACCCTGATCGCCCCTGAGCAGTTGCCCGTCGGGGTGATTACTGCGCTGCTGGGGGTGCCCACTTTCCTTTACCTGCTCTACCGGAGCCGTTGATGAGCCGCCTCGAGACCCGAGAACTGGTGATCGATGTGCCTCGACGGGATGATGGCAGAGCTCTCTCGTTGAGTCTCGAGCCAGGGCAGGTGTGGGGCGTACTGGGCCCCAATGGTGCCGGCAAGACCACCCTGCTGCATACTCTGGCTGGTTTGCGTCCTCCACGTCGCGGTGAGGTGCGCCTCGATGGCCAGCCGCTGGCCAGCCTGGGTCGTCGGCAGGTGGCGCAGCGCCTGGGACTGGTCTTTCAGGACAGTCAGGACGGCTTTCCCGCCACGGTGCGCGAGACGGCCCTGATCGGACGCCATCCCTGGCTGTCGCCGTGGCAGATGGAGGGCGGTGCAGATCTGCGCCTGGCCGAGGCAGCACTGTCGCGCCTGGATGTAGGTCATCTGGCCGATCGGCTGGTGAGTACGCTGTCCGGCGGCGAGCGTCAGCGGCTGGCGATTGCCACCATCCTGACCCAGGCGCCGCGGCTCTGGCTGGCGGACGAACCGACGAACCATCTCGACCTGCACCACCAGACCGCCGTCATGTCGCTGCTCACCGAGCAGGCGGCGCAGGGCCGGGCGGTGATGATGTGCCTGCATGATCTCAACCTGGCGGCGCGCTGGTGCGACCAGCTGTTACTCATGTACCCCGATGGCGAGGCCTGCTGGGGGTCCCGCGAGAATATGCTGGTACCCGAGGCCCTGGAACGTCTCTATGACCAGCGCCTGGCCACGGCCGAAATCGATGGTGCGCCGGTATTCGTTGCTCTGCGATAGAAGCGTACTTATTCGCCGGACTTTCCGAGAGCAGTCACCGAGAACTTGAAAGGAGTTTCCAGGATGCGAGACAACGCCAAGGACCCCGAACGTCATGCCCGGCGCATGGCCGCCAAGCAGAAGATCATGCAGGCGCGCATCGATCACGCTCAGAAGGAGCAGGGCGTGCTGCTGGTGCTTACCGGCCCCGGCAAGGGCAAGAGCAGCTCCGGCTTCGGCATGCTGGCACGCGCCCTTGGCCATGGCATGAAGGTGGGCGTGGTGCAGTTCATCAAGGGCAAGTTCAGTACCGGCGAGGAAGCCTTCTTCCGCGACCTTCCGGGCGTCGATTACCACGTCATGGGTGAGGGCTATACCTGGGATACCCAGGACCGCGATCAGGATGTCAGGGCGGCCGAGGCGGCGTGGGAGAAAGCCAGCCGCATGCTCGCCGATGACCACTACCAACTGGTGCTGCTCGACGAGCTGAATATCGCTCTGCGTCATGACTACCTGGACCTCGATCGGGTCCTCGACGACCTGCAGGCGCGTCCGGCGATGCAGCATGTGGTCGTCACCGGGCGTCATGCCCCTCAGCAGCTGATCGAGCTGGCCGATACCGTCACCGAAATGAAGGTGGTCAAGCACGCCTTCAAGGATCAGGGGGTCAAGGCGCAGAAGGGCATCGAGCTTTGAGTCGCACCCTGATGATTCAGGGCACGACCTCGGATGCCGGCAAGAGCACCGTGGTGGCGGCGATCTGCCGAGCACTGTCGCGGCGGGGGGTGTCGGTGGCGCCCTTCAAGCCGCAGAACATGGCGCTCAACAGCGCGGTCACAGTGGACGGTGGCGAGATCGGCCGCTCCACCGCGCTTCACGCGCTGGCCTGTGGCATCGAACCCCACAGCGACATGAACCCGGTGCTGCTCAAGCCCGAGAGCGACCGTGGCGCTCAGGTGATCCTGCGCGGCCGGGTGCATGGCCATATGGATGCCCTGGACTATCACGCCTACAAGGCCGAGGCGAAGCGCTCGGTGATGGCTGCCTGGCAGGCGCTGTCGAGCCGTTTTGACGTGATCATCGCCGAAGGGGCGGGCAGCCCGGCGGAGATCAACCTGCGCGACAACGATATCGCCAACATGGGCTTCGCAGAGATGGTGGATTGCCCGGTCATCCTGGTCGGCGATATTGACCGTGGCGGGGTCTTCGCGCAGCTGGTGGGCACCCTGGAGCTGCTTTCGGCCTCCGAACGGGCGCGTACCCGGGGCTTCGTGATCAACCGTTTTCGCGGCGATATGGCGCTGCTGCAACCTGGCCTTGACTGGCTCGAGGCGCGTACCGGCAAGCCGGTATTCGGCACCCTGCCCTATCTGCAGGGCCTGTTGCTGGATGCCGAGGACAGTATCGGACACGAGGGCAGAACCTCGGGTGAGCCGGCCTTGCGGGTCGTGGTGCCGGCACTGCCGCGGATCAGCAACCACAACGACTTCGACCCGCTACGCTTGCACCCAAGGGTCGAGCTCCGCTTTGTCGGCCCGGATCAGGCGATACCGGCCGCCGACCTGATCATCCTGCCGGGCAGCAAGAGCACCCGCAGTGACCTCGACTGGCTCCGGCGCCAGGGCTGGGAGGCCGCGTTCCGGCGCCATCTGCGCTATGGCGGTAAGGTGCTGGGTATCTGTGGTGGCTTCCAGATGCTGGGCATGGTGATCGACGACCCGGAGGGCCTCGACGGCCCGGCCGGCTCGACGCCGGGGTTCGGCCTGCTGGAGATGACCACCCGGATGGTGGCCAGCAAGCAGCTGCGCAATGTCAAGGGCCGACTGCTTCCCGAGAATGTCCCTGTCGCCGGTTATGAGATCCATAACGGTGCCAGCGAGGGGCCGGCCCTGGCGTATTCCTTCTGTGACCTGGACGGGAAACCCGATGGCGCGATCAGCGACGATGGCCAGGTGATGGGCACCTATTTGCATGGCCTCTTCGACAATCCCCAGACCTGTCGCGCCTTGCTGGCGCGCTTTGGTCTGACGGATGATGGCGGAGAGGTGGACTATCCTGCTCACCGCCAGCGCGAGCTCGACCGCCTGGCCGATTTACTGGAAGGTCACCTGAACATGGTGGAGCTTCACTCCTTACTGACGTCCTGAAGACTCTCCAGGCAAGTGTCCCGCAAAGCATCCCGGATCATCGCTGATCACGCATTCCACCCCCCAGGTCCATTGGTGGGCGAAAGCCGCGGGATCGTTGGCCGTGTAGCAG
>NZ_JBDNGD010000472.1:0-9827 GCF_041689495.1 Halomonas sp. | reverse complement strand
GTTGCCGCTGGAACTCGATTTCCTCGAGCGTCATCCCTTGGGCAGCCAGGCCTTCATGCCGCTGCATGAAGAAAGGTTTCTGGTGGTCGTCGCGCCGCCGGGTGACACGATCGATCCGAAGCAAGTGCGTGCCTTCATCACCGACGGCTGCCAGGGAGTCAACTACCGCGTCGGCACCTGGCACGCCATCCAGTCGGTGCTGGAGCGCGAGGGTGAGTTCCTCGTCGTCGATCGCGGCGGGGAGGGGGATAACTGCGATGAGTATCCGCTGGCGATGCACATCCGTCTCTGATACGGCGTTCCGCACTCGAGCTGGTCACTGCTGGCCGACCACGCTCGGGCCGTTCTGACGGCTCCCGAGCGGGATCCTTGACCGAGGTCAGGTCGAATGTCCAGGGGGGTGGCCGCGTCTTGTTCCCTTCCTTGCCCTGGCCGACAATGCCCTGATCATCCGCTGGCAACCGCCCGGTCGGCGGTACATGGGGAAAGAACGATTCATGGGGAGACGATGATGACGTCAGGACACGCTGCCGTTCTACTGGGGCTGTTCTCCTTGCTGCCCTTGTCGGCCAGGGCGGATACGCCCACAGTGGCCGCCGCCTCGGATCTGCAGTTCGCCCTCACCGAAGCCGCCGAGGTGTTTGGCGAGGGGACCGGTCGCCAGTTGCGTCTGAATTTCGGTTCCTCGGGTAACTTTCGTCGCCAGATCAGCCAGGGGGCCCCTTTTGAGCTCTATCTCTCCGCCGACGAGGCCTATGTGCATGCCTTGCATGAGGAGGGACGTACCCAGGATACCGGTGTGGTCTATGCCATCGGGCGACTCGCCTGGCTGCAACGGGACGAGCAGGACGACCTCCCCGGGGAGGAGGATCCGTTGGCAGCTGTTCGCGAGGCCATCAAGGACCACACAGCCGGTGAGGGGAGGCCACGCATCGCCCTGGCCAATCCTGACCATGCCCCCTACGGGGTGGCGGCCATGCAGGCGCTGACGCATGCCGGGCTCTGGGAAGCGGTCGAGCCACTGCGGATACTGGGCGAGAACGTGTCCCAGGCCGCTCAGTTCGCGCTCTCCGCCGATGCCCGGGGGGGGCTGGTCGCCTATTCCCTGGCCCTGGCCCCCCCCCTTGTCGAGCGGGCCGAGCATGTGCTGATTCCCGAGAGCTGGCACACGCCACTGGTGCAGAGGATGGTCCTGGTGGATGGGGCGGGGGAGACTGCCCGGGCGTTCTACGACTGGTTACAGGGAGAGGAGGCGAGGGCGCTGCTGGCGCGCTACGGCTTCCGGTTGCCCGACGATGAGGACGATGCCCCCTGATGGATTGGACGGCCCTCTCGGTTTCCCTGCAGCTGGCAGCCAGTACCTGCCTGCTGCTCGTCCCGTTCGGCCTCTGGCTGGGGCGTACCCTCGCCAACGCCCGGTTTCGTGGCAAGGCCTTCTGCGAGGCCCTGGTCGCCCTGCCACTGGTGATGCCCCCCACGGTGCTGGGCTTCTACCTGATGCAGTCTTTCGGCGCCGAGGCCCCTGTCGGCACCTTCTGGCAGTGGGCCTTTGGCGAGGGACTGAACTTCACCTTCAGCGGTATCCTGCTCGCCTCCCTGGTGGCCAATCTGCCCTTCGCCGTGCAGCCGATCCAGCGGGCCTTCGAGACGATACCGGCCAACCTGCGAGAGGCGGCCTGGTGCAGCGGTCTCTCGCCCTGGCAGACCTTCCTGCGCATCGAGCTTCCGCTGGTCTGGCCCGGCCTTATCTCGGCACTGGCACTGACCTTCGCGCACACCCTGGGAGAGTTCGGCGTGATCCTGATGGTCGGCGGCTCCATCGACGGCGAGACACGCACCCTGGCCATCGCCATCTACGACCGGGTGCAGGCCTTCGATGAGCAGGGAGCGGCCATCATGTCGGCCATGCTGCTGCTGGTCTCCTTCCTGACCATCGGTGTGGTCTACGGACTGGCCGGGCGACGGAAATGGCGACATGCCTGATTGCTCGGCCCGGTCCAACGGCCACCTGATCGTCGATCTGCATCAGGAGGGCCCCATCCCGCTCGAGGCGAGCTTCGCCTGTGCTCCCGGGGAGCTGCTGGCACTGGTGGGCCCCTCGGGTAGCGGCAAGACCACCTTGTTGCGAGCCATCGCCGGCCTCTACAGGCCTTCCGGTGGCCGGGTCCGCTGTGCCGGTGAGGCCTGGTTCGATGCCGCCGCAGCGATCTCGCGCTCCCCCCAGCAGCGTCGGGTGGGGCTGGTCTTCCAGGACTATGCCCTCTTTCCGCACATGAGTGCCCTGGCCAATATCATGGTGGCACTGGACCACCTGCCCGCCTGCGAGCGACGGGAGCAGGCCCAGGCCTGGCTGGGCCGGGTTCGCCTTGAGGGGCTGGCCGACCGATATCCCGCCGCGCTATCCGGTGGTCAGCGTCAGCGGGTCGCTCTGGCCCGTGCCCTGGCCAGGAGCCCACGGGTGCTGTTGCTCGATGAGCCCTTCTCGGCAGTGGACCAGGTGACCCGTCGGCGTCTGCAGCGGGAGCTTGCCATGCTCCGGGAACAGATCTGTATTCCCATCGTGCTGGTCACCCATGATCTGGACGAGGCCACGGCGCTGGCCGACCGGATCTGCGTCCTTCATGCCGGCAGGAGCCTCCAGCAGGAAACCCCCGAGGTGCTCTTTCGTCGACCCGCCAGTCCGGCAGTGGCCCGACTACTCGACCGTCACAATGTCTTCGAGGGCAAGGTGGTGGAGCGGCATGGCCAACGGCGACTTCAATGGGGCCAGGTCTATCTGGAAGTGGCCCGAGGACTCGACGCTCGATTGCCGGGGGAGACGGTCGACTGGTACCTGCCCCATTCCGATGTGGTGCTGCATCGACGGGAACGCCCCTCCCGGGGCGAACGCGAGAATCCCGTCTCGGCGAGGGTGGCCGAGATGGTGGTGCTGGGCGGGATCACCTCGGTCGCCCTGGCCATCGAGCAGGGTGGAGACACCCTGCGATTCGAACTCGCCACCCACGCCGCACGCCGCAATGGCCTGGCGCTCGGTGAAGCCGTCCAGGTATCGTTGTTGGCCTCGGGCATCCACCTGATGCCCCGCGATACTATCTCTGACTCTACCAGCTCCAATATTACGGTCTCCAAGACTCCTGTCCCCGACACTACAAAAAGGACGCCGACATGAATTCGACTCGCCGCCAGTTGCTGCTGGGCCTGGCCACCCTGGTACCGGCCGTTTCCCTGCTGCCGGGTTCGTTGCTGGCTGCCGAACCCGCTCCGATGGAGACCCTGCCTCTGGTACTGCACAGCGACCAGGGACCGCACCACCTTGAAGTCGAAGTGGCCCTCACCGCGTCACAACGCAGTCGCGGCCTGATGGATCGTGACCACCTGGATCCCGGAGCGGGGATGCTGTTCCTCTATGGTGGCCTCCAGCCCTCCCGCAACGGCTTCTGGATGTACCGCACGCGCCTTCCCCTGGACATCGCCTTCATCGACGAGAACGGGCGAATCGTCTCGCTCCACCGGATGCATCCCTGTGAATCGTCGGCCCCCGGAGACTGCCCGGTCACCCGGCCGGATGCTTCTTATCGCGCGGCGCTGGAAGTCAATGCCGGCTACTTCGAGGACCAGGGCATCAAGGTGGGTGATTGCGTCAGCTGGCCGGGGAGTGGTGAGCACTGCGCCGGCGACCCGTCCTGACGGGTCACTCCCGGGCACGCTTCCGCGTTCGTTTCTTCGCTCAGCCGTCATGTGCAGGTCCGGGCGGCTGTGGAATTGACCGATCGTCTTTCGAGGCGGCGGGCCATGCCGAAGGCGATCGTGGTACCGAGTTCGCCGGCCAGGTCGGCAAAGGTCGCGAACACCGGACCGGCAAGGTCATCGTCCAGTTCATCCAGGCAGGCGAAGGCCTCGTCGCTGTATTCCTGGCTCGAGAGCTCCGGCAGCACGAGCAGATCGGGTACTTCCTGGGCGCAGGCAGTACGAAGGAGCGCCGACAGCCGTTTCAGATGGCGCCATTGGTCACCACGGCACCGAGTGCGGGGTACGGCTCTGACAGGCGAGAAGCCGCATGGAGCCTCCGGTTGCGCACCCACAGGTCTTGGGAGCAGAGCATTGAGTGTAGCTACCCTTGCCCGCGTTGATTCTTGAAGGACAGGGCCGTGAAAATTAACGTTCGCTAAACGTTTGTAGGGGTTTAGACTCTAGACAGGTGTAAATATAGTCCTGTCAGAAGGCTTTTTTCACTTGAATCGTTTTTTTGCTAAATTCGCTAAAGCAGGTAAGACGGTTTGACCGTCGGTAGTCGCTGGATGCCGTGCTTCAGCATCCACTTCTGCCAAGGAACTTCCGCTAACCCCTGTCATGAGGTGTATCCATGAAACGCCATGCTTTTTCCGCCGCCGCCTTCACCGGCACCCTGCTGGGTGCTGCCATCTTCGCCTCACCTGCGATCGCCCAGGACGAGGAGCAATTCATCACCATCGGTACCGGTGGCCAGACCGGTGTGTATTACGTGGTCGGCCAGTCGATCTGCCGACTGGTGAACCGTCTGGAAGACGCCAACATCAAGTGCAACGCGCCCTCCACCGGCGGGTCCGTGGCCAACATCAACGGTCTCAAGTCCGGCGAGCTGGGCATGGGCGTGGTGCAGTCCGATGTCCAATATCAGGCCTATAACGGTACCGGCAACTTCGAGGGCGATGCCTATGAAGACCTGCGTGCCGTCTTCCGGGTCCATGGCGAGCCGTTGACCCTGCTGGCGCGTGCCGATTCCGGCATCGAGACCCTCGATGACCTGGAGGGCAAGCGCGTCAATATCGGTAATCCCGGCTCTGGCCAGCGCAACACCATGCAAGTGGTCATGGATGCCAAGGGCTGGACCGAGGACACCTTCTCGCTGGCGTCTCAGCTCGGTGCCGCCGAGCAGGCCGCGGCCCTGTCCGACAACAACATCGACGCCATGGTCTATGTGGTCGGCCACCCCAATGGTTCCATCCAGGAGGCCACCACCACGGTCGAAGCCCGTCTGATTCCGCTAAATGATGAGGACATTCAGGGCATCGTCGACGAGTATCCCTACTACAGCACCTCCGTCATTGCCGGCGGCCTGTACAAGGGAAACCCGGACGATGTCGAGACCTTCGGGGTGGCGGCGACCTTCGTGACGACCGCCGAGGCCGACGAGGAAGTCATCTACCAGACGGTCAAGGCGATCTTCGACAACTTCGATCGCTTCAAGCAGCTGCACCCGGCCTTCGAGAATCTTAACCAGGAAGATATGGTCACCCAGGGGCTTTCCGCACCACTGCATGACGGGGCGGCACGGTACTATCGTGAGCAGGGCTGGATCGAGTGATCCTGTCTTGACTAAGGTTCCACTCGTATGATCGATGCGCGGATGCTTGTGAGTGTCCGCGCATCGCGTTGGGAGCGCCGTTTCTGCGTCGTTCCCAGGCGCAATAACAACATCAACAGCAACCTGATCGACCGCAGATAGGGCTGACTATGACTGACGACAACACTAGATCCCGCGACTCGGGTGTCGATCTGGAGGACATGGTCGCCTCCACGGATACGGGGGCTCGAAAGCCGGCCGGCGTGCCTGGCAAGTTGCTGGTGAGCATTGCGGCAACCTGGTCCCTTTTCCAGTTATGGATCGCTTCTCCGGTGCCCTTCATGCTGGGTTTCGGCGTGTTCGGCGCCACGGAAGCCCGCTCCATTCACTTGGCCTTTGCGCTTTTTCTGGCCTATATGGCCTATCCGGCACTCAAGCGTTCGCCCCGCGATCGCATCCCCATCCAGGATTGGGTGCTTGCCGCGGTGGCGGCCTTCTGCGGCGCTTACATGTTCATGTTCTACGAGCAGCTGTCCCAGCGCCCCGGTGCGCCGATACTGCAGGACGTGATCATCGGGGTGGCGGGCATCCTGCTGCTGCTCGAGGCGACCCGCCGAGCGCTTGGGCCGCCGCTGATGATCGTGGCATCGGTTTTTCTTCTCTATAGCCTGGCCGGCCCCTGGATGCCGGGTATCCTCTCGCATGGCGGGGTCAGCCTCTATGGGCTGATCAATCACCAGTGGTTGACGACCCAGGGGGTCTTCGGCATCGCACTGGGGGTCTCGACCAGTTTCGTCTTCCTGTTCGTGTTGTTTGGTGCCCTGCTCGACAAGGCCGGGGCGGGTAACTACTTCATCAAGGTGGCGTTCTCGCTGCTTGGCCACTACAAGGGCGGGCCGGCCAAGGCTGCCGTGGTGGCGTCGGCCATGACCGGGCTGATTTCCGGCTCGTCGATCGCCAACGTCGTGACCACCGGGACCTTCACCATTCCGATGATGAAGCGTGTCGGCTTTTCCGCCGAGAAGGCCGGGGCCGTCGAGGTGGCGTCCTCGGTCAACGGTCAGATCATGCCGCCGGTCATGGGGGCAGCTGCCTTCCTGATGGTCGAGTATGTGGGCATTTCCTATGTCGAGGTGATCAAGCATGCCTTCCTGCCGGCGCTGATCTCCTATATCGCGCTGGTCTATATCGTTCACCTGGAGGCCATGAAGGCCAACATGCAGGGTATTGAAAGCAGCAATCCGGCCAAGCCGCTGTTGAACAAGGTGATCGGCTTTCTCGGTGGGCTGCTGCTGCTGATGGTCACGGCCCTGGTGGTCTATTACGGCCTTGGCTGGCTCAAGCCGGTCCTTGGCGATGCGACACCCTGGGTGGTCGCGGTTGGGCTGACAGTGATCTATATCGCTTTGCTCAAGCTGGCAGCCGGTTACCCCGAACTCGAGTTGGATGATCCCAATCAGCCGATCTATTCGCTGCCGCAAACCAGGCCCACGGTGCTGGTAGGGCTGCAGTACATCCTGCCGGTGGTTGTGCTGGTCTGGTGTCTGATGGTGGAGCGCTTGTCGCCGGGGCTGTCGGCCTTCTGGGCCACGGTGTTCATGATCTTCATCATTCTTACCCAGCGCCCCATTACCTCGATCTTCCGGGGTCGCAGCGATATGAGCGCGGATCTGCGCGAAGGCGCCATGGACCTGTGGATTGGCTTGGTCACCGGTGCCCGCAACATGATCGGCATCGGCATCGCCACTGCCACCGCCGGCATCATCGTCGGGGCCGTGTCGCAGACCGGGGTGGGGTTGGTACTGGCCGCCGTGGTGGAAACCCTCGCCATGGGTAACCTCATGCTGATCCTGCTGCTCACGGCAGTGCTCAGCCTGATTCTCGGCATGGGTCTGCCCACGACGGCCAACTACATCGTGGTCTCGGCGCTGCTGGCGCCGGTCATTGTCCAACTGGGGGCGCAGAACGGCCTGCTGGTGCCGTTGATTGCGGTGCATCTGTTCGTGTTCTACTTCGGCATCATGGCCGACGTTACGCCGCCGGTGGGGCTGGCGTCCTTCGCGGCGGCAGCCGTCTCGGGTGGCGATCCCATCCGGACCGGCTTCCAGGCCTTCTACTACAGCCTGCGCACCGCGGCGCTGCCGTTCCTGTTCATCTTCAATACCGACCTGCTGCTGATCGATGTAACCTTCCTGCAGGGCATCCTGATCTTCGTGGTGTCGACCATTGCCTTGCTGATCTTCGCCGCGGCGACCCAGGGCTTCATGATCACCCGCAACCGCTGGTATGAATCCATCATGTTGCTGCTGATCGCGTTCACGCTGTTCCGGCCCGGGTTCTGGATGGACATGATCCATGATCCCTACGAATCCGTGCCACCCGCGCAATTCGTCGAGGCCCTGGGCGATGCCGATGAAGACTCTACCCTGCGCTTGCAGATTGCGGGTGTCGATGCGTATGGCGATCGCATGACCACCTACATGACCCTGCCGGTGCCTGAGGGCGAGGCCGGCCAGGAACGGCTAGAGAACCTCGGCATGGAGCTATTGATCGAGGACGACACGGCGACCGTCGATATGGTTGCCTATGGCAGCCAGGCAGCGGATCTTGGCTTCGACTTCGACCAGGAAATCATCGAGGTGCTGGCCCCTGTCGACCGCTGGACCAAGGAACTGATGTGGATTCCTGCCTTCCTGGTGTTCGGTCTGATCGTGATGCTGCAGCGTCGTCGTCGTGATCGCACTGCCGCCACCGCTACTGCTTGAAGGAGATAGCGCACATGTACAACAAGATCCTCCTGCCGGTGGACCTGAACGAGGAGAGCTCCTGGGAAAAGGCGCTGCCCACGGCTCTGACGCTGTGCCGCAGTTTTGGCGCCTCCCTGCATGTGGTCACGGTACTGCCGGACTACCGCATGCCACTGGTGGGGTCCTACTTTCCCAAGGATTTTGCCAAGAAGGCCCATGAGGCGATATCCGAGGCTCAGCATGCCTTCATCAAGGAGAATGTGCCCGAGGACATCCAGGCACAGAGTGTCATCGTCGACGGCTCGCCCTGGGAGGCGATCATCAAGGCGGCCAAGAAACTCGAGGTAGACCTGATCGTCATGGCGTCCCACAACAAGCGCAAGTTCGCCGATTATGTGCTGGGTCCCAACGCCGAGCATGTGGTGCATCACACCAAGATGTCGGTCATGATCGTTCGCTAGCGGTGGTCTCGTGACGGCGCCGCAACGAGAAACGAGAACATCCCGGTCGTCAGGGCCGAGGTGTTCTCGTCGTTCCCGATATCCTCTTCAATAGTCTCCGGCCGTCTGGCCATCTTGGAGATCCTCGACAAGGGTATCCACCTTGACCCAGGGCAAAGCCGGGGATTCTGAGGTAAAGTATGGTGATGGCAGCGGCTCGACCCGAAGTGTCGGGCATGAATGGATGAATCAAGGCGTAGGGGTGACACGATGAGTGCGGCAACAACAAGAGAGAAGGGCAGGGCTGCAGCACCCAGGTGAAGATCAGCATCAATTCGGTAGGCATGGATCGTCCACGGGCCTGGCTGGCGGCAGGATTCGAAGATTTTCGTCAGGCGACCGCCGTCAGTCTGGCCTACGGAATGTTCTGGGTGGGGCTGAGCATCGCCATCACCGCCGGGGCCCTGACGCTGGGCCTCTGGCATTGGCTATTGCCTCTGGTGGCGGGTTTCATGTTCCTCGGCCCCCTGGTGGCCGTGGGGTCCTATGGCATCAGCCGCGCTCTGGAGGCCAATCGGGCCCCGCATCTGGGTGATGCCTTCGGCGCCTGGCGCCCTCACGCCGGCCAGCTGGCGATGATGGGTGTGATGATGATGATCTTCTTCCTTGCCTGGATTCGTCTGGCGACCCTGCTTTTCGCCCTCTTCTTCGGCTTTGAGGTGCCGAGTCCGTCGGCCATGTATTCCGCCCTGCTGACCAGTCCCGAGGGCCTCGGCATGATTCTCGTGGGCAGTGTGGCAGGGGCCGTTCTGGCCTTCGGTGCCTTCGCCATCAGCGTCGTGGCTATCCCCACCCTGATGGATGAGGACCTCACCTTCATGGAAGGCATCGAAGCCAGTGTAAGGTCGGTGGGCACCAACTTCCGTCCCATGCTGTTGTGGGCGGCCATCCTGACCGGTTGCGTGCTGGTCGGGATTCTCACCTTCTACATCGGGCTGGCGCTGGTCCTGCCGGTACTCTGACATGCCAGCTGGCATGCCTACGAGGATCTGGTGCGTATCGAGCCGCTGGAGGAGACCCAGAGTTGATCCGAGGGACAGTGGCCTTGTGGGGCGGGGAATTCGCGTTCCTCACCTGAGGTGACTATTCTGGGAGGCATTAGATGCCTCCTTCGTCCTCTCGGCGCTTTCCCGGCCATTCTGTCTGCCGCTCGGATATCTTCATGCCCAGCCTGTCCTGCTTTCGTCCTGTCATTGCCGATTTTTTCGGCCTCTCCCTTCTCGGTGTTGCGGCGACTCCGACCTATGCTGAGCTAGT
>NZ_JBDNGD010000471.1:0-15431 GCF_041689495.1 Halomonas sp. | reverse complement strand
CTGATCGTGGACAAGTACGGCCCGGCGGCGACGCCGGCCGGTGAACCAGCGGGACCAGGGCAGCGCTGTTCAGCTGCGAGTGAGGCACAGGCCATTGCTTAAACTCATGCACTTTCTGTCTTGACAGTGGGGTCCACTTCACCTAACCAACTATCTGGGCTGGCGGCGCCTGCTTGAGCGTTACAAGACACAGCTCAACCCGTTGATTTGTCTAGGTGAGTCGCTGGGGTATACGAACGTGCAACAGCTAACTGAGACATCGCCTTATAAAAAGCCAGGCTATAGAACGTGCCGAGAATAAGATTGCCGGCCATCAGGCCGCCCGGTCACGTTGAAGTGGGCCGGGACCAGCAATTACTCGGAGCAAACCGCCCGATCGGCACCCTGATGAATTAGCCGGGGTCAGGTGACAGGCGCCGACAGCTCCTTGTGGATGGAATATTATTAGCCGACTATCAAAATTCACGTGACGTCCCACTGTCAGGAGTTTCCTTGCACTTGAACCCGCGACGCATGGCCCTGCTGGTGGCGGCCAATACGGCCCTGGCCCCTTTCGCCATCGATGCCTATCTGCCCGCGATGGCAGCGCTTGCCGAGCATGTCGGGGCGAGCATCCATCATACCGAATTGTCCCTGAGTGCCTTTCTGGCGGGGTTCGCCCTAGGCCAGTTGCTGTTCGGCCCTGTGTCGGACCGCCTGGGGCGCAAGCCGGTACTGCTCTCCGGTCTAGTTGTCTTCCTGCTGGCCAGCCTGGCGATCACGACCGTCGGGTCATTGTCCGAGCTGCTCGCCTGGCGCTTCGTTCAGGCCCTGGGTGGAGGGGCTTGTGTGGTCAATTCCGCCGCCATCGTACGCGACTGCTTCAGTGGTCGTGAGGCAGCCAAGGTGATGTCGACCATGGCGATGATCATGATGCTGGCACCCTTGGCGGCGCCGACCCTTGGCAGCGCTCTCCTGTATCTCGCCGACTGGTGGCTGATCTTCGTCTTCCTGGCGGTCTATGCGGCCTTCCTGATCTGGCTGATCAGCACGAAGCTTCCCGAGACCCGTGCGCCGGATCGGCCGTCATCATCGTTTCGCCAGGTGCTCGGCAACTATGCCAGCGTACTGCGTCACCGTGAGGGCATGGGCTACATCTGTGCCGTCTCCATGTCCTTTGCCGGACTCTTCGCCTTCGTTACCGCCTCCCCCTTCCTTTACCTTGAACATTATGGCTTGTCACCGGCGCTCTATCCGCTGGTGTTCGGTGCCAATGTCGTCGTCATGGCGGCCTCCAACCGGGTCAATATCCGGCTCCTGCGCCATCGCTCCCCCCAACAGAACCTGAGGCTGGGGCTGAGTATCCAGCTGGGTGCGGCCAGTGGTCTGGTACTGATGGTGGTCACCGGTCTGGAATCCTTGTGGACCGTGGTACCTCTGGTGATGCTGTTCGCAGGGATGATCGGCCTGATTGCGCCCAATGCCATTTCCTCATTGCTGGAGCATTTCCAGCACATGAGTGCCACGGCGGCTGCCCTGCAGGGCAGCATCCAGTTCTCCTCTGCTAGCCTGGCTGGTGTGGTGGTGGGGGCATTCGAGATCGACAGCGCCTGGCCCATGGTGATGACCATGCTCGGCACGTCCCTGGTCGGTAATCTGGGATTTCGCCGCCTGGCTGGTCACGCCGGCCAGGCGTGAGGGGTCAAGAATCCGGTTTGCCACGCCTGGAAACATTCATTCATCCTGTCATGAAGCTGTCACTTTCCTGCGGCAATGTGTGCCTTGCGAAGGCCAGACACCTTTCAACGACAGGAGTATTTCGCATGAACCGCATCCTCAATAGCCGCACTCTCAAGACCACGGCCATTGCCGCCGCCGTGATCGGCGTCGTCGGCGTCGCCCAGGCCCGCGATCAGATCCGTATCGTGGGCTCCAGCACCGTCTACCCGTTCGCCAGCTACGTGACGGAGGAGTTCGGTGCCGTGACCGAATATCCGACCCCGGTCATCGAGTCCACCGGTTCAGGCGGTGGTATTCGACTCTTCTGTAACGGCGTTGGCGAAGGCACACCGGACATCACCAATGCTTCTCGTCGTATCAAGGTTTCCGAGCTCGAGCGCTGTGAAGAAAACGGCGTGAACGACGTGACCGAAGTCAAGATCGGCTCCGACGGCATCGTGTTCGCCCAGTCCAGCACCAACGAGGCGATGGATCTCACCCTCGAGAAACTCTTCCTGGCCGTGGCCGCCCAGGTGCCGGTCGACGGCGAACTGGTCGACAACCCCTATGCCAACTGGAGCGACATCGATTCCGCGCTGCCGGATCGCGAGATCTCTATCTACGGGCCCCCCAGCACCTCAGGTACCCGCGATGCCTTCGAAGAGCTCGCCATGGAAGTCCCTTCCGAGGAAATGGAGGCCTACGGTGGCGAAGGCTACACTGACATTCGTTCCGATGGCGTCTACATCGATGCCGGTGAGAACGACAACCTGATCGTCCAGCGCCTCAGCGAAGACACCGACGCCTTCGGCATCTTCGGCTATTCGTTCCTGGTCGAGAACCCCAATACGCTGATTGCTTCCAGCATCGAAGGGATTGAACCCGAGGCCGAGGCCATCAGCGCCGGTGACTACCCGATTGCTCGCTCGCTGTGGTTCTACGTCAAGAATCAGCATGTCGACGAGGTGCCACCGCTGTACGACTATGTCGACATGTTCCTCTCCGAGACCATGGTCGGTGAGGGGGGTTACCTGATGGATCTCGGCCTGATTCCGCTGCCTGAAGCCGAGCGTGAAGCGACGCGTAACAAGGTCCAGGAGCGCACCAGCCTGCAGCTTTCCGATCTGCAGTAAGTCGTGACATGACGGGCAAGGATGCCTGATTTGGCCGGCAACTTCGGGTTGCCGGCCGAATCACGTTCCGGCAGCCTGGCTGTCGTCGACATTCATCGAGAGAATCCTATGCAGACCAATCAACTCCTCGCACTATTCGGCGGCGCCATGCTGCTGCTGGGTCTGGTAGCCTTCTTCCTGGGTCGTGCCAAGGCAGCACGAGTGCGTGCTACAGGCACCGCGATGTATGCCCAGCCCGACCAGTATGCCTGGTTCACCGTGCTCGCCACGGCAGGGCCGGCCTTGGTGGTCAGCGCGGCCGGGGCCTTCCTGATGCTGCTGCTGGGCGCCGAGATTCCTGCGCTTTATCTGCTCACGGCAAGCCTTGTGGTTGCGGCGGCCGGGTTGATGGTCGGCATGAGCCAGGTGCGCCCCAACTTCCATGCCCGCCAGGCCATCGAGCGTGTGATTCGCTGGATCCTGGTCGGCGCGGCGATGATCTCGATCTTCACCACCTTCGGGATCCTCTTCTCCATCGTCTTCGAGGCCTTGCGCTTCTTCCAGATGCACAGCTTCTGGGAGTTCATCACCGGTACGGTGTGGAATCCGGGCGCCAGCTTCTTGGCCGCGGCCGGTCGCGGTGACGAGGCGAGCAGTGCCGCTCAGTTCGGCTCGGTGCCGCTGTTCGCCGGCACCTTCATGATCACCGGTATTGCCATGCTGGTGGCAATCCCCATCGGCCTGCTGTCGGCCATCTACATGGCGGAGTTCGCACCGTCGAGCGTTCGCACCCTGGCCAAGCCGACCCTGGAAGTGCTGGCCGGCATCCCTACCGTGGTCTATGGCTTCTTCGCCGCCATCACGGTGGCGCCGATCATCGTCGACGTGGCCGGCTTCTTCGGCCTGGATGCCTCCTTCAACAATGCCGTGGCGCCCGGACTGGTGATGGGCATCATGATCATCCCCTTCATCTCCTCGCTCTCCGACGATGTGATCAACTCGGTTCCCGACAGCATGCGTCAGGGGTCGCTCGCCCTGGGCATGACCAAGGGCGAGACGATTCGAGACGTGGTCATTCCGACGGCCTTGCCCGGGATTATCTCGGCCTCGCTGCTGGCGGTATCCCGTGCGTTGGGCGAAACCATGATCGTGGTGATGGCGGCCGGCATGCGCCCCAACCTGACCGCCAACCCGCTGGAGGACATGACCACGGTGACGGTGCGTATCGTCGCCGCCCTGACAGGTGATCTGGAATTCGAGAGTGCCGAGACGCTCTCGGCCTTCGCGCTGGGGCTGGTGCTCTTCACCGTCACGCTGAGTCTCAACCTGGTGTCGGTCATCATGATTCGTCGCTTTCGCGAGAAATATCGCGTCAATAACCTGTAACGCCGAGGAACCCGCAGATGAGTCACTCCTTCGACGACATCAGCGCCCAGCTCAAGGGCCGTCACCGCAAATCGGCACGGCTCAAGTGGATTTCCATGGGGTCGCTGGGGCTGGCCGGTCTCTTCCTGGTGCTGTTCTTCGCCGACATGCTGAGCAAGGGGTTACCGGCCTTCCAGCAGGCGCAGATCCAGGTGGAGATCGATTACAACGAGGATGCCCAACGCATGGGGCGTGCCGCTCTGGAGCCCGTGGTGTCGCGCCTGGTGAGCCGTACCTTCGAGCGTTTGATTCCGGTCCGGATGCGCGACAATCCCGAGCTGCTGGGTACCATCGAGAATCGCTGGGTGCTGGCCGACAGCGAGGTGGATCAGTACCTTAAAGGCCATCGTCACGATCTCAGTGAATCCCTGCAGGCCACCGTCGATGCGCTGGTGGAGCAGGGCAGGGCGGAGCTCAAGTTCAATACCACCTTCTTCACCAACGGCGACTCCAAGATGGCCGAGGCCGCCGGCATCCTGGCGGCCGCCCTGGGCACGGTAATGACCATGTTGGTAACGCTGGTGATCGCCTTTCCGATCGGCGTGATGACGGCCCTCTACCTCGAGGAGTTCGCACCCGACAATCGTCTGACGCAGCTCATCGAGATCAACATCAACAACCTGGCGGCGATTCCCTCGATCCTCTTCGGCTTGCTGGGCCTGGCGATCTTCATCAACTTCTTCGGCGTGCCACGCTCATCGCCGCTGGTGGGTGGCATGACGCTGGCTCTCATGACCCTGCCGGTGATCATCATCGCCACACGCACGGCTTTGCGCAGCGTGCCGGACTCGATCCGCCATGCCGCCTTCGGCGTGGGTTGCTCGCGCTGGCAGGTGGTGCGCGACCATGTGCTGCCACTTGCCATGCCGGGCATCATGACCGGCTCGATCATCGGCCTGGCCCAGGCCATGGGCGAGACCGCACCGCTGATCATTGTCGGCATGGTGGCCTTCATCCCGGATATAGGCGTTTCCTTCACCAATGCGGCCACGGTACTGCCGGCGCAGGTCTTCACATGGGCGGGTGAGCCGGATCGCGCCTTCGTCGAGAAGACCGCCGGCGGCATCCTGGTGCTGTTGGCCATCCTGATCTTCCTCAATGCCTCGGCGGTGATACTGCGCAAGAAATTCGAGCGTCGCTGGTAGGTACCGCACCGATACAGGATATCCTTTGATGAACATGCACGTTGCCGAGCGGAGTACTGCGCCGATGTCACGTCACGATAGCTACCGTCCCGAACCCGGTCAGCCGGTGACCCGCAACAGAGAAGCGAATCATGAGCTGAGCATTCGCGTCCGCGACCTCAGCCTCTGGTACGGCGAGACCCAGGCGCTGAGCAAACTCAATATCGATATCTACCAGAAGAACGTGACGGCCTTGATCGGGCCTTCCGGCTGCGGAAAGTCGACCTTCCTGCGCTGCCTCAACCGCATGAACGATCTGATCCCCAGCGTGCGCCTCAAGGGACTGGTGGAGATGGACGGTCGCGATGTCAATGCCGCCAAGATGGACGAAGTGGCGTTGCGTCGTCGGGTGGGTATGGTCTTCCAGAAGCCCAATCCGTTTCCCAAGTCGATCTTCGAGAATGTGGCCTATGCCCCGCGCATGCATGACCTGGTCAGCCGCAAGGCCGAACAGGATGAGCTGGTGGAGCATGCCCTGCGTGAAGCCGGCCTCTGGAACGAGGTCAAGGACAAGCTGCAACAGCCGGGCACGTGGCTTTCCGGCGGTCAGCAGCAACGCCTCTGTATCGCCCGGGCCATTGCCGTGCAGCCCGATGTCATCCTGATGGACGAGCCGACCTCGGCGCTGGATCCGATCTCCACTGCGACCATCGAGGACCTGATGGACAAGCTCAAGCAGCAGTTCACCATCATCACGGTGACCCACAACATGCAGCAGGCGGCGCGAGTGGCGGACTACACGGCCTTCTTCCACCTCGGCGAGATCATCGAGTACAACGACACCAAGACCATGTTCGCCAACCCGGCGACCAAGAAGGCCGAGGACTACATCACCGGCCGCTACGGGTGATCCGGCAACACCAGGCCTGACTGGCCTTCACACTGCCCTCGGCGCTGCTGCTGGTGGGTTTGCCGCTGCTGGCACTCGCCACCTCTTCGCCGATCCTGGATCTGCTGGATGCCTTCTACCGGTCGGGGGCCCTGGCGTTGCCGCGAGAGCACGCATGATGACGGTCGCTGTCGATGCCTGGCGCCTTACCTTACAATGGACTCGCTAATCACCTGCCATGGAGACTGCCTTGACGTCGCTGGAACCGGTTCGCGTGTTCAAGTGCCTGGGAGACGAGACTCGCCTGATGTTGACGCTGCTCATTCTGCGCGAGGGGGAGTTATGTGTCTGCGAGCTGACCCATGCCCTGGACCAGTCACAGCCGAAGGTGTCACGTCATCTCGCCCAGCTTCGCCAGTGCGGTTTGCTAAGTGATCGCCGAGAGGGACAGTGGGTCTATTATGGCCTCGATTCAGAGCTGCCCGACTGGGTGACTACGACACTGAAAGCTGCAGAGCAGGGCGAGTGGATCCGACTGGCGGCGCTCGGCGGACGACTCGCCGCCATGGGCAGTCGCCCCCGGCGTCGCGAGGTTCTCTGCTGAGAAGGCACCTTCCCAGGGTCATTCGCTCGCCGACGCGGAGTCCACAGGGCGGGAGGGCGACGAGGCCGTTTCGGTGAGGCGCCTCAGCGCCCAGAGCCCGAGAATCGGCCCAGGCAGCAGCCACCACAGTACCCAGGCGCCTTGCCACTGCCAGAGGGAAGTGGTCAGCGAGATGGCGGGAATCGTCAGGGCGAAGCCGACAGCGTTCATTACCGCCAGGGTCGAGCCGATGCGATCACGCGGCGCCGTCTCGGCGGCCAGGGCAGAGAACTGCGGCGAATCGGCGATCACCGTCAGCCCCCAGAAGGCCTGGAGTACCAGCAGCAGGGCGGGAGGCGCCCAGGTCAGCAACGGGTAGGCCAGGCAGGTCAGCCCCGAGGCGATCAGCGCTCGGCGGGCGACCCAGAGACTGCCCAGCCGTCGACTCAGGATTCCACCGCCCACGCAGCCGGCCAGCCCCAGGGCAATGACGCCGAATGACAGCCAGGAGACCAGCCCTGGCGCGGCCGTGAGACGTTGGATCTCCCGGGTCACCAGGAAGGGCGTCAGGGTCCAGAAGGCATAGAGCTCCCAGCAGTGGCCGAAGTAGCCGCCGGCCACGGCACGGAAGCGTGGCACGCGCAGGGCGGAGAGGCCTTCCTTCAGGCGGGCACGACCGCTGCTGGCGGGGAGGTGAGGCCCATCTCCCAGGGCGAGGATCATCCCGCCGCCCACCAGCGCCAGGCCCGAGGCGCCGAGCAGTGACCACTGCCAGGGCAGGCCCAGGGTGGAGCCCCTCAGCAGATGGGGCAGGGCGGTACCCAGGGTCAGCATTCCGACCAGCCAGGCCAGCGCCGCCCCGGTATGCTTCGGCGTCCAGCCGATCACCAGCTTCATGCCCAGCGGGTAGATGCCGGCCAGGCAGAGCCCGGTCAGGAACCGCAGCAGCAGGTCGAGGGGCGGATGCGGTGCCGCCAGCACGAAGCCCGCATTGGTCAGGGCCCCTGCCAGGCAGGCGGCGGCGAAGATGCGGCTGGCACGGAAGCGGTCGGCAAGTCCCGTCGAAGCGATGAACAGGGTGCCGACGATGAAGCCGGCCTGGACGATCAGGGTCAGCCGGCCGAGGTCGGCCTCGGTGAGGCCCAGATCACGGGACAGCGCCAGGCCCACGCCGTTGACGGAAAACCACAACGAGGTGCCGAAGAGTTGGGCGACGACGATGAGGAGAAGAGGATGGCGTTTACAGCAGGAATAGATCACTCGCCGATTGTCGGTGTTGAGGGGTCAACAGGCAAGTGGTAATGGCGCGTGCCTGCTCCCGCTGGCCTGCCTGGCGGCGGATGTTCAGCGCCGCCTGGCAGGCAGGGCTCAGAGGGTTTCCAGCGCCAGGGCGATACCCTGGCCGCCACCGATGCACAGGGTCACGATGCCGCGGCGTTCGCCGTTGCGTTGCATGGCGTGCAGCAGGCGGGTGGTCAGCACCGCGCCGGTGGCGCCGATGGGGTGGCCGTGGGCGATGGCGCCGCCCTCGACGTTGACGATGTCTTCAGGCAGACCCAACTCGCGCAGGCAGGCCAGGGCGATGGCGGCGAAGGCCTCGTTGATCTCGACCCGGTCGATGTCGCCCACCGACCAGCCGGCCCGCTCGAGGGCCTGCTTCACCGCCGGCACCGGGCCGATGCCGAAGTAATCCGGCTCCACGGCACCGACACCGAAGGCCACCAGACGTGCCATGGGGGTGAGGCCCTGTCTTTCGGCCCAGTCACGCTCGGCGACGATCATCGCCGATGCGGCACTGTTGAGCCCCGGGGCATTGCCGGCGGTGATGGTGCCGTCCTTGCGGAAGGCCGGCTTGAGCCTGGCCAGGGACTCAGCGGTGGTGTTGCCGCGGTTGTGTTCGTCCCGAGCGAAGCTGATAGTGCCCTTGCGGGTGGTGAGCTCGACGGGGGCGATCTCGGCGTCGAAATGGCCCGTCTCCTGGGCCTTCGAGAAGTTCAGCTGGGAGCGCAGAGCCCAGGCGTCCTGGTCGTCCCGGGAGATGTGGTAGCGGCTGACCAGTTCCTCGGTATGCCAGCCGGCGTGCTTGTTGCTGAACGGGTCGTGGAGGCCGTCGAGCAACATGCTGTCGAACATGGTCACGTCACCCATGCGCGCCCCCCAGCGGCCCTGTGGCAATAGATAGGGCGCGCGGTCCATGTTCTCCATGCCGCCGGCGATGGCGCAGTCGGCCATGCCGCTCCATATCTCCATGGCGGCATTGGCCACGGCCTGAGCGCCGGAGCCGCAGACGCGGTTGACCGTCAGCGCAGGCACTTCCACGGGCAGCCCCCCGGCGATGCCGGCCTGGCGACCCGAGTTCATGCGGCAGCCGGCCTGGATCACATGCCCCATGATCAGCGACTCTACCTTGTCGGCGGCCAGGCCGGATCGGGACAGGGTCTCCTGGATGACCCGCGCGCCCAGGTCCGTGGCGGGGGTGTCCTTGAGGCTACCGGCATAGGTGCCGATGGCGGTGCGGACCGGATGACAGATGACGACTTCGCGTGAAGACATGGATGCACTCCTGATGTTGAGCGTGGCAGCGACCGGTTCGGTTGCTGCGAGACTATCGGTTCAAGCTAGCTTTAGCATAGTTCCTATATGGCGATCCTGACCGGTTTCGATCCCCGATGCCGTCGATTTTCGAAAGACCGGTCCGGTATCAGCAGCCATTCCCGCCGGCGGTTACCTCGATCAGCATGGATCAGCCCCGTACCTCGGCCGCCCCGGAAAGTGCTCGCGGGTGTTGTTGGCGATACGCACCAGGGCCAGCATCAGCGGTACCTCCACCAGCACCCCCACCACCGTAGCAAGCGCCGCGCCGGATTGCAGGCCGAACAGAGCGATGGCAGTCGCCACGGCCAACTCGAAGAAATTGCTGGCACCGATCATCGCCCCGGGGGCGGCGACGTTGTGAGGCACTTTCCACGCCCTGGCCCAGCCGTAGGCGATGAAGAAGATCAGGAAGGTCTGAATGATCAGCGGGATGGCGATCAGCACGATATGCAGCGGGGCCTGGAGGATGAGCTCGCCCTGGAAGGCGAACAGCAGCACCAGAGTGATGATCAAGCCGATGGGGGTGATCGGGCCAATACGCTTCATGAACACCGTTTCGTACCACTCGCTGCCGCGTCGGGCGATAAGGGTGCGACGGGTCAGGTAGCCGGCGCCCAGCGGAATCACGATGTAGAGCAGCACCGACAGGGCGACGGTGTCCCAGGGCACCTGGATGTTGGAGACGCCGAGCAGGAAGACCACGATGGGCGCGAAGGCGAACAGCATGATCAGGTCGTTGAGCGCTACCTGAACCAGGGTATAGGCGGCGTCGCCACGGGTCAGGGTGCTCCACACGAAGACCATGGCCGTGCAGGGGGCGGCGCCCAGGAGGATGGCGCCGGCCAGGTACTCGCTGGCGCGGTCCGCGGGAATCAGCGGCGCGAAGACCACCGTCAGGAAGAACCAGGCGATGGCGAACATGGTGAACGGCTTGATGAGCCAGTTGACCGTGGTGGTGATGACCAATCCCTTGGGCTGGCGGCGCACGCCGAGGATCGAGGTGAAGTCGATCTGCGCCATCATGGGAAAGATCATTGCCCAGATCAGTATCGCCACCGGGATCGATACCTGGGCATACTCGAAACGCGACAGGGCCTCGGGAACGGCTGGAGCGAACTGGCCGAGCAGGATGCCGGCCACAATGGCCAGCGCCACCCAGAGCGAAAGGTAACGCTCGAAAAGGCCCATGCCCGTGGCGGGATGAGGAGCGTCGGATTCGGCGTGATGAGTCATGGCGCTGGCCTCCGGCAATGGCTGTGCTTGGAATGCCGCAGCCCGTAACATATATGAAATTCCGTATATTTTAAAGCGTATCACGGCGTCAGCCGTCGGGCTGCTATGATCCTCGCCATGTCACACAGCCCCGGGAGCCTGTCTTGCCTGCCAATCACACTTTGCGCCTGGAACGACTCGCCATCGGAGAGCTTGCACCGGTCGATCTGGAGGTCGGCCCGGGCGAGATCCTCTGTCTCTCCGGCACCAGCGGCGCCGGCAAGAGTCGGCTGCTGCGCGCCCTTGCCGACCTGGAGCCCCACGATGGCAAGTTGACCCTGGGCGAGGTGCCCCAGTCGTCGCTGCCGGCCCATGAGTGGCGCGCCCGGGTGATGCTGGTGCCGGCGGAGAGTCACTGGTGGGCGGATACCGTCGGCGAGCACTTCTCCGCTATCGACGCCTCCGACATCGAGGCGCTGGGCTTCACCACCGATGTCCTCGATTGGCAGGTGAGCCGGCTCTCGTCGGGAGAGAAGCAGCGCCTGGCCCTGCTGCGGGCGGTGAGCCGCGAGCCCGCAGCGTTGCTGCTGGACGAGCCCACCGCCAACCTGGACGACGCCACCACCCGCCGAGTGGAAGCCTGGCTGATGACGCGGGTCCGCGAGCGGGGCTGGCCGGTGATCTGGGTCGCCCATGACCCGGCGCAGATCGAGCGTGTGGCCAAGCGGCATCTGCGAATACAGGGCACGCGGCTGCAGGAAGAGGAGCAGGGCGCATGGGCGTGATCGAACTGGCCTGGTGGCAGCTGGCCCTGACGGCGTTGATGGTCGTGGGGCTGGCTGGCTGCACGGTCGCCGCCCGGCTGGGCATGGGCAAGAGTCTGCTCATCGCCGCGACGCGCACCGTGATACAGCTGGCGCTGATCGGCCTGGTGCTCGAGGCGCTGTTCGCCGCCGAGCGTCTGCTATGGGTGGCGCTGATGGCCCTGGCCATGCTGCTGATCGCCGGGCGCGAGGTGATGGCCCGCCAGAAGCGTCGGCTGCTGGGCGGCTGGGCCTTCGGCATCGGCACGGTGGCGATGTTCCTGTCGTCATTCACCGTTACCGTGCTGACCCTGACCGTGATCATCGGGCCGGACCCCTGGTATCGGCCCCAGTACGCCATCCCGCTGCTGGGCATGATGCTCGGCAATACCATGACCGGCGTGGCCCTGGCGCTGGATCGCCTCACCGATACCGCCTGGCGTCAGCGGGCGGTGATCGAGAACCGCCTGATGCTCGGCCAGCGCTGGCAGGAGGCCATCGGTGACATCCGCCGCGAGGCGATGCGCAGTGGCCTGATGCCGATGATCAATGCCATGGCCGCCGCCGGAGTGGTCAGCCTGCCCGGCATGATGACCGGCCAGATACTCGCCGGCAGCCCGCCCGCCCTGGCGGTGAAGTACCAGATACTCGTGATGTTCACCATCACCCTGGGCACCGGCTTTGGCACCCTGGTAGCGGTGGCCACGGGTAGCCGGCGACTCTTCGACGGCCGCCAGCGGCTGCGGCTGGATCGCCTCTCGGCACCCAAGGGATGACGTGAATGACCAGGAGCTTGTCGGATCGGGTCAGGATTCGACGCCATGCAGACGACGATGGAGGCCATGCACCTTCTCGGCGAGTTTCAACACCGGCCCCTGGACATCGATCCCCGGCACCAGCTGCTGGATCGGCAGTGGACGCACCGGCGGCGGGGCGACGCCCATCGCTTCCAGCCAGCTCACCAGCTGTGCCGATGAACTGGCATAGACGATGCGTCCCAGCCCCACCCAGCCGTGGGCCGCGGCGCACATGGGGCAGTGCTCCCCGGAGGTGTAGACGGTGGCCCGCGCCCGTTCCTCGGGCGGCAGGTTCTCCGCCGCCCAGCGCCACGCAGCGTGTCAGGTGCTGCTTGTCAGTCGCGTCGATCATCGTCGCTCCTTTCGTCATCGAATATTAGGAATTTCTCCCAGCATATGATGATTTGTAAGGGCTTTCATGATCTTTCTAGTGCGTTTCCCAGGAGTTTCCAGGATTCCTTACCGCCGCCCTTCGTGATCGGGCTATAATCGATGTATATCAACCGGATTCCCTTGACCCATGCCCGTTGACCTGCAAGCGCTCTCCCCCAAGCTGATCCATCTGATGATGGATACGGTCTTCGTGGTCGATGCGGACAGCCAGATCGTCTTTGTGAGTGATGCCTGTGAGGCACTGCTCGGCTATCGTGCCGACGAGCTGACCGGCACCTCGATCACCGGCTATATACATCCTGACGACTTGGCGGTCTCACGGGCCGCCATTCTCCGGGTCAAGAACGGTCAGCCCCACGTCAATTTCCGTAACCGTTATATCCGCAAGGATGGCAGTATCGTCCATATCCTGTGGTCTGCCTGCTGGTCCGAGGAGGAGCGTGTGCGGATCGGTGTCGCGCGGGACGCGACGGCCCTCAGGCAGGCCGAGGAGGAATTACGCTTCCTCGCCCATCATGATCCGTTGACTGGACTGACCAACCGATCGCTGTTCTATGATCGACTGGACTCGGCCTTGCGTGCGGCCCACCGCCACCAGAGCAGTCTGGCTTTGCTGTTTCTGGATATGAATGACTTCAAGATTATCAATGATATCCATGGACATGCAGTGGGTGATCGTGTGCTCTGTACGGTGGCACGACGGCTGGAAACCTGCGTACGTGAGACGGACACGGTGGCCCGGATGGGCGGTGATGAATTCACTGTTCTGTTGACGAACATCCAGTCGGCGGATGCCGTTTCCGGGAAGGTGGAGCAGATTCTCGCGATCATGGCCGAGCCGCTTGGCGCCGAATACGGCGGGATCATTCCGTCCTGCAGTATCGGCGTGGCCTGTTATCCCGCGGACGGGGAGGATGTCGATACCCTGCTGAGCCATGCGGATGGCGATATGTACCGGATAAAAAGGCGCCGTTCGGCAGCTGGGTGACGAGCCTGCAGGGTACCAACATTGGCTATCACTCGGCCGGCATTTATGTTTTCCGCCCTGTCACCCCTTGATCACTTCGTCCGTCCATTTCTATTGATCATGCAAATTTCTGAGAGGCAAGCTTCAGCATGAAAAGAGGCAGGGCTTGCGCCCTGCCTCTTTTCACCATTCAGCCTCTCAATTAGCAGGTCTTGAATGATTCACTAAACATAGAAGTCCACGTCTTCCTGGGCCTTGAGCAGATCCCGCATCGTGATCGGATCGTCACCGAAGAAGAACAAGAGGCCCCAGTGCGTGCCGAAGGCTGAGCGGTCGGGAACTGTCTCTTCGGCCGGCGCGACCAGTTCGTGAGACTCGAAATACGGGTGCTCGACGGTTTCCTTGGGCATCTCCAGCTTGCTGACCACACGACGGCGAGGATAGACACCGAAGCAGCCTGCATAGCCCTTGGCATCGACCACTTCGCGGGGGAAGAAGGCATCGACCTCTTCCTTGGTGCTCTTGGGATCGAAGACCAGCATGGATGCCTGATAGGCGCTGAAACCGTAGGCGCGCTCGATGAGCTCGAAGGCCTTGAAACCGGGCGGACGATAGGCGACCTCGCCGAAATACATCTCGCCGTCTGCCGTCACGAAATACTCGGGGTGGATCAGGCCGAACTGGATGTCGAACGTCTTGATCAACTTCTCGATCTGCTTGGTGATCGCATTGCGCCAGCTTTCGAGTTCCTTCGTGGCGGGAACGAATACCGAATAGCCCAGGGTCACGTATTCCGAGATGTTGAGGAACTTGATCTTGCTGTTGTGGATCCAGGCCTCGACGGCAAATTCCCAGCCGTCCAGGTGACTCTCCATCAACAACGGATACTCTTCATCCGGGATATGCTCGATCTCTTCCATCGTGCGGATCATGCGGTGGCCGAGGCACCCAGCCTTGTCGAAGGCCTTGACATGAATCGGGTCATCGGGGTCGCCGTCGAGCTTGAGCAGGGTCTGGTTGACGCGCTTCATGAAGCGGGCGACGTCCTCCTTCTCGTGGGCCTCCTCGAAGATCCCCACGCGAATGCCACCAAGCTGAGCGCGGCGTTTCATCAATGCCTTGTCGCGAAACAGGATGGACTGACCGTACATGCGCGGACTGTCCATCAGTACGGAGTTGATGGCGCCTGACCATTCGACGGTTTCCTCGAACAGCGGGATGGCGACATCGCAGCCTTCCGCTTTGAGACGTTCCGCAATCTCCATGGACCGGTCGTTCAGGCGTATGAAATCCCAGGGAATATACGGGATCTTGTTTGCCTTGCAGAAATCTTCAGCCCACTCGGGCGCCACGACCACGTAACGGCGGTTGAACTTCTGCGCGGCCTTGATGGCATTGACGCTCCAGCCCAGCAGCGCGATGTAGCCCTTGTTGGGGTCCTTGGGCGTTTCAGTTCCGCGGACCGAATCCATTGTCGGGTCGGTCCAGCTGGAAACGTCTGTGGAGGTCGGGGTTTTTGATACAGTCGACATACGATGCTCTCCTTCTGCGTTGAGCGGAAAATTGATGCTCGATTTCAGTGGTCTTGTCGAGCTTAAGCGCCAAGCATCTTCGGACTATCGCCCCGACGCCCAGCTATCCTGGGCCAGACGCATGGCCCGGTCTACTTCATCGGTCGGGACCTCGGCCGGTTCGCCCTTTTCGAGCGGGTCGTAGTGAAAGACGTATAGCCGCGATGCGAACTGGGCAACCGGTAGCGAGGCCTCACCGTAGAGCTCGCCATTGCCTTGGGTCGATGTGACGATTTCCTGCCCCCAGTCTTGCCCACTGTCG
>NZ_JBDNGD010000470.1:0-4506 GCF_041689495.1 Halomonas sp. | reverse complement strand
GCAGAGCAGGTGGTTCAGGGCGCCGCGCTCCTTGAAGGCGGCAGTGAACTGATGATTCTCGAACTTGATATAGACGTCACAACCGGTCAACTGTGACAGGGTGGTGGAAGGCAGGCAACGGGTACGGATGACCTGGCCTTCGATGCGCCCGGCGGCAAGGCGGATGTTGTCGAGGGTCACGCTCATCGAGGCATCTCCGGGAGAGGCGCTTGCGGCATCTGCTCGGCCAAGGAGAAGACATGATCGTCCTCCACCCGGAGCTGCCTCAGTGCGCTTGCGAGGTTCAGCAGATAGTCGCGATTGTGACCGCTGGGGCCTTGGGCTTGAGCGATCTGCTCGGCGATGGCCTCCAGCGGGGCATCACCGAGGAAGGCGGCATTGTCCTCGGTGGCGAGATATACCAGCCCCTCGACGCTGTCTCGTTCATCGCCCCCGTCATCGGCGAGGGTGTCGAAGTAGAGCCGAGTGACCTCACGCAGGTAGCCATTCTTCTCGCGTACGTCGAGTGGCTCGAGTATCTCGGGGGTGATGAGGTAGGCCATGCCATGGCAGACGGCCTCGGGTTTGCGGACCAGGGTGACGACCCGGCCGGGGGCTTCCGGGGTGCCGCGGTGGTCGTGGGAGCCCTGCCAGAAGCGTCGCACCCAGCCCTGGATATGGGCCGATCGGCGTTCAATGAAGGGGAAGTCCGCCTTCCAGATCAGCGAGCCATAGCCGAACAGCCAGATCGTCTCGTGGTCGTCGAAGTGGATCATGCGTCGGTTGAGACCGGTGGTGTCGAGAGTCATGGGGTTTGCGTCGCCGGACATGAGGTTTGGCTTCCATGATGCGATTTTCGGCAAGTCTTGTCGAAGAAGGAGGGTCAAGGTGGTGGTGACCAGGCAAGCCAGCCGCTAAGCTGGCCCCTGTTTTTCCGCAGCAAACTGTTTTCCGGCATGTCGCAGCGACATGCCTCCATTGCAAAAGGATGTACTTCCATGGTCGTGATGATTCTCGGGCTGCTGATCTTCCTCGGCGTCCACTCGGTACGCATCTTCGCTGATGACTGGCGCCGCACGCAGATTGCCAAGCGCGGGGAGCTGCCCTGGAAGATGGCCTATGGCGCAGTCTCGATTCTGGGCCTGGCCATTGCCATCTGGGGGTATGGTCAGACACGACTGGATCCGACCTGGGTGTGGATGCCTCCGACGGGGCTTCGCCATGCCGTGGCCCTGCTGATGATTCCCGCCTTCATCTTGCTGGTGGCGGCCTATGTGCCGGCTAACCATATCAAAGCGAAGCTCGGTCATCCGATGATCCTGGCCGTCAAGATCTGGGCCTTTGCCCATCTGCTGGCCAATGGCCGACTGGGCGATATCGTCTTCTTCGGTGCCTTCCTGGCCTGGGCGGTCCTCGACTTTCGCGCTTCCCGTCGCCGGCCGGGCCAGCCAATCTCGACTCCTGGAATGGCCGGCACCGTCGCGACCCTGGTAATCGGCCTGGTGGCCTACACTCTCTTTGCCTTTTACCTGCATCAGTGGGTGACCGGCGTGTCCGTGATGTAATCTAGGTGATGCCTCGATTGGTGAAACTCACGAGAGCATGTACGGAGGATAGGCGATGTCAGCAGGCTGGATGTTGTTGAAGAAATTCGTGGCATCACCCTCGACCATCGGTAGCGTGATGCCAAGCTCCAGATTCCTCATTCGCACCATGATGTCAGGAATCGACTGGAGCAGGACCCACAGGATCGCCGAGCTGGGTGCCGGGACCGGGGTGATTACCGATGCCATCGATACCCGACGCCATCCGGATTCCAGTTTCCTGTGCTTCGAAAGGGATCCGATGATGCGCCGCGACCTGGCACGGCGCTACCCGGGTGTCGATGTGCAGAATGATGCCTTTACGCTGTGCGGCCGACTCGCCGAGGTTGGCGTTACCGGCCTGGATTGTGTCGTTTCCGGCTTGCCCTTCGCCAATTTCACTCTCTCTTGTCAGAAGCGGCTGCTGGACGATATCCACCATTGCCTGGCCCCGGGCGGCATGTTCATCGCCTTCCAGTACACTCGGCAGATACAACCTTATCTGGTCTCGGTCTACTCTGACCTGGATAGCCAGTTCGTCTGGGCCAATATTCCCCCCGCCTTCGTCTTCATCTGTCGAAAGCCGACAACGCCTGCCTGAAGGTTCCCGGACCTGAGGCGCTGATGCCATGGGGGCTCACCTCTGCGGTTTGTCGTCGGGAAAAACCACATCGAAGCCTCGTGCATCGAGCTGGCGAATGTCGCTGGGACGTCCCTGGTCATCGAGTTCCACCAGGCCGACACCACTGCCGTTCCATAGCCGTTCGCCGGCCTTCGCCCGGTCCGGGTCCCGCGGTGTGATTTCCATGCGCCGTCGCTTGGTGAACCAGTTGAGCGGTGAGCGTGGTGCATAGAGCCAGCGGTTGGCGCGGTCGAACCAGTCGAGCAGGGTGTCGGGGAAGGCATTCTTGATGCCGCTGGAGGTGATCTGCCAGAGCCTTGGCCCCTCGCGGCGATGGCGGATGCGGATGTCGTAGGCGAAGGAGTAGTGCACGTCGCCGGAGAGAATGACGTAGTGCCCTGGGGTGCGGGAATGGCGGAAGATGTTGAGCATCACGCTGGCCGCACCGCGATGGGCCATCCAGTTCTCGGCGTCCACCAGCAGCGGCTTGCCGGCCAGGGTGAAGAGTTTCTGGATCACCTCGATCAGTTTGACGCCGAACATCGGTGCCGGCGAGACGATCACCACCGAGGGGGCATCGAGAATCTGCTGCTGCAGCTCCGAGAGGGCTTCCCAGTCCATCAGGCCGGAAGGTCGCTTCGGACTGCGTTCACTGCGCCAGCGCCGGGTGCGGGTATCCAGCATGATCAGCCTCGGCGCCCCGTCGACCTGCACCTCCCAGCCCTGGAAACGCCGCAACTGCTCGATCACGGCATCCTGATCCTTGGCGGGCAGCCATCTGTCCCGGACATCGGCGGTTTCCAGCAGCCTGGCCACGGCATCCAGCGGTTCGACCAGCCGGTCCGGATCATTGCCCCAGCCCTGGCAGAGCAGATAGGCCAGCAGGGCGTTGCCGATGATCCGCCGCGAGAAGGGATGGCCATAGGCGGTGCGCTCCCACTCGGCGGTGAGGTTCCAGTCATCGGTGATGTCGTGATCATCGAAGATCATCAGCGAGGGCAGGTGGGCCAGCAGCCGGGCCCCGGCGGGAAGTCCCTGGACGAAGCGCTCGATGATCGCCTGTTCTCGGTGGAACAGCGCCGCCTTTTCCTCGTCCAGTGCCGGTGGGGCTACCTCGATCAGTCGCCAGGGCACCGGCGACCAGACCAGCAGGTACATGGCGATGACCTCGGCAAAGGTCATCAAGTGGTTATGGGCGTTGGCCGATGTGAAGACCGGTTTGCGCACGCCACCGAAGAAGCGCTCACGCGGGTCGGCGCTGCTCTTGATGTCCGGCAGCAGTTCCTCGCGGCGGTAATAGGTAGCCTCGCTCGTGTAGAGCCATTGGCTGTCTGTCACGGTGGCGCCCTCCAGCGTCTCGTCGAAGAGACCCAGGCGGTCGATCAGCGAGTGAATGACCACCAGCAGCGGGCCGGCGACGTCATCGGCGTAGACCTGGTCGCCGGTCATCAGCAGCCAGGCTGGCCAGGCTTCGGGCGTCTCGCGGCGCTCGGCCAGCCAGGCATCGGCGCGCACCAGGCCGTCCGGACCGTCGTGATGGGGCCGACGGCAGGAGCCATGGAGCAGTCGGCGATGATCGCCGGCGAGAACGAAGCAGGGGTGTGTCGCGCCCTCGTGCAGCAGGTGGGGCGCCCAGTCGGCGATGCCGCTGTCGCCCTGATCGGTGGCAACCTTCAGGTCGTAGACGATGCGCACGCTGTTGGGCAGGGGGGTGATCGAGAAGCTCGGCGCCAATGGGCGCCGATATTACCCTGGACTTTCGCAAGGTGGATGTGGTCTCGGAGATCCTGAAGCTCACCGGCGGACGCGGGGTCGATGCCTCCATCGAGGCGCTGGGGCTCCAGTCGACTTTCGAGAACGCCCTGCGGGTCCTCAAGCCGGGCGGCACTCTGTCGAGTCTTGGCGTCTACTCGGGCGATATCACCATCCCGCTGGATGCCTTCTCTGCCGGCCTCGGCGATCACCGGATCATTACCTCGCTCTGCCCTGGTGGCAAGGAGCGCATGCGGCGCTTGATGCAGGTGATCGAGACCGAGCGGCTCGACCTCGGCCCTATGGTCACTCACCGCTACCCGCTGGAGCAGATTGTCGAGGCCTATGACCTCTTCTCCCACCAACGCGATGGCGTGTTGAAGGTGGCTCTCGAGGTGAGCTGAATCAGAGGTAGTGATGCGCTTTGGTGACTTCACCGCCATCGAGAGGACGTCTCTCGAGATCGGGTCGGGAGAGTTCTTCAGCTTCCTCGGCCCCTCGGGCTGCGGCAAGACCACCCTGCTCAACATAATCAGCGGTTTCCTGGTGCCCAGCGAGGGCCGGGTGCTG
>NZ_JBDNGD010000469.1:0-4683 GCF_041689495.1 Halomonas sp. | reverse complement strand
TGAAGAAAACCGTATTGAAGAAAAAAAGGGCCGGCAGAGCCAGCCCAAATACGCAGGGAACTTTACTCAGAGAGCTTCGAATTCACGGGAAACTTCGAGCATCTCCAGATGGCGAACCATCCGACTTCGCTTCCGACAACCCCGCCTCGATCAGAGGCGAAGGCGAGGCTGCAGTGTAGGGTCCCCCAAGGGGGGAGGCATCCGTGCCGGGGCATCCTTGCCCTCAGGGCATCTCTCCTTGCCTTGCGGCGATACCCATCTCATCGCAACCTGTTAAAGTCACACATCGCTTGGAGCAGACGCTGATCGCCTCGGTTGCCGGGCGCACAGGGCAGTGTTGACCCGTTCCCTCGGCGATCAAAAGCGGTTCGAGCCGTAAAGAACCGCTTCGTTGCTCATCCAGTCAGATGCCAATTTCGTGCCAGAAATTAATTATCCCTTCTATTTCAATTCGTTGTAAATAGCCATCGACCGGAATTCTCTGTCGCAACAGTTCGCCAGCCCTTTTACAGGCGGTATCACCACCCCAACCGTCGCTTTCTGGCTACAGCCAGGCGGGACTTAATGAAAACCATTGGAAAAACAGCCGATTGGAATGTTGCCAGATGGAGACGGCCTGGATGGCGTCGACGTCAGGAATCGACAGAGCGCCGAGCGTTCAGCCACTCGACACTCGGATCGACCGGTCAGGCGAGGGTCTTGACGAGAATCTTGGACTTGCGGGCATGGTTGTAGGTGTCGCGGCGAAGCGTCGGCAGCGCCTCGATATCCGCCAGGCGGAAGCCATGATCGAAGAACCAGTGGGCGGTATGGGTGGTCAGGGCGAAGAGCGCCGAGAGGCCCAGGCGCCTGGCACGCCGCTCGACCTCGGCCAGCAGCAATTCACCACGGGCACCGCCCCGGTAGTCGTCATGCACGGCCACACAGGCCAGTTCGGCCATCTGGGCATCGTGGAAGGCATGCAGGGCCGCACAGCCGATGATCATCCCGTCGCGTTCGATGACCAGGTAATCATCGATCTCGTGTTCGAGTCGCTCCCGGGAACGGGGTACCAGCATACCGTCACGCTCGAGGGGGTCGAGCAGTTCCAGCAGGCCACCGATATCGGTGAGACCCGCCGGGCGCAACTGCTCGTAACGATGCTGGGTGATCATGGTGCCCACCCCATCCCGGGTGAAGAGCTCACCGAGCAGGGCGTCGTGATCGTGCCAGGACAGCAGATGGGTACGCGCCACGCCATGGCGGGCCGCGGCACAGGCGGCACCGAGGTGTCTGGCCAGTTCGCTGCCCGGCAACGACTCTTGCCTCAGCGGCTCGGCCTCTGCCGGTGTCAGCTGACGCTGCAACTGTCCACTACCGTCATATAGGCCACAGGACTCGCCCAGCAGGATCAGCTTGTCCGCGCCCAGCGCCATGGCGGCATGCTGGGCCACCTCCGAGGCATCCAGGTCGAACACCTCACCGGTGCTGGAGAAGCCCAGCGGCGGCAGCACCACCAGCGAGCCCTTTTCCAGCAGGCCTCGGATCGCCGCGGCACGCACGCGACGCACCTCGCCGCTGTGGTGGAAATCGATTCCCTCGCGCACCCCGAGTGGCTTGGCCATCACCAGGTTGCCCGAGACGGCGGTGAGCTCCACGCCATGCAGTGGCGTATTGGGGAGGCCCAGAGAGAGCCTCGCCTCCAGCCACAACCGCTGCTCGGCCGAGATCCGCTTGACCAGCGCCATGATCACCTCATCGGCGACCCAGCGTCCCTGATGGACCTCCGGCGTGATATCGAGCTCATCCAGCGCCAACCGGACCTGGGGGCGGATACCGAACACCACCACCAGTTGCACGCCCAGGGTGTGCATCAGCGCCAGGTCCTGGATCAGCTGCTCGTTTCGCCCTCGCGTCATCGCGTCGCCCTCGATCAGGATCACGAAGGTGCGACCGCGATGGGCATTGATATAGGGCGATGAGTTGCGAAACCAGTCGACGAAGGGGAAGCGTGTGTCCAAGGCCGCACTCCGGCAGCAGGTGAGCGAAAGCAAGGGTAAATGTCGATGATAGCAGAGCTGACAAAACGGCGGCACCACCTTGAGGCGGGACCGCCGTCACTGGTGCGCGGGAAAACCGCACGCGATCAGCTGAAGATGCCCTTGAAGGTGAAGAAGAAGAGGATCGCCAGGCCTGCACCGGCCGGCAGGGTGATGAGCCAGGACATGACGATGGTGCCGATGACCCTCAGGTTGAGCGCCGCCATGCCACGGGCCAGTCCCACGCCCAGCACGGCGCCCACCAGGGTATGGGTGGTGGAGATCGGCAAGCCGGTGCCCGAGGCCAGGACCACGGTGGTAGCCGCGGCCAGGGTGGCGGCGAAGCCGCGGCTCGGTGTCAGTTCGGTGATGCCGGTGCCCACGGTGGCGATGACCTTGTGCCCATAGGTGACCAGGCCGGCGACGATACCACCGCCGCCCAGCACCAGCACCCACCAGGGGACCAGAGCGGCGGCATCGATGACGCCGTCGCTGCGCACCACGCTGATCACCGCGGCCAGGGGACCGACGGCATTGGCCACGTCGTTTGAGCCATGGGCAAAGGCCATGGCACAGGCGGTGAAGATCATCAGCACGCCGAAGACCCGCTCGACGTTGCCATAGCCGAACTGGTCGTTGGCGCGTTGCTCGTACTTGACCCGTCGCTCCATCAGGATACCCACGCCCATGATCAGGAGGCCGATGAGAAGCGAGAGCAGCAGACTCTGGGCGAAGCTGAGATCCAGGCCGACGTGCTTGAGCCCCTTGGTGAAGGTGACCATGGCAACGATGAAGCCCACCAGGAAGACGTAAAACGGTACGTAGCGCTTCGCCGAGCTGAAGGGATCTCGGGCCTCGAAGATCAGGTGCTGCACCGACTTGAAGAGCACGAAGGCGAAGGTACCCGCCAGCAGCGGTGAGATCAGCCAGCTGGAGGCGATCTGGCCGACCTTGCCCCAGGCCACGGCCTCCATGCCCAACCCAACGGCGCCGAAGCCGACGATGGCGCCGACGATGGAGTGGGTGGTGGAGACCGGCCAGCCCTTGGCGGAAGCGATCAACAGCCAGATGGCCGCCGCCAGCAGCGACGACAGCATGCCATAGACCAGGAACTGCGGATCGGCATCGAGCAGCTCCGGGTCGATGATACCCCCGCGGATGGTCGCGGTGACCTCGCCGCCGGCAAGCCAGGCGCCGAGAAATTCGAAGACCACGGCGATGATGATCGCCTGCTTGATGGTGATGGCCCGGGACCCGACCGAGGTCCCCATGGCATTGGCGACGTCGTTGGCACCAACGCCCCAGGCCATGAAGAAACCGAACAGGCAAGCCAGTATGATGAAGATTTCGCCGTGCTGCGCGATGATCGCCATAGGGAAGGAATCCTAGGTGGCTGTCAGGGAGTAGCGTTCTGGCGCTGGCCCGGTACAGCGGACCACTGCACACATGATTCGACTCAACGAGCGGTGAGGACCTGCAGGCGGCTGCCGACTCGCTCGGCGCGGTCCGACAGCTCGCCGACCCAATCGATGATCTGGTAGAGGAAGATTACGTCCACCGGCGGCAGCTGGCTCTCCAACTCGAAGAGGATTCGACGAATGGCCACCTGCTGACCGTCCGCCTGGTTTTCCAGCACATGCAGTTCACGGATCAACTTCTGCATCACCTCCGCGACATTGCGGCCGAAACCGGACTCGAGGAGACCCTTGAGTTCCTCCAGGGCCTGGCGGGACTGTGCCACGCAGGCCACCGAGGTCTGGATATAGTCCCGCATGGGGTGGGCCAGCGCCTCGGGGACCTGCATGCGTCGACCGACCATGATGCCGGTGATGTCGCGGACCTTGTTGGCAATCTTGTCCTGGACGCTGAGCAGGTCCAGCAGATCGGTGCGCGACACCGGCAGGAACATGGTGTTGGGCAGGTTGAGGCGCAGCTCGGTCTTGAGTTCGTCTGCCTCGTGCTCGAGACGGGTGACGGTCTTGCGATGTTCCTCCGCCGACGCCCAGTCTCCGGCAAGGGTGGCCTCGAAGAACGGCAGCAACTGGTCGGCACAGTCATTGGCCTTGACGATATGGGCCAGCAACGGCTGGAATGGCGAGCGGCCGAACATCGCGGAAAAGGGATTCGGTGTAACCATGGTCTCGTGGATCTTGGGAAATGGCCGCGACAGTATAGTGATGTACCGGCAGCCGCGTCATGAAAAATTCATCCATTCTTCACGAAACCGAGGTGGCAAGACGATGAGTCAGGAGATCGAACTCAAGCTGGCCCTGGGGCAGGATGGCCCCGAGGCACTGCGCCGCCATCCCCGTCTGCGCGGCTTGACGCCGGATACCGCCCACCTCGGCAACACCTATTTCGATACCCCCGAGGGTGACCTTGCAAGGGCGCAGATGGCACTGCGCCTGCGTCGCAACGGCGACCGGCTGGTGCAGACCCTGAAGACCCCCGGCCAGGGTGGCGGCGGGCTCTCGAGTCGCGGCGAGTGGGAATGGGAGATCGAGGGCCCGGGACTCGACCTCGACGAGCTGGCCGCCACCCTGGCCGAGACGGTGCCACTGCGCCCCTCGGACACCAGCAAGGCGGCTCGCGGCGGCGCCCTGTTGAGCGGTGTCTGGCAACTGCCGGAAGGCGGACGCCCTTCCGCCTGGATGCACCGTGCCAC
>NZ_JBDNGD010000468.1:0-3474 GCF_041689495.1 Halomonas sp. | reverse complement strand
TCCCAGGGCGGAATGCTCAAGTATGTTCATGGTCACGAGTACCATGCCTACAACCCGGACGTGGTCATGTCCCTGCAGCAGGCCGTGCAGGAGGGCAGTTACGAGAAGTGGAAGAAATTTGCCGCCCTGGTCAACGAACGCGCCCCGGCGACCCTGCGAGACCTGCTAAAGCTGAAGCCGTCCGCCGAGCCTGTGCCTCTCGAGGAAGTCGAGTCCATCGATGATCTCATCCCGCGCTTCGACAGCGCCGGCATGTCCCTGGGTGCCCTGTCACCGGAGGCCCATGAGTCCCTGGCCCAGGCCATGAACGAGGCGGGCGGGCGCTCCAATTCCGGTGAAGGGGGTGAGGATCCGGCTCGCTACGGCACCATCCGCTCCTCCAAGATCAAGCAGATCGCCTCGGGGCGCTTCGGTGTCACCCCGCATTACCTCGTCAATGCAGAGGTGTTGCAGATCAAGGTGGCCCAGGGTGCCAAGCCGGGTGAAGGCGGCCAGTTGCCCGGCGGCAAGGTCAACGAACTGATCGCCCGCTTGCGCTATTCCGTGCCCGGCGTGACTCTCATCTCGCCGCCACCGCACCACGATATCTATTCCATCGAGGACCTGGCCCAGTTGATCTTCGACCTCAAGCAGGTCAATCCGGACGCCCAGGTTTCCGTCAAGCTGGTCTCCGAGCCAGGCATCGGCACCATCGCCACCGGCGTGGCCAAGGCCTATGCTGACCTGATCACCGTATCCGGTTATGACGGTGGTACCGCGGCGAGCCCCCTGACCTCCATCAAGCATGCCGGCAGCCCGTGGGAGCTGGGCCTGCCCGAGGTGCACCAGGCGCTGCGCATCAATGGCCTGCGTGACAAGATCCGGCTGCAGACCGATGGCGGCCTCAAGACCGGCCTCGACGTGGTCAAGGCGGCGATCCTCGGCGCCGAGAGCTTCGGCTTCGGCACCGCGCCCATGGTGGCACTGGGCTGCAAGTATCTGCGTATCTGTCACCTGAACAATTGCGCCACCGGGGTGGCGACTCAGCACGACTACCTGCGCGACGAGCACTTCCGCGGCACCGTCGACATGGTCAAGCACTACTTCCGCTTCATTGCCGAGGAAGTCCGGGAGCTCATGGCCATGCTGGGCGTGCGCCAGCTCACCGAGCTCATCGGCCGCACCGATCTCTTCGAGGTGCTCGAGGGCATTACCCCGTCCCAGCGCAAGCTTGATCTGTCGCCTCTGCTGGAGAATGATTTCATTCCGGCCGATGCACCCCAGTTCTGCCAGATCAGCCGCAACGTGCCCCATGATCCGGGCGCCAAGAACCAGGAAGTATTGGTGGCCCTGAAGGAGGCTATCGAGCAGAAATCCGGTGGTGAGTTCCATTTCAGCATCACCAACTGCGACCGCAGCGTGGGCGCCCTGATCTCCGGCGCCATTGCCAAGCGTCACGGGGAGGCGGGGCTGGAGGATACGCCCCTGGTAGCGCGCTTCACCGGTGTGGCAGGCCAGAGCTTCGGTGTCTGGAATGCTCGTGGCCTGCACCTCTATCTGGAAGGCGATGCCAACGACTACGTCGGCAAGGGCATGAACGGCGGCAAGGTGGTCATCGTGCCGCCGAGGGAGAGCACCTTCGAGAGCCACAGGACGGCGATCGTCGGCAATACCTGCCTGTACGGTGCCACCGGGGGCAAGTTGTTCGCCGCCGGTACCGCCGGGGAGCGTTTCGGGGTCCGCAATTCCGGTGCTCAGGCGGTGATCGAAGGCGCCGGTGACCACTGCGGTGAATACATGACGGGCGGCGTGCTTTGCGTGCTGGGAGAAACGGGCGTCAACTTCGGTGCGGGCATGACCGGTGGCTTCGCCTATGTGCTGGATAAGGATCGCTCCTTCGTCGACAAGTACAACCATGAACTGGTGGAAATCCATCGGGTGAACACCGAGGCGATGGAGGCCTACCGTCGTCACCTGCGCGAGATGGTCGAGGAGTTCGTCGCCGAGACCGGCTCACAGCGTGGCCGGGCGATCCTCGAGGACTTCAGCGATTTCATCCGTCACTTCTGGCTGGTCAAGCCCAAGGCGGCAAGTCTGAGCAGCCTGCTGGCCCAGTCCCGGCGTCAGCCGGAATAAGAAAGACGGCGTCAGCCGGAATAAGTGGGCCATCGGCGTCCCGAACACGCCAGTCAAGAGGAGTCTGATCATGGCAAACCGTCTGAGCAACGATTTCCAGTTCATCGATGTGGGTCGTCAGGACCCAAGCAAGAAGGAGGTGCGGACCCGCACACGGGAGTTCGCCGAGATCTACGAGGCCTACAAGCCCCAGGATGCGGCGAGTCAGGCGCACCGTTGCCTGCATTGCGGCAACCCCTACTGCGAGTGGAAGTGCCCGGTTCACAACTATATTCCCAACTGGCTCCAGCTGGTGGCCGAGGGCAACCTCCTCGAGGCGGCGGAACTGTCGCACAAGACCAATACCCTGCCCGAGGTGTGCGGCCGGGTCTGCCCCCAGGATCGACTCTGCGAGGGTGACTGCACCCTCAATGACGGCTTCGGTGCGGTGACCATCGGCTCGGTGGAGAAGTACATCACCGACACCGCCTTCGCCATGGGCTGGCGTCCGGACATGTCCAAGGTGACCTGGACCGACAGGAAGGTGGCGGTAATCGGTGCCGGTCCGGCGGGGCTTGGCTGTGCTGATATCCTGGTGCGCAACGGCGTCAGGCCGGTGGTCTTCGACAAGTATCCGGAGATCGGCGGCCTTCTGACCTTCGGTATCCCCGAGTTCAAGCTCGAGAAGACCGTCATGAAGCGTCGTCGTGCCGTGTTCGAGGAGATGGGGATCGAGTTCCGGCTCAATACCGAGATCGGCAAGGACGTGAATTTTGACGACCTGCTCGAGGAGTATGATGCCGTTTTCATGGGCATGGGCACTTACAAGTACATGGAAGGGGGCTTTCCTGGCGAGGATCTTCCCGGCGTCCACAAGGCGCTCGACTACCTGATCGCCAATGTCAATCATTGCCTGGGGTTCGAGAAGGATCCCCAGGATTACGTTTCCTTCAAGGATCAGCGCGTGGTGGTGCTGGGCGGCGGCGATACCGCCATGGATTGTAACCGCACCGCCATCCGACAGGGTGCCGCCAGCGTGACCTGTGCCTACCGCCGTGACGAGCAGAACATGCCGGGTTCCCGCCGCGAGGTGGGTAATGCCCGCGAGGAAGGTGTGGAGTTCCTGTTCAATCGCCAGCCGGTTGCCGTGGTGGGTGAGGGCAAGGTGGAGGGCGTCAAGGTGGTTCGTACCCGTCTCGGCGAACCCGACGAGAATGGCCGTCAGCGTCCCGAAGTAGTTCCGGGCTCGGAGGAGATCATCCCGGCCGATGCCGTGGTGGTGGCCTTCGGCTTCCAGCCGAATCCGGCATCCTGGTTCGAGAGTGCCAGCATCCAGGTGGATGAGCGCAATCGCGTCACGGCACCCGAGCATGGCAGCTT
>NZ_JBDNGD010000467.1:0-5483 GCF_041689495.1 Halomonas sp. | reverse complement strand
GGGCATCCTGTATCCTCGTGGCGATCGATGTCTTGCCTGTAGCGCTGCCAAGGTCGGTAGGGCGGGTTAAAAAACATGACAAGAACTATACAACAACGATCCATTGTATACTTTAAGGGTGGCATTCACCAAGCGTGATACACGGACTCGCCCCTAGCGGCATTGGGCTCTGGTGCCGACGAAAGTTCCCCCACGAGACCCGGCGAGGAGCCCCCACCCATGCCGAGACTGCTGGCTTCGGCCGTGCTGATCAATCTGCTGTTGCTGGTACCGCTCTGGCTGCGCTTCGGCGAGCCGGGGTCGCGCCTGATCGCCCTGGAAGCGGTGATCCTCGCCCTCCTGCCGGCCCTGCTGCCCGGTTCGGCGAGGCTCGCCTGGTTGCGATGGTCGATCGTGGTCGCCGTAATGCTGGTCCTGGTCATCGGCCTGGGTGATGCGGCGACTCATCTGGCCTTCGGGCGCTCGCTGAACCTCTACCTGGACATTCCGCTGGTGCGTTCGGTCTTCCATCTGCTGGAGGGCAACCTGGGTGCGGTGATAGCCGTGCTGGTCACCCTGGTGGGTGCTCTGCTGCTGGTGGCCATCGCCTGGCTGCTGGCGTATCTGCTGAAGTCGACCCAGGGAATCCTGCGTGCCAGACCCGCCATGGTGATCGGGGCAGGACTTCTGATGGCCAGCGGCCTGCTGGTGGCCGCCGAGCTTAAGCATTCACGGCTGCTGCCCCAGGCCCGGACACCGCTGCTGGACACCCTGCATTTCCAGGCCGAGCGTCTGCTCGAGACTCGCCGCGCCCATCGGGAATTTGCCGAGCGACTGGTGGCCTCGCCGTCACCGGCCCGCTCATTGCCGGGGCTGGTCGGTCGCGATGTGGTGCTGTTATTCGTGGAGTCCTACGGTGTCTCGGCCGTCGTCGATGATCGCTATGCGGATGTCGTGGTGCCGCGTCTTCAGGAAATGGGCGAGCGGCTCCAGGCCGCGGGGCTTTCGATGGCCTCCGGCACTCTGGAGGCACCGATTCGCGGCGGGCAATCCTGGCTGGCCCATGCCAGCACCCTCAGTGGCCTGTGGATCGACAACCAGCTCTGGTATCAACTAATGCTGGCCAGCGAGCGCGATACCCTGGTGGACGACTTCCGCGCCACCGGCCACCGTACCCTGGCGGTAATGCCCGCCATCACCCTGGCCTGGCCGGAGGGGGAGGCCTATGACTTCGACGAGATCCATGCGGCCAGCGACATCGACTATGCCGGGCCGCCTCTGAACTGGGTCACCATGCCCGACCAGTTCACCCTGCACCATTTCGAGCAGCGGATCCGGCAGCCGACTGAGGTTCCCCTCTTCGCCCAGATCGCCCTGATCAGCAGCCACGCCCCTTGGACGCCGATCATCCCCGTGCTGGACGACTGGGACGAGGTGGGCGACGGCAGCGTCTATTCCCGCTGGGAAGATGCCGGTGATCCCCCCGATGAGCTCTGGCAGGACCTTGAGCGCATCCGCGATCACTACGCCCTGTCGGTGGACTATGCGCTGCATGCCAGCCTGCGCTGGGCCGAGGACTTCGTGGATGAGGATACCCTGCTGATCCTGATGGGCGACCACCAGGCGGCGCCCCTGATCACCGGTGATGATGCCAGCGGGGCGGTGCCCGTCCATGTGATCAGCGGCGACCCCCGCCTCCTGGCACCCTTCCTGGATCGTGGATTCGTGGACGGCATGCTTCCCCCTGATACCGGGAAGTCTCCCGGTATGGATCAGTTTCGCCGCTGGCTGCATGAGGATTTCGGATCATGATGCCGGGGTCATTTCCTTGACCGCTCAGTAGAGCCGGAAGGAGGGGTGGTCGGGGTGCCCCTGCTGCTCCTGGATTACCTTGCGGTAGCGCTTGTATTCCCACTGGTACTGGGCCGGGTCCAGGGCGATGGCGGCCTCCACGCAGGCATTGACGCCGGCGGCCGAGCGGGCCTCGTCGGTGGCGTAGACGCGCTCGTCGGCGGGCAGGAAGTGGATGGCGAAGCCGCGGCCGGGCAGGCGACGGGCGACGCCGGTGACTACCCGGGCCTCGGTGCGGGCGACCAGCTTGGGCAGCAGGGTGGCGGTATAGGCGAGTCGGCCGAAGAAGGGCGCGAAAACGCCGCTGCCCCAGTCCGGCTCCTGGTCGGGGAGGATGCCGATGGCCTCGCTGCGCTTGAGGGCCTTGAGCAGGGCCGCCACGCCGCGCGGATTGGTGGGCACCAGACGCGCACCCATGCGCTCCCTGCCCTGGCGTATCACCGGATCCAGGGCGGCGATCTTGGGCGGTTCGTACATGGCGGTGAAGGGGAGGTGACTGGATAGCCAGAAGTTGAGCACCTCCCAGTTGCCGAAGTGCGGCGCCAGCACAATGACGCCGCGGCCCTCGGCCCTGGCCTCGTCGAGCAGTTCGCGGCCCCTGACCTCGAGGATGGCGGTTTCCACTCGCCCAGGCTCGGCCATCCAGGCGAAACCGAGTTCCAGCATGGTCGCCGTGGAGTGGGTCAGGCTGAGTCGCGCGAGGTCGCGGCGCTCGGGGTCGCTGCAATCGGGATATACCTCGGCGAGGTTGATCTCGGTGACCTCACGCTCGCGTCGGCTGACGCGATGGACAAGGGGCCCGGCCCAGCGCGACAGGCGCCACAGCGTGGCCAGTCGGCGGGAAGCCAGCAGGCGCCACAAGCGGGCGATGGCGCCTGCCTGGAGGCGGCCGGGGCCTGAAGCCGTCTCGCTCATCAGACCAGCCAGGTTTCCAGATTGTCCGGGGCCTTGCCCTGGTCGGCGACTGGATGCTGGCCGCGAGGATCGTCATTGTGCGCTGTATCGTTCATGCGGCTTCCATGGGATAGGGATATCGAGCGCCCATGATACCGGCCACTGGCCATAAATCCATGGGCGGCCTCGGAGGCCCGACTCAGTCCGCCTGAGGTTTCATCGGCCGGCTGATCTCCAGCAGATTACCATCCGGGTCGCGCAGGTAGATCGACGCGATCTCGCCGTTGGCTCCCTGGCGGGCGATCGGGCCCAGTTCCACCTCGACATCCAGTGCTTCGAGGTGGCGTGCCACCTCTTCCAGGGGCAGCAGGCTGCGCAGGCAGAGATCCAGGCTGCCGGGAGTGGGGGTGGCCGCCTTGGGGCTCACGTCGGTATCGGTCCAGTGCAGTCGCAGCGCCATGTCGCCCAGCATCAGGTCGACGCGCTCACGGTCGCGGTAACGAACTTCCAGCCCCAATACCCGCGAGTAGAAGTCCACGGCGCGGGAAATATCGGTCACGGTGATGACCAGATGGTCCAGACCTGAGAGCATTCGCGTCTCCTTTAAAGCGTGTTTGGTTACAGAGGATACGATGATGACGCCCTGCCCGCTATGTGCGGCGCGCGATGCGCACCCCTACCATCGCGATGCGCGGCGCGACTACCTTCAGTGCTTGAACTGCGACCTGGTGTTCGTGCCGCCATGGCAGCGACTCGCGCCGGTCGACGAGAAGGCGGTCTATGACCGCCACGAGAACTCACCCGATGACCCGGGCTATCGTCGTTTCCTATCGCGGCTCTTCGACCCGCTGCGTGAACGCCTGGCGCCTGGTGCCCGTGGGCTGGATTTCGGTGCCGGCCCCGGCCCAACGCTATCGGTGATGTTCGAGGAGGCCGGCCATCCCATGGCGATCTATGATCCCTTCTATGCGCCGGATACCCGGGTATTCGAGTGCCGCTACGATTTCATCACCGCCACCGAGGTCGTCGAGCATCTCTACACTCCGGGGCGTGAACTCGAGCGATTGGCGGGCCTGCTGACCGAGGGCGGCTGGCTAGGCGTGATGACCAAGCGGGTCCTGTCACGGGATGCCTTCGCCCGTTGGCACTACATCCAGGATCCCACCCATGTGGTCTTCTTCAGCGAGGCCAGCTTCCGGTGGCTGGCCAGGCGGCTGGGTATGCGAGTGGAATTTCCCGCGCCCGATGTGGTGCTGCTGCTGCACTACCCCGCCATGGTCAGCGATTGACGGCGGATGGTGTGAGCGTATCATCCTGCCTGCTTTCGGCCTGGCCTGCAGGCAGCCTCGAGCATTTTCTGCCACCCTCTGGTTTTCACCTGCTGCTGTGAGGCACACCATGTCGCGGCAACTCTTGGCCATGGCCCTGCCCCCCTTGCTGGGGCTCTTCATCCTGGGGATCGGCAACAGTTTCCTGGCCACCCTGATTACCCTGCGACTGGACACGGCGGGGGAGTCCACGGTGATCATCGGCTGGGTGTCGTCGGCCTACTTCATCGGCCTGGCGCTGGGCGCGATGTTCAATGACCGCCTGCTGCTGCGCATCGGCCATATCCGTGCCTACGGCAGTTTCGCCTCCCTGGTGGCGGTGACCGTGCTCCTGCAGGGCCTGTTCTTCGAGCCCTGGGCCTGGTTCGTGCTGCGCCTGATCGGCGGCTGGGCCACGGTGGGAGTCTATCTGGTCATCGAGAGCTGGTTGCTCACCGCCGGTGACCAGAAGATACGCGGTCGACTGCTGGCGCTCTACATGATCTCGCTGTATGCCGCCGGGGTCGTCGGCCAGTTGCTGCTGGGGGTGACCGATGCCATGGGGGTGACCGCCCCCTTCATGGTGATCGGCCTGCTGGCCTCTCTGTCGGTGCTGCCCATGGCGATGATCCCCCGGGTATCGCCATTGATCGAACACGCTGAACCGCTCTCGCCCTTGCGGCTGATCACCCTGACACCCACCGGCGTGATGGGTAGCTTCGGTTCGGGGCTGGCCGTGGCCGCCGTCTATTCCCTGCTGCCGCTCTACCTCCAACGCATCGGCCTGACGGTTGGCGAGATCGGTCAGATGATGGCAATGGTGGTTCTCGGTGCCATGTTGCTGCAGTATCCTATCGGTCGTTGGTCGGACCGCCACGACCGCCAGATCGTGCTGATCCTGATCGGTGGCTTCAGCGTCCTGATCTCCGCCGGCATGCTGTTCCTGCCCCTCAGCACCTGGGTCATGGCCGGCCTGCTGTTCCTGCTGGGCGGCGGCGTCTTCGCCCTCTATCCGGTGGCGGTGAGCCACGCCGCCGACCGTGCCCCGGCCGGTGCCCTGGTGCGCATGAGCCAGGGCCTCCTGTTGGTCAATGCCATCGGTTCGACGCTGAGCCCGCCGATCATCTCGCCGATCATGGCCGGTATCGGCGATGCCGGCCTGTTCTGGTCGATGGGCACCCTGGGGCTTTTCCTGGTAGGTTTCTTCGTCTGGCGGCGCAGTGTTCGGCCGGCGCCGGTACCCGTGGCGCCCTTCGCGCCCGCCACGCCGATGTCCTCTGCGGGGGCCGAACTGGCTGTCACCGAGGAGGTCATCCAGGGTGCCATCGAGCATGAGCACATGGAGGACCTCTCCGATGTCGTGCCCGACGTGGCGGTGGCCGAGCCCCTGGTCGGCCCGCCTACCCAGGATGCGTCATACGTCCTCTACTATGACAGTCTCGACGATGACAG
>NZ_JBDNGD010000466.1:0-4002 GCF_041689495.1 Halomonas sp. | reverse complement strand
CTCCATTTTCTGGAGACGGTAAAAATCGAAATTCGCCTCATGCCCTCCACTTCCTCGGCGGCATATCCGTGTCGGCGACATCCAGCTTGCCGTCGCAAGGATCGATGGGCTGCCAAGTGATGGCGTACAAGGCGCAGCGTGCGCCGGCGCGACCGTATTGGTTATCGCGCGTTTTGCAGATCAGCCTGCGGTCCTGGAGCTCCTTGAGGGCCTTGGCGAGCGTGGTGTGTGAAATACCACCCCACGCCTCCATCACCTTGGAAGTGGCCGACAGGTCGCCGTTGTTCTTGCCGTTGTACTGAGCGCCCAGAACCAACAGCACCTTGAAGCCGTTCGGCGATAGCGTGCGGAAATCCTCGTGCTCGAGAACTACCTTCGGCAGGGCGAGGAACCCCCCCGGCCACTTGCTGTATGCAGCCCCGCTCCTCCTTTTCGCCATGACGATCACTCCGCATCGATCAGAGGCAGGTGGTCATCAACGCAATCGACGACCTCCCAAATCCAGCGGCCAGCGGTGGCATGACTCACACCCAAGACCTCGGAGATCTGAGCTCTGGAAGCGCCAGCGGCGAACAGATCAATGGCTCGACGAGCCCGATCTCCACGCTGAAGACCCGCCAGGGCGGTGGACACGGCTAGCACCAATATCAGGTTATCGCGACACAGGGCACCGATGCTTTCCCGCCACCTCTCCAGGTTGCCGGCAGTCGCGAAGTCGTCCTGGGTAGCGAACTCTGATTGGAAGATGATTGCAGTGGCCAGGGAGCCCGTCGCGAACGTGCGCCTGGGCTCCTTGACTTTCTCCGACTCGCCCTCGAAGTACATGGGCATCAGCAGCACGTCACCGCGCTGGCGAAGGTTGAATGGCGGTAGGCCCTTGCCAGCCAGGTAGGGAAAAGTAGGGTTTGCCGGCCCGGCCTGGGGCCACCAGCGGTTGGCCATCTCCTTGGCCTCGGCTTCTCGCTGCTGGCGCTCCCGGTCGCGACGGTCACGCACCCGCATGGCCTCCAGACGAGCCTGAGCGGCGGCCTTGGGGTCGCTGGAACCGTTCAATGTCACGGTCTCGTTCAGGTCCAGATGCCAGATACCGAAGCTCGCGACCTGGGGCGAGTGGATGCGATACCAACCGTTGGAGTTGCCCTTCGGCTTGTCGGGCGAGTCAAACCGCTCGAACCGGCCTGATGCCTTGGGGCTCAGCTTCACGCCGTAACGAACCAGGGCGTCAGCCAGTGCAGACTCGATGGTGGTATACTTGGAGTGCGTCCGGGAAGGCGCTTTGATATGGGTCTGGCCCCCTGCAAGGGACCAGACCTTTTTCATATTGACAGTCATGCCGACGCCTCCCGCTGGGCTTGCTCCCAGCTCTCAACGTCGGCCAGCGACCAGCGGGTAAGGTTGCCGGCCAGTTTTACTGGCTGGGGAAAGCGGCCTTCACGGACCCAGCGCCAGATAGTGGCTTCATGGGCGCCGTAGCGGTTGGCCAGTTGCTTGACGGACAGCCAGGTACGCCAGGCATTGCTGGCGCCTTGGCCGGTGGTGGGCTGGGCGGTGTCGCCCGTATTGGCGTGGTGGGTGGCGGTTGCCATTTGGTGCTGCCTCGCGTTGTGGATTCACGGGCAGCATGGCGTGGCGCTCGGGCGGTGTGGTGCAGATGCAAAATGCAGATTGCAGACTATCGGCGCTTCTTGGCCTTCCAGGCCATGATTGCAGCGCCCACATGCTCTTTCAGCTTGCGGTCGCCCATTTTAGTTACGTCCTTTGGCATGATGCCGAGCATATCCTTGACGACACGGGACGCGTTCGGCCGGGTGCCATACTGATAATCGGGGCCATGTTGACTGGCATACAGCTCCACCAGCAGACCGAACGCCTCCAGGGCTCGAAGCTCCTCGGCCTCATCCCCTTCGGAACAGACTGGCTCAGCGCCAACCAAAAATCCGGGGTGCTCATTTTTAGGCCACCCCAGCGACACCAACCAGCGAGCGAGTTCGATTCGTGTCACCTGAAAATGTAGCCTTTCTCCTGGATCAATTTGTGTTAGTGGCACTGGTCGTGCTTCTTTCCTATCAAAACTATAAACATCTCCATGAGGGGTAAGCTCTCCATTTGCAACAGCGCTCTTAGCCCGCAAAAGCCATCTCAAGGCCTGCCGCCTCGCCATTTTGGCTTCTATAGACTCATCAAACTCTAATTCAATTTTGTCTTCTTCTGGTTTACCAATATCTTTTTGATCTACCCACCCAATCCCTACTGAAGGCAGCTCAGCTTGTTTTTTTCTGCACTATAAGCGACTAGCTTTAGAGACATGTCCTCATCCCATGGATCAAGGCCAGCTAGAAGCATGCAGGCATTTTCAATATCAAGTGAGTGCTCTGCTCTCCAAAAATTCAGGCTAGACAACGCGCTACTCCTCACGCTTACTCCAGGTAAGGTTGGCCGGCGGGCGCGGTGGAGTCGGCGCTTTCGGGTATACGGCCCTAGCCGGCCAAATCGGTTATTCGATGGTCGCCTCCTTGCGGATCGCCGTCACCTTTCCGCTGGCGCTGGCCGGGGTGGCCAGGAAGGCGGCCCATTGCTTCATCAGCAGGGCTCGCTTGGTCAGCAGGTCGCCGCGCCGGTATGCGGCTTCGGCTTGGTTGGCTATCGCGTGGCCTAGCGCCATCTCTGCCACGTCATGCGGGGTCGCGGTGCGCTCTGCCATCCAGTCGCGGAACGTGGACCTCATGCCGTGGACGGTCGCCCGCTCTCTCTCGCCCATGGCGTCCAGCAAGTCAATCATTGCCCGGTCGCCCAGCTTGCGGCCCTTGTTGTTGGCGAATACCAGCCCTTCATCGGCCTGGGGCAACGAACGCAACAGCTCAACGGCAGCCGGCGCCAGCGGCACACGATGCTCACGGCGGCCCTTGGTGCGCTCTGGCGGCACAATCCAAACCGCGCCAGCCAGGTCGATCTCCTCCCAACCTGCGCCCAGCACCTCGCCGGACCGGCTGCCCGTCAGAATGGTGAACGCCAGGGCCTTGGCCGGCATGTCGTCACGCTCTCGCAGCCGCGCCCAGAACGCGGGCATGGCGCGGTGGTGTGACTTCTTCTTGATCTTGGCAGTGGCCGGCAGCACCGCATCCAGGTTGCCTTTCCATGCGGCGGGATTGGGGCCGGTGCGATGGCCGTGGGCAGTCGCCCATGCCAGAACGGACTCGATGCGCTGGCGCACGCGGGCGGCGGTGGTGGGCTTGCTCTGCCAGATGGGCTCAAGGGCTTGCTTGACGTGGACCAGCTCAATATCGGCCACGTTCATGGCGCCCAGCTCAGGCAAGGCGTATGTCTCCAGAGTTTGGTGCCACTGCTGGGCGTGCCTTGGGCTGCTGGCCTCGACTTGCTTCACCTTGATAACGGCCTCGGTAGCCTGGGCGAAGATCAACCGGCGCTTATCGGCAGCCAGTCGGGCTTGCTTGGCGGCTTTCTTCGTGCCCAGGGGTCTATGCCTTCGGCCAACATCTCGCGGACCTTGCGCGCCTTCTCGCGGGCCATAGCTAGGGACGTATCGGGGTAGCCGCCTAGGCCATGGTCGCGGCGCACCTTATAGGGCTTGCCGCTTTGGGCCAAGCGCGTCTCGCCGGTGGAATAGCGCAGTATCCACGACCGGGCGCCGCTCTTATCGACGCGCAGCAGCAGGCCGGCAACATCACCCACGGCATGATAGCCGGGGGTGGTGAGGCGCTTCACCTCAAGGGCGGATAGGGGGCGGGCTTTCTTGGGCATTACCAACATCCTTACCAACATAGGTTATGTTATTGGATGCTAGTCTATGCCACGCAATGCCACAAGGAATGGCGGTTAATCTGCTGTTTTAGGGGGAAGTCCTGGTGGGCCCAGCTGGACTCGAACCAGCGACCAAGGGATTATGAGTCCCCTGCTCTAACCAACTGAGCTATAGGCCCTCGCAGCAGATGGCGCCGAGCGGCGCCGACGTATGATAGCGAATGCTGGTGGATGAGGCCAGCG